>NZ_JBXWOU010000002.1:0-510259 GCF_059611045.1 Ruegeria sp. CDSB113
GCATCCGAAAATCCAGCCGCAGCACCAGCACCCTTCTCAATTAGACATTCATAGCCCAACTTCTGAAGCTGCAACGCTGACTCTGGCGTCATCGCAACACGGTTTTCACCGTCATAAGTCTCTCTCGGTGTGCCTATCTTCACTGGCAGTCCCCCTAATTTTCACTCTGACCGAGCGGGTGGTCGGTATTGTTTGTTAAGCAAAGGTGTATCCTGCGCAACATTATTTCGCAAGCGCAGCATTATTACGTTGTGTCATTACCACATCACCTCATATCCATCGGCGGGTTTGGCGTTCATATCGGGCAAAGTCGGCGCGAAAAGTTCTGCGCATTCTGTCCTCTTCTGGCACGATGAAACGACGCTCCAGAAGCCATACAAATATTGGAATCAGAACCAATGACGCTATGGCATCAAACCGCAGGATCAGGCCGGCTAAGATCAGCACATCGCCAACGTATATGGGGTTTCGGCTACGCTTGAAGATCCCGGATTGCACCAGCGATGTAGGCGTTTCATGCGGAATGATCGTGGTGCGATGACGGCGAAACTCGGCCGCGGCCAGGACGATCAGGATGATGCCGCCGCCGATCAGAACACCGCTGAGCAAATCGACAAACCCATTGTCGAGCGACAGCCCCATCGGCATATGCCGCGCCTGCAGCCATGCCAGCACCGCAAAGCCCAGCAACCACACCGGAGGGACGTCGATTTTTCGCATGTCAGGCAATCTTTCATATCCGGGCGGGACAAAGTGTCGCTTTTGCCCGATGACCTACCGCTTTTCGCTGGAAATAGCAAAATCACAGTTAGTCGCAGCCGTGCGATCGGCGCGCGTCCGGACATGGTTGCAGAGAGGGTCTTCGATGATGGACAGCCGCTTTTGGATCAGATAGCCGTTTTGCATCAACAATTGCCCACACAATGATGAGAAAACGATGACCGACTTTGCCGCGACAAAAGCCCTGTTCAACCTTCCCCAAGGCGTCGTTTATCTGGACGGAAATTCGCTTGGACCGCTGCCGCGCGCTGCCGGAGATCGGGTCAGTGACATGATGGTTCAGGAATGGGGGCAGATGCTGATCACCGGCTGGAACAAGGCAGGCTGGATGGCGATGCCGACCGGTTTAGGTGATCGCATCGGACGGCTGATTGGCGCAGAACCCGGTAGTATCGTCACCGGTGACACCCTGTCGATCAAGGTTTACCAGGCCGTTGCTTCAGCGCTGGAATTGCGCCCGGACCGCAAGGTCGTGCTTTCGGACAACGGTAACTTTCCTTCCGACCTCTACATGGTGGATGGCCTGCTTCGCTCACTCGGGCCGGAATATGAACTGCGCGTCGTCGCACCGGAAGACGTAGCTGACAATGTGACCGAGGATGTAGCCGTTTTGATGCTGACCGAGGTGGATTACCGCTCGGGCCGGATCCACGACATGAAAGCTCTGACAGAACTTGCCCATGCAAACGGTACAGTGACAGTCTGGGACCTAGCCCATTCAGCTGGCGCGATTCCCGTCAATTTGGCGGCATGCAATGCAGATTTCGCGGTTGGTTGCACCTATAAATACCTGAACGGCGGGCCGGGTGCGCCCGCATTCATCTATGTCGCCCCGCGCCTGACGGAACAGGTGCGCCCCGCTTTGTCCGGGTGGTTGGGCCACGAGTCGCCTTTTGCCTTTGATCTGGACTATCGCGCCGGCAACGGGATCGAAAGAATGCGTGTCGGTACGCCTCCGATCCTTCAGATGGTCGCCCTATCCGCGGCGATGGACATATGGGATATGGCTGACATGCAGGACGTACGGACCAAATCCATTGAATTGACCGAGTTGTTCATCAAACGTGTCGAGGCCGCCTGCCCCGATTTGCAACTGGCAAGCCCGCGTGATCCTGCCCAGCGCGGTAGTCAGGTGTCTTTCCGATTTGCCGACGGCTATGCCGCCATGCAGGCCCTGATTGCCCACGGTGTGATCGGAGACTTCCGCGCGCCTGACATCATGCGGTTTGGCTTCACGCCGCTGTACATTGATGAGCAGGATGTTGAAAATGCAGTCGAAATCTTGGCGGACATCATGCAGAACCGCCTGTGGGACGCACCAGAATTCAAGGTGCGCCAGCGCGTTACCTGACTTCTAGCCCCGCCCCGATCAATGCGGCAAACTGGGCAACACGGGTTTCGTACTCCTCCGCACCGATAGCACTCGCCTTCAGCCCCTTAAGGGTGGCGGTTATCGTCTTGGCCGTCTCATCTGCATCCGCCAGCAGCGCGACGCGTCCGGCTTTGGCTTCACACGACAGCCACCCGGAATACAGTCGGGCCAGTTCGGCCTCACCCTGCGAGATGATGTCTGACGACATGGACTTGGTCGTATCCAACATTTCAAGCCCGTGGGGGGATGCGAGGATGATCGTCATCCCCTCGGTCTGTGCTTGCACTGCGCGCTTCAATACATCTGAAACCGGCCCCGACGCGGTCAGCGCCGCAGCGACTGCGGTGATTTTCTCTGCATAGTAGCGTTCGGTCAGCTTCGTGACGATCGCCTCTTTGTTCTTGAAATGCAGATAAACGGCGGGCCGGGACATCCCCGCGCCCCGCGCTATATCATCCATTGAGGTTTTTCGGAGTCCATAGGTGGCAAAGGCCTGAAAGGCCGAATTCAGGATCGCCTGCTGTCGTGAATCTTCTGCTGAATCTGCCATCTTTAAATCTCTGACATTCTCTGTTCATTTTGTCAATTGACACAATGACACATTTAAACAATTATGTCAGAAACCAGTTACACGAGGTGTGCCATGGCGACCGACTTGAAGATTAACGGAACGCAACATCAGGTTGACCTGCCCGATGACGTCCCCCTGCTTTGGGTTCTACGGGATGAGGTCGGCTTGACTGGCACCAAATTCGGCTGCGGCGTGGCCGCCTGTGGGGCATGCACCGTTCATATTGACGGCGAGGCGGTACGCTCATGCCAAGTGGCGCTGTCGGATGTATGGGGCGAAGTGACCACGATCGAAGGCATTGGCACCCCGGGCGCGATGGCCGCGATCCAGCAGGCCTGGGTCGATCATCAAGTGGCGCAATGTGGTTACTGCCAATCGGGCCAGATCATGCAGGCCGCAGCGCTGCTGGCCGAGAACCCTGCGCCTTCGGATACCGATATCGACGATGCGATGCAGGGTAACCTGTGCCGTTGTGGCACTTACCCTCGTATCCGGGCGGCAATCCACGACGCTGCATCCAAGCTGAAAGAGGCATAAACGATGGCATCTGTTGGAAAAATCCTCCGTCGTACGTTCCTGATCGGCTCGGCCGCGATTGTCGGCGGCGTGGCATTCGGGGCGTATTACGTCAGCCGCCCGGCCGCCAATCCGCTGAAGCCGGCTAAGGGCGAAACCGCGCTCAGCCCTTTTGTTCTGATTGATCAGCAAGGCGTCACGCTGTTCGCCCCTCGCGCCGAGATGGGGCAAGGCGTCAGGACCACTTGGGCAGCCTTGATCGCCGAAGAACTGGATGTGGAACTGGACCAGATCCGCGTTCTGCACGGCCCCGCAGCAGCGGCCTATTACAACTCGGCCCTAGTTGGTGAGGGATTGCCGAACAAGGGTTATGACATCTCGGACTTCCAGCACAATCTGGGTGAGGCTCTGGGCGTTCTTGGCAGGACGCTGAGCTTGCAGGTGACCGGTGGTTCGACCTCGATGAAAGATGGCTTCGAGCGTATGCGCGAAGCGGGTGCGACCGCGCGCGAAACGCTGAAACAGGCCGCTGCCAACCGTCTGGGCGTGGATCGTGCGCAACTGAAGACCGAAAACGGTGCTGTAATCGCGCCGGATGGGACGCGCATTCCGTATACTGAGCTTGCCGAGGCTGCCGGTCAGATTGAACCGCCGGAAGTCGAATTGCGCGATCCGTCCAACTGGCGCTTGCTGGGGCGGAACTTGCCGCGTGTGGATGTGGTCGGCAAATCCACCGGAACGGCTGAGTTTGGGATCGATGTGCGCCCCGAGGGTCTGAAATTCGCCTCGGTCCGCATCAATCCCAAGCTGGGCGGCGAGGTGAAAGGCTTTGACGCCAGCGCGGCTGAGCAAATGCCCGGCGTGGAAAAGGTGGTTGATCTGGGCAACGGCGTGGCTGTGATTGCCACCAACACATGGCTGGCCATTCAGGCAGTCGAGGCGATTAACGTAGATTGGGGCGACGCCCCCTACCCGCCGGAAACCGACGCCATTTTCACCGAAATTGCCAATGCATTCGACGCGCCCCCCAATTCGACCATGCGCGATGACGGGGATGTTGACACTCTGCCCGACGGCGCCACCGAAATCACGGCCGAATATACGGTGCCCTATCTGGCCCATTCTACAATGGAGCCGATGAACGCCACCGCGCTGTTCACAGGCTCGGCGCTGGAACTGTGGTGTGGCAATCAGGCCCCGACGCTTGTCCAAATACGGGCGGCCAACACGGCCAACCTGGACAAAGAGGCCGTTCAAATCCACACCACCTATCTGGGTGGGGGATTTGGCCGCCGGGGTGAGCTGGACTTTGGCGAGATCGCCACAAAGGTCGCGATGGCCATGCCCGGCGTTCCTGTCCAGACCACCTGGAGCCGAGAAGAAGACATGCGCCACGACTACTATCGCCCCGGTGCGATGGCCCGTATGCGCGGTGCTGTCAAAGACGGTCAAGCCGTTCTGATTGACGGCAAGGTCGCAGCGCAATCCTGCACGCAACAAGCGGTTCAGCGCTATACCGGCTTGCCGGCTGGTGGCCCTGACAAAGTGCTGGTCGAAGGATTCTTTAACCAACCCTACGCGGTGCCCAACTATCGCATGAGCGGGCACATCGCCGATCTGGATATTCCCGTCGGCTTCTGGCGTTCAGTCGGGAACAGCCAAAATGGATTCTTCCATGAGACATTCATGGACGAGATGGCCCATGCCGCAGGTCGTGACCCGCTGGAGTTCCGATTGGAATTGGCCAAAGCCGAGCACGCGCCATCGGCAGGCTGCCTACAAGCCGTGAAAGAGATGTCCGGCTGGACCGGAAAAACCCCTGACGGTGTCGGGCGCGGTGTGGCGATGACCTATAGCTTTGGCACGCCGGTCGCTCAGGTGATCGAGGTCGTCGATGAGGACGGCACTATCCGTATCGCCAAGGCATGGATCGCCTGTGACGTCGGTCTGGCCCTGGACCCCGGCACAGTCGAGGCGCAGATGTTCGGCGGCATGATCTATGGCCTGTCGGCGGCCGTGATGGGTGAGATCACATTCGCGGACGGTGAGGTCGAACAGTACAACTTCCCCGACTACGACGCTTTGCGGATGCACAATGCTCCGGTGACCGAAGTGAAAATTCTGGAAACCAACCACCACATGGGTGGCGTTGGCGAACCGGGGACACCCCCGTCCATGCCGGCCCTTGGCAATGCCCTTTTTGACCTGACGGGTGAACGTGCGCGCACCCTGCCTTTGATCAATCAGTTCAATCTGCTGGTTTGATCGCGCTGCGCCGGTCCGGACCCTCTCTCTCGGATCGGCGCAGGACTTACGCGGATTGTTGTACCAACGCCCTATCCGACCCGGTTGCCCATGCATGTACAGCAGCACCGAATGCCTTGAACAAAGGGCGTGACACGGGATCATTTTCAGCATCCCATTCCGGGTGCCATTGCACTGACAACGTGAATCCGGGCGCGTCCTGAATGAATATCGCCTCGGGCGTTCCATCGGGGGCTTGACCATCAATCACTACCCGACGCCCAACCGATTTGATCCCCTGCCCGTGCAAGGTGTTCGTCATCACTTCGGTCGCGCCCATCAGGCGGTGGAATACTCCGCCCTCGTTCAGCGCAACGACATGACGCAGGGCAAACTTCTCTTCCAGGGTCCCATCAGGCGGCATGCGGTGGTTCATCCGACCCGGCAGCTCGCGGATTTCCGGGTATAGTGTCCCGCCCATCGCCACGTTGACTTCTTGGAACCCTCGGCAGATGCCAAAGAAGGGCTGCCCGCGTTCCACACAGGCCCGCACCAGCGGCAATGTGATCGCATCGCGCGCCCGGTCAAATTCGCCATGGGCCTCAGTCGCGGACTCGCCGTATTCCTCGGGGTGGACATTCGGGCGCCCGCCGGTCAGCAGAAACCCGTCGCAGACCTCAAGCAGCTCATCGACCGAGACATAGCGCGGATCGGCTGGGATCAGCAGTGGCAGACAGTCCGACACATTGGCAACCGCATCCGAGTTCATCGTCCCACCGGCATGGGTCGGATATTGATCATTCATCAAATACGAGTTGCCGATGATACCGACGACGGGTCGAGACATGCTGCGTTCCTGCGTTTTCTGTTTGCTTTCCAAAAACTATCGACAGCAAGAACAGCGCGCAATAGCACAGGCCCTGCGTGTCAGCGCAAGCTCTTGTTCAACTGTGCACATGTTGGAAAATGATCGCGCTTTGGCTGGTACTTTGGCCATTGCCCGTTTTTGTGGCTTTGCACAAACATCGCATTGGGTCGGAGAGCCCAAAAGGCTCTCCGACAGTCATCAGGTTCAGATCTCGCCAATCAGGCCGGCAGTTTCGATCCCGGCCAATGCCGCTGCGGCATCATTGTCGGACGTATCGCCGGTCACGCCGACCGCACCGATAACTGCGCCCTTTTTGTCGCGCAGCAACACACCACCCGGAACTGGCACGACCTGCCCGCCATAGACGCCATTCACAGCGGCCATGAAATAGGCCTGCGCTTCGGCCCGCTGCATCTGCGCGGTGCCAGCCATGCCAAGCATCACCGAGCCATAGGCCTTGCCATGCGCAATTGCGAACCGACCGGGGGCCGCGTCGTCTTCGCGTTCAAATGCGATCACGTGACCGCCTGCATCAAGAACGACGACGGAAAGGGGTTTCAGCTCCATTTCGTGCCCCTTCTCAAGGGTCTTTCGGATGATGGTGCGGGCTTTGCGGAGGGAAACTCCCATATCGTGTCCTATCGTTCCTGTTGGTTTAAAGGCTGGCTTTCAGTTCCAACCGGCGGGCATGCAGGACCGGCTCGGTATACCCCGAGGGTTGCACGCGCCCCTTGAAGACCAGATCACAGGCCGCTTGGAAAGCAATTCCGTCGAAACCGGGTGCCAACGGGCGATAGTCTGCGTCATTTTCGTTCTGGCGATCCACCACAGCGGCCATTTTTTGCATCGCAGCCATGACCTGCCCTTCCGAGACAACATCATGGTGCAACCAGTTGGCCAGCGCCTGAGATGAAATCCGACAAGTCGCGCGATCCTCCATCAGACCGACATCGTTGATATCCGGCACTTTCGAACAGCCAACACCCTGATCAACCCAGCGCACCACGTATCCAAGAATGCCCTGCGCGTTGTTCTCGATCTCGCGGGCGATCTCGTCCTCGCTAAGGTTTCGGCCGCCCAGGAGCGGAATGGTCAGCAAATCCCCCAACGTCCCCCGCGCGCCACCGGCAGCCAGTTCATCCTGGCGGGCCAGCACGTCGACCTTGTGATAATGCGTCACGTGCAATGTCGCGGCTGTCGGCGACGGCACCCAGGCGCATGTCGCGCCGGATTTCGGGTGGCCGATCTTCTGCTCCAGCATATCACCCATCCGGTCAGGCATAGCCCACATGCCTTTGCCGATCTGCGCCTTGCCCTTCAGACCGCAGGCCAGACCGATATCTACGTTGCGATCTTCATAAGACGCAATCCAAGGCGTGTTCTTGATGTCGCCCTTGGGCAGCATTGGCCCAGCTTCGATCGAGGTGTGAATCTCATCCCCGGTCCGATCAAGAAAACCTGTGTTAATAAAGGCCACCCGCGATTTCGCAGCGCGGATGCATTCCTTGAGGTTGACCGACGTGCGGCGTTCTTCATCCATGATGCCCAGCTTCACGGTATTGCGCGGCAGGCCAAGGATGTCTTCGACCATATCAAAAATCTCAACCGAGAACGCGACTTCTTTCGGGCCGTGCATTTTGGGCTTGACCACATAGACCGAGCCTTGGACAGAATTTCCGCCGTCACGCTTAAGATCGTGCATGGAGATCAGCGTCGTGCAGAGCGCATCCATCAACCCTTCGCCGATCTCATTGCCCTGTTCATCCAACACAGCAGGGTTTGTCATCAAATGCCCGACGTTGCGGATCAGCATCAGCGAACGACCCTTCAAGCTGCCTGTCTCACCGGATGCCGTTGTAAAGCTCAGGTCCTTGGCAAGTTTGCGGGTGAAAGTCGTGTTGCCCTTGTTCACCTCTTCGGTCAGGTCACCCTTCATCAACCCAAGCCAGTTGCCATATGCCACCACCTTGTCAGTGGCATCGACGCAAGCGACCGAATCCTCGCAATCCATGATGGTCGACAAGGCCGATTCCAGACGCATATCGGCAATATGCGCCGGATCAGTGGCCCCGATAGCGCTGTGTCCGTCGACCCTGATCTGAATGTGCAGCCCGTTGTTGCAGAGCAGTACCGTATCCGGTTTGCCCGGGTCTCCGTCGTAACCTACAAATTGTTTAGGATTGGCCAGAGTTGGCATCAGCGCGCCGTCCTGTACGCTCAGATCTGAGACATCAGCCCATGACCCGAAAGCCAGCGGCACAGCGTCATCCAAGAACCCTTTGGCCCATGCAATCACCCGCGCGCCCCGCGCTGCGTCGTAGCCGCCAGCCACGGGCAGATCACCCATCGCGTCCGTTCCGTAAAGCGCATCGTAAAGGCTGCCCCAACGTGCATTGGCTGCGTTCAGTGCAAATCGCGCATTGGTGATCGGTACGACCAACTGCGGTCCGGGGATCGAGGCGATCTCGGGGTCGACATTAGCGGTTTCAATCTGGAAATCTGCACCTTCCTCGACCAGATAACCGATCTCGCGCAGGAATGCCTGATAGGCCTCGGCGTCGTGGTCTTGGCCTTGGCGATCAAGATGCCATGCATCGACCTTGCCCTGGATGTCCTGCCGCTTGGCCAGAAAGGCGCGGTTCTTGGGGCCAAGCTCGGCAACTATGCGCGCCAGACCATCCCAGAAGGCATCTGCTGTGACACCGGTTCCCGGCAGGGCTTGGCCTTCGATGAACTCGGCCAGAACCGTATCCACCTGCAATCCGCTGCGCGCCTGTCTGCTGCTCATTTTTGTTTCTCCCGGGAATGTGCACGACTGTATGCCGTCAGCATTTAGGACGAAAGTTTCCGATAGGCAACGTGCGCCGCAGCGTCGCGGTCAAAAAGACTTACCAAAATCAATTATCGGGACATTCCGGCGCGCGGATCGCACCGCTTGCAGCCAACCGCCACAGCCCATACGTTCGCGCAAACACAAAATCACGCGAGGCCCCTGATGCGCGACGCTGCCCCCACGACGATCTATCTGAAAGACTACACGCCGTTTGGCTATCTGGTGGACAGCGTGCACCTGACGTTCGATCTTGCCGCCCACGCAACCCGCGTCACATCACGCATCGCATTTCGTCCCAACCCTGAGGCCAGCGACAAGACGTTCTTCTTGCATGGCGAAGACCTCAAGCTGATCCGCGCATCCATCGACGGTGCGGAAATCACTCCCGAAATTGCCGACAAGGGCCTGACCGTTGCTGCCCCCGACGCGCCGTTTATCTGGGAGGCCGAGGTTGAGATCGATCCTGGCAATAATACGGCCCTCGAAGGGCTATATATGTCGAACGGCATGTACTGCACCCAGTGCGAGGCAGAAGGGTTCCGCAAGATCACTTACTACCCCGACCGCCCCGATGTAATGTCCACCTTTACCGTGCACATCAACGGCGACCTTCCTGTACTGCTGTCCAACGGCAACCCCTCGGGCAAAGGCGAAGGCTGGGCAGAATGGACCGATCCGTGGCCCAAACCCGCTTACCTGTTCGCGCTGGTCGCGGGCGATCTGATTACCCATCCCGGCCAGTTCACCACTATGTCGGGCCGCGAAGTTGAACTAAACCTCTGGGTCCGTCCCGGCGACGAAGGCAAATGTGCCTTTGGTATGGAAGCCCTTAAGAAATCCATGAAATGGGACGAGGACGTCTATGGTCGGGAATACGATCTGGACGTATTCAACATCGTGGCCGTGGACGATTTCAACATGGGCGCGATGGAGAACAAGGGGCTGAACATCTTCAACTCATCCGCTGTTCTGGCCAGCCCCGAAACCTCGACCGACGCCAATTTTGAACGGATCGAAGCGATCATCGCGCATGAGTATTTCCACAACTGGACCGGCAACCGGATCACCTGCCGCGACTGGTTCCAGCTGTGCCTGAAAGAAGGGCTGACCGTTTTCCGCGACGCACAGTTCACCTCGGACATGCGCTCGGCCCCGGTGAAGCGGATTGAGGACGCCATCGACCTGCGCGCGCGGCAATTCCCCGAAGATAACGGGCCCTTGTCGCATCCCGTCCGGCCTGAGAGCTTTCAGGAAATCAACAATTTCTACACCGCGACCGTATACGAAAAAGGTGCCGAGATCATCGGTATGCTGAAACGTCTGGTTGGTGATGAGGCCTACACCAAGGCCTTGGATCTGTATTTCCTCCGCCATGACGGACAGGCCTGCACCATTGAAGACTGGATCAAGGTGTTTGAGGACACCACCGACCGCGATCTGAGCCAGTTCAAGCGCTGGTACAGCCAATCTGGCACGCCGCGCGTGACAGTGAGCGAAGATTGGAATGACGGCACATATACGCTGACATTGGCGCAGCACACCGAAGAAACACCTGGGCAATCCGAAAAGCTGCCGCAAGTGATCCCCGTCGCTGTAGGTCTGCTTGGCCAAAACGGGGACGAGGTGCGCGCGACCGAGATTCTGGAACTGACCGAAGCGGAACAAAGCTTCCAATTTGCCGGGCTGGCGGCAAAACCTGTTGCATCGATCCTGCGAGATTTCTCGGCCCCTGTGATCCTTGAGCACGATCACACTGACGCCGAACGCGCCTTCCTTCTGGCCCACGACACCGATCCTTTCAATCGGTGGCAGGCGGGACGGTCTTTGGCGCAGGACACGCTGTTGCGCATGATCCTGAAAGACGCAACGCCGGGTGCGGATTACCTGGACGGGGTGTTGGCCGTTCTCCGCGACGGCGATCTGGACCCGGCGTATCGCGCCCTTATGCTGGGTCTGCCTTCGCAATCCGAGCTTGCGGCCGCGTTGTCCGACCGGGGTGAAACACCTGACCCTATGGCGATCTGGACAGCGGTCGAGACGCTGCGGCAGGCAACCGCGCAGCACGTTCAGGACTTGCTGCCGCGCTTGCACAGCGAAACCTTGATCGAGGCACCATACAGTCCCGATGCAGACCAAGCCGGCAAACGTTCGCTTGGCAATGCCGCACTGGCCCTGACGTCACGGCTTGATGGTGCGGCAATGGCAGCCGAGCAATACGCGGCGGCTGGCAACATGACACAGCAACTGAGCGCCCTGTCCTGCCTGCTGCGCGCAGGCAAAGGCGAGGCCGAGCTTTCTGCGTTCTACGTACAATGGCAGCACGACCGTCTGGTTATGGACAAATGGTTTGCCCTTCAGGTCGGAATGGCCTCGCCAGCGACCACGGCAGACGTCGCCCGCACCCTGACCGAGCACGCCGACTTCAACTGGAAAAACCCCAATCGTTTCCGGGCGGTGATGGGTGCGCTGGCGATGAACCATGCCGGTTTCCACCGCGCAGATGGTGCGGGTTATGCGTTGCTGGCCGACTGGTTGATCAAACTGGACCCGGTCAACCCGCAGACCACGGCGCGGATGTGTTCGGCCTTCCAGACCTGGAAACGCTATGACGCGGACCGTCAGGACCTGATCCGCGCACAGCTTACCCGCATCGCAGAAACGCCCGACCTGTCGCGCGACACGACCGAAATGGTTTCGCGCATTCTCAACGCATGACGGAATTCAAGTTTACACGTCAGAACCGGGCACCGCGCACTGTCGGTGTCCTGATCTGCGTTTATGCGGCCTTGCTGGCACTTGTGATCCTGTTCGACGCGGCATGGTGGCTGATGGCGCTGTTGGCGTTGCCTACGTTACCGGCCATTTGGGATATTGCTCAGAACACCAGCGCAGGGCTGGTTCTTGATCAAAACAAACTGCGCTGGTTTACCGGCACCCGTGAGGCCGAAATTGATCGTTCGGACATTGATTATGTTCGCTTTGACACGCGTTGGGATTTCTCGGTGCGCGTTTCTCTGATTTTGAGATCCGGCAAGCGGATTCGGCTGCCTGATGAGTCGTCTCCGCACCACAGGGACTTCGAACAGGTCCTGCAACAGGCTGGTTTTCGAATTGAACGTCATCACTTCGTCACATTTTGAAACAATAGGTTCATTTTTGAAAGATTAGAGGCAAATGCCAACCAGTCCCCTTCAAAGACCTTGAATTTGACACCGATTGCAGCAAAGCTCTTACCCTCAAGTTTCTGGTTTGTTTGTTTCGAGTGCCGCCATGTTCTGGTTTTTTAGGGACCGTTCGTCCCGTTCCCGATCTTCTATTGCTCATCCCGCTGCATCCGGCGCGTATTTCGCTGACCCGGCTGTTTCGCCCGTGTTGCCAGACCAAGGGCAACTGAACATCCCATTGGCTGATGTTCAGGCCCAGGATGAGATTGGGCGCAGCTCGATAGAAAAAGGCCGTTTCCTCGCCAGGCAGGATCGCTGGGCAGAATTGTCCGACCTGATGCACAAAGCAGACGACGCACGGGAAACTGCACCCGACGGCATGCCTGTCGCGGAATTGCTGGCGTTTGGGGCGCGGGCCGATGTGGTTCTGGCGGCAGAACATGCGCTGTCCGATGCCAAAGCGCTATCAGAGTTTGACGTCCTGAGCGGCATTTCCGAATTGGAAGACGAGATGCGCGCGCATTCGGGTGACCCGATGATCGCCTTGGTTGTCGCTTTGGCCCACATTGATATGGCATGGGCATGGCGCTGTACGACGAACGAAGCAACCCTGCCCTCGCTGCACCAATCCCGCTGCGCCGCCCATTTCGATCGGGCAGCTGCAATCCTTCCCAATTGTCGCGAGGCCGCAGCGGACAGCCCCATTGTCGCCTCGGCTGGCTGCGCAATTTTGGCGGGTCAGCGTAGAGCCAACACACGGGTGGCGGATGAATACGAGCGGTTGATCAAGCTCGACCCGTTGAATCATCGGCACATGCGCGCGATGGGGACCCACCTGCTGCCGCGCTGGTTCGGAAGCTATGGCGAGCTTGAGGTCCAGGCACTGCGTATGGCGGCCCAAACCCAGGATATCTGGGGCGCCGGTGGATATACTTGGGTTCAGTTTGACGCGATCGCCCTGGACGAAGAGGCCTGCGCGCGTCTGGATGTCGATTTCTTCCTGGAAGGCATGCACGATATTCTGCGTCGGCGTCCTGACCAGCAAACCGTCAACATGCTGTCGGCTTACTGTGCCATCACGATCCAGAACGGCGTTGGCCAGTGCGACAAGGCTGATCTGGTGCGCAGCCAAATACACCAGGCTGCAAACTGGCTGATCCGCGACCACCTGACAGAACTGCACCCGTTGATTTGGGCCCATGCAGCAAATGGCTTCAACAACAGTGTTCGGATCAATTCACCCGAACGGTTCGCGGCCCGTGGGCAGCGCGATGCCCTGCGTGCAATTGGCGATCTGTTCCGTGATGAGCTGCGCAGCGGATTGGATGTGACGTTTACTCCGACGGGTTTGCGCCTGTCCGGGCACTGATTCCCCCTTGCCCCTAGGCCGAGCCGGGCCTAATACGCAGGCTTAGACTTCTGCGGAAATGAGGCGCGCCATGCTCGACCTGACATACGAAATGCCCAAACCCAAAACCATTGCCGGGGCCAAGCACGATTGGGAACTGGTCATCGGGATGGAGGTGCATGCGCAGGTCTCGTCCAATGCCAAGCTGTTCTCGGGAGCATCGACTCAATTCGGGGCCGAGCCAAATTCGAACGTGGCATTCGTGGACGCGGCGATGCCGGGAATGCTGCCGGTGATCAACGAATACTGCGTTGAACAGGCGGTACGAACCGGTCTGGGCCTGAAGGCGGATATCAACCTGGTATCGGCCTTTGACCGCAAGAATTATTTTTATCCGGACCTGCCGCAGGGTTACCAGATTTCTCAGCTGTACCAGCCCATTGTGGGCGAAGGTGAAGTGCTGGTGGAAATGGGCGACGGCACTGCGCGCATGGTGCGAATTGAACGCATCCATATGGAACAGGACGCAGGCAAATCGATCCATGACATGGACCCGAATATGTCCTTTGTCGACCTGAACCGGACCGGTGTTTGCCTGATGGAGATCGTCAGCCGCCCAGATATTCGCGGCCCCGAAGAAGCAGCAGCCTACATCGCCAAGATGCGCCAGATTCTTCGTTATCTGGGTACCTGCGATGGCAACATGCAAAACGGCAACTTGCGGGCGGACGTCAATGTTTCGATCTGCTTGCCCGGTGCCTATGAAAAGTATCAGGAAACGCAGGACTTCTCGCATCTGGGTACGCGTTGCGAGATCAAGAACATGAACTCAATGCGCTTTATCCAGCAAGCGATCGAGGTCGAGGCCCGGCGTCAGATTGCCATCGTCGAAGGTGGCGGTACTGTCGATCAGGAAACCCGCCTGTATGATCCGGACAAGAGTGAGACACGCTCGATGCGGTCAAAGGAAGAAGCGCATGATTACCGCTATTTCCCCGACCCTGACCTGCTGCCCCTGGAAATTGAACAGGCGTGGGTTGATGACATCGCAGCCAGGCTTCCGGAACTGCCGGATGCTAAGAAAGCGCGCTTTATCAAAGAGTTCGGACTGACGGATTACAATGCTTCCGTTTTGACCGCAGAAGTAAAGTCAGCGGACTACTTCGAAGGTACAGTTGCCTACGTCGATGGCACCGGTGTTAGCACCAAAGAAATTCAATCTTCGAAAAACACGGTGGCGCACGGTGTTTCGAACATGGTCGTAAATGATCTATTTGGTGCGTTGAAAAATGCCAACTTGGACATTTCTGACAGCCCTATTTCACCGGAGCAGCTCGGGCAGATTATCGTACTGATGCGTGAAGGCGTCATTTCTAGTAAGATTGCCAAAGAAGTATTCGAAATTTCGTTTACGTCTGGCCGCGATCCCAATGAAATCGTCGAAACTGAAGGCATGAAGCAGGTCACCGACACCGGTGCCATCGAAACTGCGCTGGACGAAATCATCGCGGCCAATCCAGCACAGGTCGAAAAGGCCAAGGTGAACCCGAAACTGGCAGGCTGGTTTGTTGGTCAGGTCATGAAAGCAACCGGCGGCAAGGCGAACCCCAAAGCCGTCAATGAGATGGTCAGCAAAAAGCTGAGCTCGTAAGCCTTTCGGTTCAAGAAACTGCTACGGCAGGGTCCGTGCGTCTGGCCCGGACCTTTCCGGTCCCGCGCGCGGGGCGCAACAGACAAAACAGAATTTGCCCAACGGGCGATGATGACTGTTCGAAACCCGACAACATGTTAGATTGCTGGGGATCGGCAACCAGGAAAATCTGATGCAGCGCTACGAATACAAAGTTGTCCCCGCCCCGCAAAAAGGCACCAAGGCCAAGGGCGTCAAAACTGCCGAAGGGCGGTTTGCAGTGTCGATCGAACAGATCCTGAATCAGATGGGGCAGGATGGCTGGGATTACCAGCGTGCGGAGCTTTTGCCCAGCGAGGAACGCGCGGGCCTGACCAGTTCCACCGTGAACTGGCGCAATGTTCTAGTGTTTCGGCGTGAGGTTGCAGCTGAGTTTTCTTCAGAGCGCGAGCCGGTTGAGGACTGCGATGATGCGCCCATGGCTCACCCGGTGCCCGGACCAGAAGAAGTGCAGGCCCCTGCACCGATTTCAGAAGAGGTCAAAGATCCGCCATTGACCCTGAAGCCCACGGATCTGTCCGAAAAGGACAAAGAGCAGACCTAAGCGGTCTGCTCCACGTTTTCATAGCCTGCAACTGGATTACTCGGCAGCGTTTGCCGCTTGGCTCAGATCCTGCGCCAGCATCAGTGCATTGCCGTCCGGGTCGTAGAACGTTGCGGTGCTGACCATGCCCTCGATCGTTTCAGTCGCCCCATCGAATCTGACGCCCGAGGATTCGAGCGCCTGACGCGCCGTCGCAATATCTGACACCCCGAACACCGGCACCGTATTGCCCGGCGCAGGCTCGGCCTGCTCACCCAGGCCCAAGGTCACTCCGTCGGTTTTGGTCTTCATCTCGCTCCAACCGGCTTCGTCAATATGGTGGATCAGCTCAAACCCCAGCTTGGCCTGATACCATTCGGCACTGACATGCCTGTCTCGCACGGACATGGCGAGCGTGATCGTGTTTTCCAGTGAAACGAGTGGCATTGAACTATCCTTTTGGCGAAAATTAAAGTAACTATACTTTATGGACATAACGATTCTTGTCAAGCTTACATCCCGCGCCTGGTCCCTGAACATTCTGGCGTTAATGCATGAAGGCATGCCGGGACGACAGGCACCGCTACTCGCTGCGACAAGCGCCGGCAGAACGGCATTTGCCCAGAGCCTTGACCACCTGATTCAATTGGGTTTTTTGGATCGGAATCCCGGCCACGGTCATCCACTGCGCCCCGAATTTCGATTGACCCGAGCGGGTGTATCTGCGGCCGAAATCGCCAGCAGGATCGTGAATGCCGTGCCAGATGACGCTGATTTCGCGTTGCTCAGGCGCAGTTGGACGGCACCTATTCTGGCGCTGACCGACAGGCCCCAACGATTCTCGACTCTCAAATCCGGGCTGATCACCATTTCCGATCGCGCACTGTCGACGTCGCTTCACCGCCTGGAAGAGCAAGCGTGGATACGGCGAGACATTGATGCGACGCACCGGCTCCCTTTTCCTACCTATCGCGCGGTGAATCAGGGAATCGCGGTTAACACGGCCATTTCTCTGGTCGCCTAGGCACCTGTTCAGGTATCAATATCCAACGCCAACGCATGAATGCGGGGCACGATGTCGCCCAATGCCTTATGTACGGCACGGTGGCGGGCGACGCGGGATTGACCCTGAAAAGCGTTGGCACGAATACGGACGTTGAAATGGCTTTCGCCGCCCTCTTGAAACCCGGCGTGTCCTCGGTGGCTTTCGCTGTCATCTACGACTTCCAGCTCACGCGGTTCAAAGGCTGCCGTCAGGCGGGTTCGGATCTCGTCGGTAACAGTCATTTTTTTGCTCACGGGCGAAAATTTTACCGCCCCCCCTCTTCTACTTTCGGCTGCTTAGACTAAACTGCTGCCTCCGAGTCGAAAAGATGCGTTCTTAAGGATGAGCACATGGTGAAGTCAGACCCCTTCGGATTTGATATGTCCGTATCCACTTCCAAGAAGAAGAACCCGCGCGGGCGTCGCGGAATGTCGGGCGCGTCTGAAACCTCGACGCGTATCTGCGATCACGAAGGTTGCGAAGAACCGGGCAAGTTCCGTGCACCCAAGGCCCCGGACGTGCTGGACGATTTTTTCTGGTTCTGCCAGCAGCACGTTCGCGAATACAACAACAAGTGGAACTTCTTCGACGGCACCACCGAGGCCGAGTTGAACGCCCAGCGGTCCAAGGACAAAGTGTGGGAGCGCGAGACCAAGCCGATGGGCGATCCCGAAGCGCGCGCATGGGCGCGTCTGGGCATCGAAGACCCGCATCAGGTGCTGGGTGCAAACAGCACGCAAAACAAAGGGCGCACCACAGGTGGCGGCGGCCGTCGCCTGCCCCCCACAGAACGCCGCGCGATCGAAATTCTGGAAGCCAATGACAGCTGGACCAAGGCCGAGGTGCGCAAGGCATACAAAAAGCTGATCAAGGTACTACACCCCGACATGAACGGCGGCGACCGATCCCAGGAAGAGCAGCTGCAAGAGGTTGTCTGGGCGTGGGATCAGATCAAGGACAGCCGGAACTTCCGATAGTCGATCTATTGCTCGATCATTCTAATGCTCGAGCATTTCCCGTAAAAGCTTGGCCTCGGGGCGCTTCAAGCAACGCACACGCGTTTGTTTCCAGGCGGATCCACGGCTGAAGCGTTCTGGAAAGAGCACACGAAGTTCTTCGACATCTCCGCGCCCGAAAGACAAAAGCGCCATATCACCCAGAAACAAGCTTTCCGTTGGCAACCCGTGCGACATCAAAATCGCGTGCCGGTTGCAGGCAATATGGAAGTACGTCACCGCCTCATTGGACGACACCTGTCGAATTGTGTTGTCGTTCACAAGATGTATTGCCGCTGCAAAAACCCTCGGCTCACCGAACAACAATTCGGCGCGCCACCCTTCCAGAACAATTCTGTGTTGCGGTGACACGTACAAATCGCGGTCAGGCAAAGCATCCCCGATCGCTCCTTTTTTGATGCAAACGGGGCGCAATCGCGGGTTTTGCTGCAACGCCTCCGCGCCAAGGGTCTTCTTGCCAATCCACTGAATGGGTAGCAGTTCACCGCTGGAAACACGAACCCTGTCCCCAACCGACAGTTCTTCGACGGGACGAGGACCTTTTTCGGTTTCTATCAAAGTGCCCTTTACAAAACACGGCACTGTTCCCGCAGGAAGGTCGACTGTCACACTGAGGAAGGCGTTGTTACCGTTTCCTGGATTGCCCGTCGTCGCGCCTATTAAGACCGAGAGTTGCGTATTCGGAGGGATGTCCGCTCCCTCAGTAAGCTCAACGGTCAAAACTCCGCTGGGTGAAATCGAAACAGTGTAGTCGGAAGGATCCAATCCACCCGAACCAGTTACGGTCACACTCCAAGTCACAGCTTTTGTCGTGGTATACTGCTGCATAACAGAGGTCGACCCACCGGGGATCGAGATAGAAGTCGGGCCTGAAATTACTAGCGACATTTAAACATACACCGTTTAACACAAATCCGGGAACTGCTTTTGTATAAGCATATTGTAGTTTTAACTTATCACATTTTTCTATTGCAATGTTAATATTCCAAAGGGCCTTATGCCCGGGCGTTTTAATTTCAAAGCTCGCGCTGCCCGAGGTTTGAAAAACCAGGACGGACATTGTGTGCAAAATCAATAAGGCCAGTTTCAAAGAAACATCCGCCTAAGTTCCTACCAGCACGGCTTTCCCTTGCCCTTGCCCGCAATATGTTGCACCACACACGAGTTCAAACCCGGCAACGCGGGGCAAAGGATAAGGACAAGGCGAATGGCTGACGGATCGATCGACGTAAACGCAAAACCCACCGAAGAAATTTCGGTCCGTGACGTGTTCGGTATTGAAACCGACATGGCGATCAAAGGCTTTGCTGACCGCAGTGACCGCGTGCCCGCGATCGACCCGACCTACAAGTTTGACCCGGAAACCACATTGGCCATTCTGGCGGGCTTTTCCCACAACCGCCGCGTGATGATCCAAGGCTATCACGGTACGGGCAAATCGACCCATATCGAACAGGTCGCGGCCCGCCTGAACTGGCCCGCCGTCCGTGTGAACCTCGACAGCCACATCAGCCGGATCGACTTGATCGGTAAGGACGCGATCAAACTGCGTGATGGCAAACAGGTGACCGAGTTCCACGAAGGCATCCTGCCCTGGGCTCTGCGGAACCCCGTTGCCATCGTTTTCGACGAATACGACGCGGGCCGTGCCGACGTGATGTTCGTGATCCAGCGTGTTCTCGAACATGACGGTAAGCTGACCTTGCTGGACCAGAACGAGATTATCACGCCGAACCCGAACTTCCGCCTGTTTGCCACCGCGAACACCGTCGGTTTGGGCGACACTACCGGCCTGTATCACGGAACGCAGCAGATCAACCAGGCGCAGATGGACCGCTGGTCGCTGGTCTCGACGCTGAACTACCTCAGCCACGATGCCGAAACGATGATCGTTCTGTCCAAGGCGCCGCATTACAACACCGAAAAGGGCCGCAAGACCGTCAGCCAGATGGTCACCGTCGCCGACCTGACCCGGACCGCCTTCATGAACGGTGACCTGTCGACTGTCATGTCGCCCCGGACTGTAATCAACTGGGCGCAAAATGCCGAGATCTTCCGCGACGTCGGCTACGCCTTCCGCCTGTCCTTCTTGAACAAGTGTGATGAGCTGGAGCGTCAGACGGTTGCCGAGTTCTATCAGCGTTGCTTCGACGAGGAACTGCCGGAAAGCGCGGCGAGTGTGAGCTTGGGGTGATAATCTTCTTTGTCATAGCATCTATCTGGGTTGTTCTTGATTCAGCTTGGCTTTTTGACAAAGTAGATTGGAAAAAGACGGCGCCTTCAGAAATGACGGCGCCGCAGCATGTCCACCTGACACGGCTGCGCTGGGAATGCTTAGTGCTTTTCTCGGCAGCAATGATCTGGAGTACGTTCATTGTCTAAACCAAACGACAACCCCGCCGATCCGTTCAAGAAGGCCTTGGCCGAAGCCACCAAGGTGATGGCCGATGATCCCGAATTATCGGTGAGCTATACTGTCGACCCCTCGGGTCTGTCGGGCGAGTCGATGCGTTTGCCGCAGGTTTCTCGGCGCATGACTCGCGAAGAGGTTTTGCTGGCGCGCGGTACGGCGGATGCTTTGGCGTTGCAGCGCCGATATCATGACGATGCGACGCATATTCGCTATGCGCCTCCGGGTGATATGGCGCGGGATCTTTATGAGGCCATGGAAGTAGCCCGGTGTGAGGCGATGGGCGCGCGGGATATGCCCGGCACGGCCTCTAACATCGATGTTAAAATTGGGCACGAGGCGCTGCGCCGTGGGTACGACCAGTGCAAGCAGCCTGCTGATGCCCCCTTGTCGGTGGCCGCGGGTTATCTGATCCGTCACTTGGCAACCGGACGGGACCTGCCGCCTGCGGCCGAGAACATCATGAACCTGTGGCGCGGCTTCATCGAAGAGCAAGCCGGCGGGACGCTGGAAAACCTGCAGGAAATCCTGTCGGATCAGGCCGAGTTTGCCAAATTTGCCCGTCAGATGATCAAGGATCTGGGGTATGGTGACCAGCTGGGCGAAGATCCGGACGAGCTGGACGAAGATCAGGAAGATCAGGCCGAGGACGACGCCGAAGAACAGCCCGACCCCGATAGCACTGGTCAGGATGATCAGGACGAGCAGGACGCCGACGCGACCCCCGAGCAAACGCAGGAAGAGCAGCAGGACCAATCTCAGGCCCAGGTCTCGATGGACGAGATGGCCGAGGATGAGATGGGCGATGAGGCCGAGATGCCTGACGGTGAGGCCCCGATGGAGCCGCCGTCCCCGCCCCCTGCATCCGAGGCCGACCCGGACTACAAGGTTTACCTTGGCACCTTCGACGAAGAGATCGCAGCCGAGGATTTGGCCGAGCCTGCTGAATTAGAACGGCTGCGCGCCTATCTGGATCAGCAGCTTGAGCCGCTTAAGGGTGCCGTCAGCCGTCTGGCGAACAAACTGCAGCGCCGATTGCAGGCGCAACAGAACCGTTCTTGGGAGTTTGACCGCGAGGAAGGCATTCTGGATGCCGGTCGTCTGGCGCGTGTTGTGGCCAACCCGACCACGCCGCTGAGCTTCAAGGTCGAGAAAGACACCGAGTTCCGCGATACAGTGGTGACGCTGCTGCTGGATAACTCGGGCTCAATGCGCGGTCGCCCGATCTCGATCGCGGCGATCTGTGCCGATGTTCTGGCCCGGACGCTGGAACGTTGCAACGTGAAAGTCGAAATCCTTGGCTTTACTACGCGCGCTTGGAAAGGCGGCCAGGCACGTGAGGCATGGCTGAATGACGGCCGCCCGCAACAGCCGGGGCGTCTGAACGATCTGCGTCACATCATCTACAAAGGTGCGGATGCCCCGTGGCGTCGAGCGCGACCCAACTTGGGTTTGATGATGAAAGAAGGCCTGCTGAAAGAGAACATCGATGGCGAAGCACTGGAATGGGCGCATCGCCGGATGCTTGCGCGACGCGAGCAGCGCAAAATCCTGATGGTGATCTCGGACGGTGCGCCGGTTGATGATTCAACACTCAGCGTTAACCCCGCGAATTACCTGGAAAAACACCTGCGCGACGTGATTGGGATGGTCGAAAAACGCAAGATGGTCGAGCTTTTGGCCATTGGTATCGGCCACGATGTAACCCGATACTACGATCGCGCGGTAACAATCACGGATGTCGAACAGCTGGCAGGTGCGATGACTGAACAGTTGGCGGCATTGTTCGACAGCGATCCTCGGGCACGTGCACGCGTGATGGGGATGAAAAGGGCCAGCTGACGCTGGCCCTGCCTCCGGCATGAGTATTTTTCAAAAGATGAAGGGGCAGCCCCCCGTTTGCGAGAGGTGTCACATGTTTCAGTCCTTTGCAGTCACTGCGCGTCCAGAACAGGGACCGCCCAGACTGGCCGCTTTGCGATCCCAGATGGCGCAGGATGGGTTGGACGGTTTTCTGATCCCACGCGCAGATGCGCATCAGGGCGAGTATGTGGCCCCACGCGATGAACGTCTGGCATGGCTGACGGGTTTCACCGGGTCGGCCGGTTTCTGTGCAGTGCTGACCGATATTGCGGGCGTTTTCATCGATGGCCGATATCGCACGCAGGTCAAGGCACAGGTGGCGGCGGATTTCACGCCCGTGCCGTGGCCCGAAACCAGCCTGAGCGCGTGGCTCAAGGAACAACTGCCGAGCGGCGGAAAGGTTGGTTTTGATCCCTGGCTGCATGCGGCCGGGCAGATTTCCGGCCTGCAGAAAGAGTTGAAAGCAAGCGGTATCGATCTTGTGCGATGTGACAATCTGGTGGATCGGGTGTGGCCAGATCAGCCGGACGCCCCGATGAACCCGGTTAAGGCGCATCCGATTGAGTTTGCAGGGGAAACAGCCACAAGCAAAATTGCGCGGGTGGCAGAGGATCTTAAACAGAACGGATGTGATGCGGCCATCATTACATTGCCGGATTCGATCATGTGGCTGCTTAACATTCGCGGATCGGATATCGGTTATAACCCGGTAGCACATGGGCTTGCCATTCTGCATTCCGATGGTCGGGTTGATCTTTTCATTGCGGCGCAAAAGCTGGCCGGAGTGTTAGATCACCTGGGCGACCAAGTTCAGGTTCACGACCCTCGGTCATTTCTGGATGCGGCCGCGGATTTGGGCGGCACGGTTCAAGTCGATTTTGGAACCGTGCCACAGGCAGTTGCGGATGTGCTGGGTGACAGAATGATGGATGCAGGTGATCCCTGTGCCCTGCCCAAAGCTCGCAAGAATCCGGCCGAAATCGCAGGCAGTGCCGAAGCGCATCTTCGCGACGCGGTGGCTGTTATTGAGACGTTATGCTGGCTGGACGCACAGAGCCCGGGCACTGTGGCGGAAACGCAGGTGGTGACGCAGCTTGAGGAAATCCGCCGCCGGGATAACGCGCTACAGGATATCTCGTTCGACACAATTGCGGGCACCGGGCCCAACGGCGCGATCATGCATTACCGGGTGACCGAAGAAACCGACAGCCGACTAGAAAATGGGCACCTGTTGGTTTTGGATAGCGGTGGCCAGTATCTGGATGGCACAACCGACATCACCCGCACCATTGCGATAGGGGAAGTAGGCGATCAGGAAAAAGCCTGCTTTACCCGCGTGCTGAAAGGGATGATCGATATGTCCATGCTGCGCTGGCCCGCCGGGCTGGCCGGACGAGATATCGAATGCATCGCACGCGCGCCCTTGTGGGCAGCGGGCCAGGATTTCAATCACGGGGTCGGCCACGGGGTCGGCGCATACCTGAGCGTCCACGAAGGGCCGCAGCGCTTGTCGAAGGTCAGCCATGTTCCGCTGGAGCCGGGGATGATCCTGTCAAACGAGCCGGGATATTATCGCGAAGGTGCGTTTGGCATTCGCATCGAAAACCTTGTGGTCGTGCAAGATGCTCCTTCCCTACCCACCGCAGACGCCGAGCGCGCGATGCTGAATTGGCGGACGCTCACATACGTTCCAATTGACCGGCGGCTGATTGTAGTCGATATGCTATCGGCACAAGAACGCGCGTGGCTAAACGCATATCACCGCGACGTTGCGGAAAAAGTCCGCCCAAGGCTGGGCGATGACGCTCAATTGTGGTTGGATGCCGCAACTGCGCCGATCTGACACTGAGCTGTCACATAATCAGGGCAGAGGAGTGATCCGTACTGAAGACGAGGGAAGAAGCAGAGATGACAGACATAACGATCCGCAATGCAGCTGGTAAATGGAGCGTTCGTTCCGGCGGCGCCGTTCTCGGAGAGAGCATGAATGCGCTGGAGCTGCTGGAAGGTGATCTGGAGCCGGTGATCTATTTCCCCCGCGCCGATATCGGAATGGCCTTTCTGGACCGTACAGAAAAGGTCACACATTGCCCGCACAAAGGCGAAGCAACGCATTTCTCAATCGTCAACAAATCATCGGTTACCGAAAACGCAGCGTGGAGCTATGAGGATCCGGTCGCCGCAATGGCCGAGATCAAGGGTTATGTCGCGTTTTACCGCGTCGATTCCGTTAAGGTCGAGCAGATCTGAACCCCTTAGATGGCCTCTCTGACCCGTTCGGTCGAGGCCATGTCGCGACGCACACGCCCATAAGCCTGCGCCATGGAGGTTAGGGTATGCGGCGCGCAGCCAATTTCTGCGAGGCAAGAGGCGTCAATAACACGCACGCGCCGCTGAAAGGCCTGCTCAACCACCTGATCTACAGGTTCATCGCCCGGCCCAAAGGTCAGGTTGTGATAGTGGAACCCCTGCCCTGGCGCAGTAGTGCCCAGATTGTGACGGACGCGATGCGAGCCCAGCCAGTCAAGTAGAAACTGTAGCCCCTCGTCCTGCCCCGGGTCCGGTACATGCGTCGCCTCGATCTGACCAAGCTCAGGTTGCAGATGAAACTGTACATATGTCTTGGGCGTCCAGATCCGAACGGGTTGCACAAAATCAATGAAACGCCCCATGCGCCAACCGCGTAGGCGCGGACCCAGGCCCAGGGTTGTCGTAACAAGGCTTACCGGGGCTTGCGACACCGCATAGACAGACGCAAAAAGACTGCATCGACCATCCTGTTTCCGCTTGAGTGTCAGCGCATTGAAATTTCCACGATTCGTGTAATTCCGCGGCGATCCCAACGCGCGTGCCAGCCTCAGACAGTTGATCGTATAAGGCGCGTGGTCCAAAAAGCCGATCTGAGTAATTTGTGGCAGGCTTCGCGCAAGCAACGTGGCTGTGCCCAGGACGCCTGCAGCCAGGAACACCTGGCGGGCCTGAATGCGTGTCCCATCCGCCAGTTCCAAGCTTACACAATTCTGGTCATTTTCGATCCGTTGCACGCGGCCTGCGCGGACTTCGACATTTGGCATTTCGCTTAGACGATTTCCTACGGCCCGCGCCATAGCTCCCAAGCCGATATCCGGGGCGTCCTTTGTTCCCGTCAAAAGGCGTGGCGCGCTTTTTTCCAACCCATCGCCCAGATGCTCGCGTCGGATGCCGCCTATGACCTGCAGGTCACTTTGCACGGTCTCGCAGGCGGCGGTGTATTCTGCCCAGGTTTCAAGATAACGCCCCTGACCCCAGGGATCTTCGCTATCGTAGACCTGCAGTTGTTTGCCCCAATAATTGGCAAGCCCACCCACTTCGGCGGCAACGAACAGCGGGGGGGCATCCCCGGATACATCGGTACGTTCGGTCATAAAAGCTGGCTGCTGACGTTCATACGCGACAGACACAATCTTGGCCGGGCCGCCCTCGCATGGTTCGGATCCAGCACCTGTAATCACCACCACCGAGCCTGAAACCGCTCGCATGGCGGTCAAAGCGGCGTAGCCAGCAGGGCCCGCGCCTATCAACGCAACATCAAAAACTCGCATAATATGGACCTTTGCCCGGCTCCCACCCTTGTATTGACTTGATGGTCGCAAAAAAGTGGCTGAAACAGCCCCGTGGGAGCATTGGAGAATTACTGATAAAAAAATGGATTTCCTGGGATACGATTTTGCCTGATCCGCCACGATCAGCAAAGCGCCTGCGTCCCAATGTGGCGAGACATGAACCGCCTTGTTCGGACAACATCGACCTGTCCATCCGGTTTTTTCCTTGGGCGAGCCTCACACCAGATCTCCGGACCGGACACCTGATGAATGGGTTTTGCAATATAGCCGTTGCGGCAAATGATGCGCGCAGGCCGCCTGAATCCGGGAGTGCAAATCAAGATGCAGAAATAGCATTTTCAAAGTACTCCCGTTCGCGCGAGTTTCAGTTCAAAAATAAGTCAATGCAGTTATGTCGTTCAAGATTTTGAAATTTCTTGGCTCCCGACACGCGCTTTGGGAGTAAATTTCCTTTGGTCACGTAGGGATATCGCTGCAATCGTCACCAATATTAACGATTTTTTGGCCTTTTGATCAAGAAATCCGAAAAAACAGCGAAATATTTAGCTGTATTTGGGATGCAGCTTACCAGCAAAAACCCGCCAAGACATGCAGCCAGAAGGGTTTCGTCAGCAGTTCAACCTTGGCCACACCCCCAAAAACATCGGGTTCACGATCCAATCACGGGGCTGTTGCATGCATGTGAGGCATCAAGAGTGCACAATGCCACCAAACACCGTCCAGAGGATGCCATGTCACTTACCCGCCGCAGTTTCGCAGGATCATTGGGGACCGTGTTCTTGTTGCCTGGCACGTTGTCCGCGCAACAAGACCCCGTGCTGGATGCTGTGCGTTCCACCTTGTACGGAAGCAACGCGGAGTTTGAGCAAGGCATGGCCTTTCTCGTACAACGCGGCAACCCGGATGTGGTGCCTGCTTTGCTGACCGGTATGCGATACGCCAGACGTCGCAGCGGCGACATCGTGAAGGTCATGCAGACCCTGACTGGTGAGAGTATCGGCAAAGGCTGGTTTGAGTGGATGCTCTGGCAGGAAAAGAACCCGCAAATCGTACCGCACCCCTCGCTCATCCCGTTCAAGCGCGAGGTTCTCCTGGGGATTGATACGAATTTCGACGTCTTCCTGAAACCAAAGTATTTGCAGCGCGACAAGATGAAGATCCGGCTTGAAGAGATCGCGTGGGGTGGTGTGAACAAGGACGGCATCCCATCGCTGGACAATCCGGCGCTGATCCCTGCCGCACGTTCAGATTACCTTAAGGACGATGACCTGGTCTTTGGCGTTTCGATCAACGGGGACGAACGGGCCTACCCGCTGCGGATCATGGGCTGGCATGAAATGTTCAACGAGGTGATTGGCGGAGTTCCGGTGGCCTTGGCCTACTGCACACTGTGTGGTTCAGGCATTCTGTTTGAAACACAAGTGCCGGGTCGCAGCAAACCGCTGATCTTCGGCTCATCCGGGTTTCTGTACAGATCCAACAAACTGATGTTTGATCGTCAGACGCATTCCCTGTGGAACCAATATACCGGTAAGCCAGTTGTCGGCGCGCTTGTCGGCAGCGGTATCGAGTTGAAACAACGCCCGGTGGTCATCACCACATGGCAAAGCTGGAAAACATCGCATCCCAAGACGAAAGTCCTTTCAATGAATACGGGTCACCGGCGGAATTATGGGTCGGGTGTCGTGTATCAGGAGTATTTCGCTTCGTCCGAATTGATGTTCCCGGCGCTGGTCGATCAGTCCAGCCACAGACAGAAAGACTATGTTTTCACCATCCGGCAATTTGGTGCGGCGCGAGCATGGCCCCTGGATGCGTTCGGCAGGAGCCGGGTAATCAACGACGTCATCGCCAACCGACCGCTGGTGCTTATCGGAAACGACGAAAAGCGCGCGGTGCGGGCTTATGAACGCGCATCCCACAAGTTCGCTGCGTCTGGCAGCGATTTGGTGGATGAAACGGGTCAGAAGTGGACCATGACCGAAGAGGCGCTGGTTGGACCAGGAGGCGTGGAATTGCCCCGGGTCGCAGGCCATATTTCGTACTGGTTTGCTTGGGACAACTACCTGGGCGATATCGCAACAGTGTATAAACGCTAAGAGTGCTCTTCAGCCGCAGTGGCAGCCAAGGCGCGGTTATACGCCTTCAGTGCATCGACGTGGTAAAGCGCTCCGACCGGGTTTTCACTACCATCCTCTTCGACAATCACCACCGGAATACAGGGGATGTCATCCCTGTCGAAATAGGGCATCGCGGCCTCTAGCGTGGCGCTGGCCTGAACACAAAGCCCTTGTTCGATCAATTCGACCGCCTGTTCTTTCGTGATCGAGCGCGAGTCGCCCAAGGGGCGCATGACCGCCCCGGTTCGCAGCATCGCCAGCAGATAGGCTTGCGGCCCGGCGGCCAGATGCACATTACGACGTTCCAGTTGGGTCAAGAAGAAGGACCGATCCACAAGACGCGAGGCCAGCGCTGTCGACATCGACACCGAAACCATCACGGCCAGGCCGATCTGCCAATCTCCGGTCAGTTCAAAGACGATCATCGTGGTCGAAATCGGTGCGCCCAGAACCGCGGCAGCAACGGCCCCCATTCCGGCAAAGGCATAAAGCGTATGGGTGCCAGACACATCCGGCAGCAGCCCGGTTGCGATCAAACCGAAGGCCAGCCCGGTCAACGCCCCAATCATCAGCGATGGGGAAAACACCCCGCCGCCCATACGTCCGCCCATGGTGATCGCCACGGCAACCGTCTTGATTACCGCAAACAGGATGGCAAAACTCAGGGTCAGGTCACCTGCCAAAGCGCGGATCGTCGTTTCATACCCGACGCCGATGATGTGCGGGAACCAGATCGCCAGCAGTCCCAACATCGCGCCTGAAACAGCTGGGCGCAGCCAGCCAGGCAAGGCAAGCCGGTTCTGGATATGGTTGCCGATATCTTCGGCAAAAAAGATCGACCGCATGAGCAGAAGCGAAACCAGCCCGCAGATTAGGCCAAGTAGCAGAAAGGCGGGCAATTCCACGTAGAATTGCAGGGAACCAGGTGTATCCAGAACAAACTCGGTCACGTCGCCATATTCCAGCCGGTTGATCACCGTCCCCGCAACCGATGCGATTACGATGGGTGCGAAGGCATGCACTGCAAAGTGGCGCAGCACGACCTCAAGCGCGAACAGCGCACCAGCGATTGGTGAGTTGAAGCTGGCCGAGACGGCGGCGGCGACAGCGCATCCCAACAGGTCGCGCCCGGTGATGCCATCCGCATGGATGCGGTTGCTGACCCAGGTTGAGATCACGCCAGCCATATGCACGACCGGTCCCTCTCGGCCAGTGGACCCGCCTGTGCTGAGCGTGACGAGCGAGGCAAAGAACGACGCGATACCCGCTTTGCCTTCTACACGGCCATCGGTCACCGCGGCCCCTTCGATGACGTCAGCGACGGATCGCACGCGCCCGTCATCAGTGAATTTGTTTAGGATCACGCCCACAATTAGCCCGCCGATGATGGGTATGATCAGGATCAGAAACCAAGGCAGCTTTTCCGCGTGGCTGTGCAACAGCAAAATGTCATCCGTATCATAGACATAAGCCTGCAGCGACCGGATCGCCTTGCGGAACCCCAATGCCATGAAACCTGCCGCAATCCCGATCGCCAGCGCAATGAACCAGAACTGAATCTGGCTAGGCCCACGCCGCCGCATCACCCGCCAAGCGTCCTTGATCGCGGCCAAAGCCTGATTGAGCTGGTTGCGCAGAACAGTGCGGGTTGATTGGGTCATTGGCCCTCGGGGATCACGTCTTTCCCCTTAGTAAGCCACGGAGCGCCCTTATAAAAGTGGGATCGCGACGGATTGAACACGCGAAAGCGGCAGAATTGCCTCAGGCCTGCAAAAGGGCTCGGGCGGCAGCGCGCGCCTCGTCCGTGATCGTGTCACCTGCGACCATACGGGCGATTTCATCCACGCGGTCGGGTTCGGCCAGCGGAACAACGGTAGAAAGGGTCTGCCCGTCGGTGACGTGTTTTTGCACCCGCCAGTGATGCGCCGCGCGGGCCGCCACCTGCGGTGAGTGCGTCACAACCAGCACCTGCCCGCCCTGCGCCAGCGCCGCCAGACGCCGCCCGACCGCATCGGCAGTTGCACCACCAACGCCCCGATCGATCTCATCAAAAATCATCGTGCGCGCGCTGTCATCCCCGGTCAGGCAGACCTTGAGCGCCAGAAGAAACCGACTGAGTTCGCCGCCCGAGGCGATTTTGTTCAACGGACCAGAAGGTGCGCCTGGGTTGGTGGCAACTGTGAAAGCTACTGCGTCAATTCCATCGGGACCGGGATCCGCGGCTGTAATTTCGGTTTGGAACACAGCGCGCTCCATCTTCAACGGGGCGAGTTCGGTCATCACGGCGGCATCCAGCCGCCCGGCTGCCTTCTGTCGCGCAGCACTAAGCTTGGCCGCTGCGTCGTCATATGCGGTTTGAGCGGCGTCTACCGCTGCCCGCTGATCGGCCAGATCCGCGTCGCCAGCGTCAAGCCGGTTCAAACGGTCACGCAAAGTTTCGGCAAAGGTGCCCAGTTCATCAGGTACAACATCATGTTTACGAGCCAGTGCGCGGATGGCGAACAGGCGTTCTTCGGCCTGCTCCAATTCCGCCGGATTGAAATCCAATTTCTGCAGACAAGCCTCGACACCGTCCTGCGCCTCACCCAATTCGATCAGGGCGCGCCCCAGGGCCGCGATTGGTGCCTCCAATTGGCTGCCGGCATTGTCCGAGACGCCTTCGAGCCAACGCACAGCGTCCGCCATTGCGCTTTCAGCCCCGTCCCCGCCAAGCAGAGAGAAAGCCCGAGCGACATCATCCCGGATACGCTCAGCCCCTTGCATCATGCGACGGCGGGCATCGAGCTCGGCGTCCTCGCCGGGTTGCGGGTCCAGCTGATCAAGCTCGGATACCGAATGCCTCAGGAATTCCTCTTCCGCGCGCATCGCTGCAAGGGTCGATTCCGTTTGAGCAAGAGCTTTGCGCGCACGTGACATCTCGGACCAGGCCGACCGCACCTTTGCCAGTTGGGGTTCTGCGCCGGCGTAATCATCCAGCATTGCCCGGTGACCGCGCGGGTTCAACAAGCCGCGATCATCGTGTTGACCATGCAGTTCGATCAGGGTCTCGGACAATGCGCGCAGCACCTCGCCCGAACAACGGCGATCATTGACCCACGCGGTCTTGCGCCCCTCGGCCGTATTCACCCGCCGCAGGATAAGTTCCTCTCCGCCGGGCAGGCCCGCTTCGGCCAGAATTGCATGTGCAGGATGGTCTTCGTTTAATTCGAACTCCGCCACGACTTCACCCTGGGCGGCACCCTGACGGACCAGTTCAGCCCGGCCACGCCAGCCCAGAACAAACCCCAGCGAATCCAGAAGAATCGACTTGCCCGCACCGGTTTCACCAGTCAACGCATTCAGGCCCGGCTGAAACGTCAGTTCCAGCCGGTCGATGATCAGCATGTCACGGATATCGAGGGCGCGCAGCATCGGGTCTTAGCGTCCCACCCCATTGGCCATGGCGATTACAACCACTCACCTTTGACGGTCTGACGGTAGATCGTGCTGAGCCAGTTGTTGCCACGGCTCTTGAGATCCAACCCGCGTGACGTCAGCAACGAATAGCCCGCATCGTACCATTCGGACGATTGATAGTTGTACCCAAGAATGGCCCCTGCCGACTGTGCCTCATCCGCAAGACCCAGTGCCAGATAGGCTTCAATCAAGCGGTACAGAGCTTCGGCGGTATGAGATGTGGTCTGGAAATCTTCAACCACCACACGGAACCGGTTGATGGCTGCGGTATAATGGTCCTGGCGCAGATAATAGCGTCCAATTTCCATCTCTTTGCCAGCCAGATGGTCAAATGCCAGATCGAATTTCAACACCGCAGAGGTCGCGTATTCGCTATCCGGGTAGACTTCGATCACGGTGCGCAGCGATTGCAACGCCTGAAAAGTCAGGCCCTGATCACGCCCGACCTCGTCAATCTGGTCATAATAGCTGAGCGCCAGAAGATATTGGGCATAAGCCGCATCTTCGTCTGTCGGGTAAAAGTCGATGTACCGCTGCGCGGCACCTCGGCTTTCTTCGTAGTTTTTGTCCGAGTGGTATGAGAACGCCTGCATGATCAGCGCGCGCTTGGCCCAATCGGAATACGGATACAGACGTTCAACTTCTGAAAAATACCACGCCGCATCGTCCGAACGATTCTGCGACAGCTCAAATTCGCCGCGCGTGAAAATCTGTTCAGGAGTGAACCCTTCCAGGTTCTGATTGCGGTCTGCGCCTTTTCCAGCGCACGCCGTCAAAACTGCTGTCAGAAGAATCGCGCCTGCGAACCTGACTGCCGCTTTGGTGCCAACCATTCCGCCTATCCTTGTCGTATTACTTGACGGGGTTAAGCCCCGATTTAGGCCAAGGTCTAGCACATAAAATTCCGGTGCAAAACGTCTTATGCGCCCGTTCGCGGAATTGTCGACGGAGTTGATCCAATCAGGCGACTTCGGGGATTTCGTCCCGGACCAGGCCCTGCCCCGGAAGACGGGCTGCCTGTTCAGGTGTACACAGGATCGGACGGACGGCACCCGGTGTTTCGAACAGCTTGCGCAGCAGAGTATTGGTCATTGCATGGCCAGATTTGTCACCGGTAAAGTGACCAAAGATCGGACCGCCTGCCAAATACAGGTCACCAAGGGCGTCCAGCATCTTGTGACGCACAGCCTCATCCGCGTGGCGAAAACCACCCGGGGTAAGGACTTCATCACCCTGAACAACGACGGCATTTTCCAGCGTACCGCCCAAAGCCAGCCCGTTTTCGCGCATCGCCTCAACATCAGTACGGCGACAGAACGTCCGGCAGTCACACAGCTCACGTGCGAACGAGCCGTTGCGCATATCCAACGTCTTGGTCTGGCTGCCGATGGCACCATCTTCGAAGTCGATATGGAAATCGATGATCAGACCATTTGCAGGCGCAATCGATGCGCTTGCACCTTCGCGCACAGCGGTCACCGGCTTAAGAACCTCATAGGCCAGAACCGGGCTGGCCTGGCGACGCACGCCCTTCGCCATGATACCGCGAACGAAATCAATCGAAGACCCGTCCATGATCGGAACTTCGGGACCATCAATCTCGATCAGCGCGTTATGTATTCCGCAACCGGCCAGCGCGGCCATGATGTGCTCGACCGTGGACACAGACACACCCGCGTCGTTGATCAGGCGGGTGCACAGCGGGGTGCGCTCGACCACGTCATAGATCGCAGGAACAAGGGCATTGCCCAGCTCAATGTCCGTCCGTTTAAACCAGATGCCGTGACCGGCAGCGGCCGGTTTCAGGACCATCGTCGCAGGCTTACCGCTATGCAGTCCGACGCCTGTAAACGTGACCGGAGATTTGAGCGTATGTTGCAAGGTAAACCTCGAAGAGTGGTGTCCGACCTCGGTTGGCCGTGTTGGACACTCAGTTAAGGAAGGCGGCGTCAAGGCTCAACTCACTCTTTGCAACCGAATGAAACATGTATGTGACAGATCGGCAAATCCCTGCTTACACCCCATTAAGCATCTGTAAAACAAAAGAAAAGGGCCGCCATTTGGCGACCCTCTGCATTCATTTTGTTACCGCGATCAGTTGGCCTGGCGCCGCAAAAAGGCGGGAATTTCGATCCGGTCCTGTTCAGGGTCGACCTCATCCCTTGCAGGTGCCGTAGCGTCAGATTGGCGCATAACGGGCTGCTGACGCGGTGGTTGCGCCGGAGTATCTGCCGCGTGGCCGGTCATCCGGTCGATCAGGCGGTTAAAGCCAAACCGGGGACGATCATGCGCTTCTTCCTGCGGCACAGGGGTCGGCTGTGGGGTCGCGGGTCGGGCCATCGAAGGGCTCCGCTCGGACGGCGGAACGTTCTGGACCGCGGCCTGCAAGCGCTGCAGCGCCTCGGGCGACGGTGTTCCCGCTGCCGGTTGAGGCTGCGGCGCGATATAGTTTTCGGACGCAGGCTCAACCGGTTCGGGGGTCGGTTCGAATTCGGCAACGCGCGGCTGATAGGCCGGCGGAGGCAGACCATCATCATCGTGCCGGGCACGCGACTGGAACTGCGGCTGTGCAGGCTCTTCCGGCGCTTCAAACAGCGAGGGTTCGCGGATCATATCTTGCTGCGGCGCTTGCTCAGCGACTTCCGCAGCAACCGGAGCCTCTTCTTGTACCGACTCTTCTGCCGAAACGGTGCGGGTCAGCGGTGCCGACATTGAACGACGCGCGACAGGGACATCTTCCTGCTTTTCATTGGCATCGATACCGGTCGCGACAACCGATACGCGCATGCCGCCTTCCATAACGGTATCCAGAGTCGAGCCAACGATGATGTTGGCCTCGGGATCCACTTCTTCGCGGATGCGGTTGGCGGCTTCGTCCAGTTCGAACAGGGTCAGGTCGTGCGAGCCGGTGATGTTGATCAGAACGCCCTTGGCACCCTTGAGGCTGATTTCGTCCAGCAGTGGGTTGGCGATCGCCTTCTCGGCGGCCTGGACCGCGCGATCTTCGCCGGTGGCCTCGCCTGTTCCCATCATCGCTTTGCCCATCTCGTCCATCACGGCGCGAACATCTGCAAAGTCGAGGTTGATCAGGCCCGGACGGACCATCAGATCGGTCACGCCTTTGACGCCCTGATAGAGAACATCGTCCGCCATCGAGAACGCCTCAGTGAACGTAGTCTTTTCGTTGGCCAGACGGAAGAGGTTCTGGTTCGGGATGATGATCAGAGTGTCGACGACCTTTTGCAGCATCTCAACGCCGTCTTCGGCCTGACGCATCCGCTTGGCACCCTCAAACTGGAAGGGTTTGGTTACAACACCAACGGTCAGAACGCCCAATTCCCGCGCGGCCTGCGCGATGATCGGAGCGGCGCCTGTGCCAGTACCGCCGCCCATTCCGGCGGTGATAAAGCACATATGCGCGCCGGCCAGGTGATCAACGATCTGTTCAATGCTTTCTTCGGCTGCTGCCGCACCCACGGTCGGACGGGCCCCTGCCCCCAGACCTTCGGTGACTTTCACGCCCAGTTGAACCCGTGCCGAGGACTGGCTTTGTTGCAGTGCCTGCGCATCGGTGTTGGCGACCACAAAATCGACGCCGTCCAGCTGTTTCTCAATCATGTTGTTGACAGCGTTGCCGCCTGCACCACCAACGCCAAATACTGTGATCCGAGGCTTCAGTTCGTCGTGCCCGGGCATCGAAAGATTCAATGTCATGCTCTGTCCGCCTGTTTTTTTGTTCCCGCCAAAGCGGTGTTTTTCTTACCTATCCACTAACAATCCTACCGTTTGAAACGGCAAACGTCACGCCAAAAATCGCGCAATTCCACAAAATATGGAGGAAATAAGGCGCTGACCGGCAGTATTTCGCAAATACCGCCAGATGTTGCGTAAAGAACTCAATGTAGCACAAAACAGGCGATTTGCGCGCGGCACTCAACCGACGCATCACCAAAGGGACTCATAAACTGTCAAACTGCGGAAAACTGCTCAGGTCCTGCCGCGGGCCTCTGTCGGGCCTTGTGGATATCTTGCGGGATAAACGAGTCAGCTGCAACCCATTTCTTTAGCTGATCGGGGCACTTGGACAATTCAGACCGTCCTCGGTGATGCTGCGCACGTCCTGGATTTCGCTGTCCGCAAAAGTGGCCAGTCGCACCATCAACCTGCCCTTATATTCGAAAGGCCACCAACACACGGCTGGCCCTTCGACTTCATCATCATAGAGAAAACAGATTTGCCCGTTCGGCGTTGTGATATGCCCATAAACGCACCCTCTTCCTTCTCGGCGCCAAACCGACACGGTGGAGCTGAGAAATTCTTCGGTGCCAACAAGGTCGCCGCTGCGAAAGTCATGAAAGTCGACGGTTTTGCCCAGAACCGCATCCAGAAATGCCTCGGGGGTGATCCGGGTTTGCGCCTGAGTGGTCAGCGGTGTCAGGGCCAGCAGCGCTGCGACCCCTAGCTTACCAATTGTCACGGAACCAACGCACGGCCCGCTTGAACGGGCGCGCGGCATAGGTGTCGACAGGGATTTCAAAGTCCCACCATTCGTCCTGTGGGTGCGCTGCAAACAGGCTAAGCCCCACTGCGGAGGAGAACCCCGGCCCGGTCGCCGATTGCGGTAGACCATGCACACGCAGCGGCCGGCCAAGGCGGACGCGCTGCCCAAGGATGCGGGTGGCCAGTCCGTCCAGTCCCATGATCTGGCTGCCGCCGCCGGTCAGGACGATCTGCTGGCTCGGCATGTGCTCGAACCCGGCGGCATCCAGACGAACACGCACCTCTTCAAGGATCTCTTCCACACGGGGACGCATAATCCCGATCAGTTCAGCACGGCTGACGGTGCGGCGATCATGTTCCCAGTCGCCAGTATCCCCACCGATGTCGATCAGGTCCCGATCATCCGCGCCAGTTGCGTGAACCCCGCCGTTAAAGGTTTTAATCCGCTCAGCCACCGAGGCCGGGATACCCAACCCCATCGAAATGTCCGAGGTTACGTGATCGCCACCCATGCGCACGCAATCGGCATAGATCATGTGCTTTTTCATAAAGATCGACACGCTGGTCGTGCCGCCACCCATGTCGATACAGGCCGCGCCCAGTTCCTGCTCATCCTCGACTAAGGCGGAAACACCAGACACATAGGCCGAGTTTGCAATTCCGGCCAATTCCAGATCGCAGCGTTTGATGCAGCGCACGATGTTTTGGATCGCAGTTGCGTCGACGGTCAGCATGTGCATGTCGACGGCAAGGCTCTGCCCCATTTGGCCGCGCGGGTCGATCAGACCTGAGCGGTTGTCCAAAGCGAAGTTTACCGGTTGGGCATGCAACACCTCGCGCCCTGCCCCGTAATCCGGCACATCACAGGCGTTCAGGACACGGCCAACCTCTGCCTCGGTCACGACCTGACCCTCAAGATCGACCTGCGCGTCCAACCCGTAAGAGCGCGGGTTCGCACCCGAGAAGCTGGCAATCACATGATCGACCCGGATATCGGCCATCTTTTGCGCCGCCTGCAGGGCGGTTCGGATCGCCCGTTCGGTTTCTTGCATGGCGGTGACTTCGCCAAATTGAACGCCCCGCGACCGTGTGGTCGCAGCACCAATCACACGAAAGCCGGTCTGCCCGGCCATCGACCCGATGGTGTTGTCCTCGCTCAGGCGGCCGGTCCCGTCAAAGCGCAGTACAAGACAGGCAATCTTGGAGCTGCCAACATCAAGAATGGCGACAACACCGCGTTGCATGGCTTGTCTGCGCATCTGCCGCATGGCACGCTGGGACTGATAAAGATCGGTCATCATGGTCGTTACTGCTCGCTACCCACTGTCACTTTTGTATTCCACCAGTCTTCGCTGGCAGCTTTGGTCATTCTTATCGTCGGACGTTGCCCAAGGCGCATGTCGACCACCGCCACGTCACGTTCCAAAAGGTCCTGCACCTCATTCACGGCCAAAACGCGTTCCAACGCGCGTACGGGGCGCTCGGTCGGCAACATGATGCGCTGGCCGCGGTCCATAACCAGGTCCCAGCGACGCTCACCAATCCGGACCAGCCCGCGCACACGGCCGCCTAGGCTGCGGGCGGTTGTCAGCAATTCAAGCGCCTCACCCACGTGACCGTCTGCACCTTTGCCCGCGATCAGAGGTAAATTAGAGTGATCCTTGCGCGACGCGATGCGTTCCACATGGGCGCCGGTCTCATCCAGCAATTCGATCCCATGGCGCGTACGCCAGACGATGACGGGCTGACGCTCGACAACATCCACCTGCAGAATACCGCCAGGGCGTACCCGCACGGTGGCGGACTTGACCGGATTCAATCCTGTGATCGTGTCGCGAATTTGCTCAACGTCCAAGTCCCATGAACTGACGGGGAAATCCAGCGGCACAACCTCACGGATATCCTCGGACAGGTTGGTCCCTGCCCCGTCAATCGCCATCAGATTGACCATGAATTCAGGCCGTTGCTGGATCGAGGTCTTGATGTCGATGACATAGGCTACCAACGCATCACGACGTTCCTGCGAGCCGAAATAGATGCCAATTGCGGCGCAAACCGCAAGCACCGGCAGGCCAAACTTCAGGCTACGCCGAACGCCCCGCGTTAGCATCCAGCGTTGCAAGCGGTAGCTGAGACGAGACGGGGCTGGGTCGAGGCGATCGCCCTTGCCACCAAAAATCCCACGCAGCCGCAATTTGGGTTCGGCTCCGGTATGTGCGCCGGATTCGAAATCAGCATCGGGACCGGTCAGTTGCTTGGGGCGGTGAACCACAGGCGCTCGGGTGGCTCTTAGCGGTCGCATGATGCGTCCTCCACCATCCAGGCGCAGAGCTGCCCGAAACTCATACCCATATGCGCGGCCTGTTCAGGCACCAGCGACGTCGGCGTCATGCCGGGCTGAGTATTGGTCTCGAGCAGGAAAAGCCCATCGGCACCCATACTGTCATCCCAGCGGAAATCCGTACGGCTTACGCCCTTGCATCCCAGTGCAGAATGAGCGCGCAATGCGTAGTCCATGCACAGGTCAAAAATCTCAGTCGGTACGTCAGCGGGCAAAACATGCCACGATCCGCCGGGCTTATACTTGGCGTCATAATCGTACCAACCGCCATCGGTCATGATCTCGGTAACCGTTACGGCCTTGTCGTTCATCACCGTTACGGTCAGCTCGCGCCCTGCAATGTATTTCTCGACCATCACCTGATCGGGCATTTCATCCGACAGTTGCGGAGGGCCATTGGACCCTTCATGCACGATGTAGATCCCAACGCTGGAGCCTTCGTTGTTGGGCTTGGCCACGTAAGGGGGCTCCATCACATGAGCCTTAACCACCTCGACCTTGGGTACGATCACGCTGGCAACAACGGGTAGGCCCTCGGCCTCAAACACCTCTTTGCTGCGCTGCTTGTCCATCGCCAGCGCCGAGGCCAGAACACCAGAGTGCGTGTACGGAATGCGCATCCATTCCAGCAGGCCCTGAACGCAGCCATCCTCGCCCCAGCGGCCATGCAGGGCGTTAAAGACAACGTCTGGTTTGATTTCCAAAAGGCGCGCATAGAGGTCAGGACCTGCGTCCAGCTCAACTACTTCAAAGCCTTCTCCCACAAGGGCGGCCGCGCATTCGCGCCCAGAGCTGAGAGACACCTCGCGTTCCTTCGAGGGTCCACCCATCAATACCGCCACTTTGGGGTTTGTCCTGCTCGACATACCCAACGTGCGCCTCAATGTCCCCGGACCTTATGTGGTGGTCCGTACTGCGTTTATCTCCTTGATCCGTCGCCTTAATTTGCCTGTTATGGTCTGACGGTCAGGGCTTTATTCTGTCAGCGGATCACCGACCCGCATGATTTCCCACTCTAGCGTGATGCCGCTTGTTTCGTAAACCTTTTTTCGCACCTCTTCGCCCAGACCTTCGAGGTCCGCGGCAGAGGCACCACCGGTATTGATCAGGAAGTTCGAGTGCTTTTCGCTCATCTGTGCGCCGCCGCGCGCCGCGCCGCGCATGCCCGCATCGTCAATGACCTTCCACGCCTTGAGGTCGTGCACATCATCCGCACGGCCCGTCGAGGAAAACCCAGCCGGATTGCGGAAGGTTGACCCGGCGCTGCGATCTTTGGTCGGCTGGGTTTCGTCACGTTTTTGCAACTGCGCCGACATCCGGGCGTGCAGCCCTTCCGGATCGCCGGATGGACCTTCGAAAGTGGCCGAGATCAGCACCGCGCCTTCGGGCAGATCGGATTGGCGATAACGGAAATTCAGATGCTCAGGCGTCAGGTCCAAAAGCTCTCCCTGCCGGGTGACAATCGTCGCCTTGCGCAGCACGTCTGCCGTGTAGCTGCCATAACACCCTGCGTTCATCCGCACCGCTCCGCCGATTGAGCCCGGGATAGTGCGCAAAAAAGTCAGGTCTACGCCCACATCCGCAGCCTTGCGCGCCACATGCGCATCCAACGCGGCTGCTCCGGCGGTGACGATGTTTCCCTCAACTGAGATAGCATTGAACCCGCGCCCCAATCGGATCACAACCGCGCGCAAACCGCCATCGCGAACGATCAGGTTTGAACCGACGCCCATGGGAAAGATTGGAGTCCCTGCAGGCAGATGACGGAGGAAATCCTGCAAGTCTTCAATATCGGCAGGCTGGAATAGGTAGTCCGCAGGACCACCAACACGCAGCCATGTCAGATCGTTCAGTTTACGGCACTCGGTGAGTTTACCGCGCGGTGTCGGAAGCGCTGTCATGTCGGCTAGATCGCGGATTCTGACGCATAACGCAAGATGCATCCATTACGGAGCAGACCCAATTATCCGCCGCACCCACCGCCCCAGATAGATCACCGGCCAACGCAACACAGACATACCTGCGGCCAGAACGATCAGCCCGATCCACGGGCCGTTTTGCAAGGTGACGTAACCCAGTATTGGGATCCCAACAGCGATCAAGACATAGGCGCGGGTCCAGTGGTTGTCATTGCTGGGGATCATCGCCAGCACATTCGCCGAAATTCCCCAAAGCGCGGCAAGAGCGATTGACCAGTTCATTCCTCGACCTCCTGCCCGGTCCAGCGACGCCAGTAATACCGGATGGGATTGCGGAACATGGATGCAAAGGCCGCAAAGGCCAGCACCGAGAAAAACCAGCCAAAGTCATGGCCCAACCAGACGATTAGCGCAGGTGCAGAAATGAACAGCACAACGCCCGGCGGAAATTGCAGGCGCATCGGCAGCATGGCCACGACCGTTGAGGCCAAAACCCACAAGCCAGCAAAAAGCACTGAATATACCAACTGCCCCTCCGAGGACGATCATTGCTGCAACTGCAACATCACACTTTAAAGTTGCAATGCTAGAGAGTCCATTCTATCAAACGGCTTGCTTTTGTCGCAGCCTTTCTGGCAGCCCGTTGGCCCAAGTGCTGATCGTACCAGCGCCGAGACAGACGACCATGTCGCCGGGGCGGGCCTGTTCGCGCACAAGGCGCTCCAGATCGTTTTCGTTCAGCAATGCACGCGCGTGGCGGTGGCCGTGGCGGATCAGGCCCTGCACAAGATCATCTCTACTGGCTCCTTCGATCGGGTCTTCTCCGGCAGAGAAAACATCGGCTATGGCGACAACGTCCGCGTCATTGAAGCAGGTGCAGAAATCGTCAAACAGATTGGACAGGCGCGAGTACCGGTGCGGTTGGTGCACGGCGATGACCCGGCCTTCGCTTGCCTGGCGCGCAGCCTTGAGAACGGCTGCGATTTCAACCGGGTGGTGGCCGTAATCGTCGATGATGGTAACGCCGTCGATTTCTCCGACCTTGGTGAAGCGGCGGTTGACGCCACCAAAATTGGCCAGCGCATCACGGATTTCCGAGGCCTTCATACCCAGATGTCGGGCGACGGCCACGGCAGACAGCGCGTTCGAGACATTGTGGTCGCCGGGCATCGGCAATGTGCAGCCCTCGATCATCTTATCTTCGTATTGAAGGTGGATGTCGAAGTGCGCCACGCCGCCCTTGTAGGTCAGGTTCAAGGCGCGCACATCGGCCTGCGCGTTGAACCCATAGGTCCGGACCCGGCGGTCGGTGATACGTCCAACCAACGTCTGCACTTCGGCGTGATCCGTGCAGCACACAGCCAGACCGTAGAATGGCAGGTTCGAGACGAACTCATAAAACCCGTCACGCAATTGGTCGAAGTCACCCCAGTGTTCCATATGCTCGGGGTCGATATTCGTAACAATAGCAATGGTCGCGGGCAGTCGGTTGAACGAGCCGTCGGATTCGTCGGCCTCGACCACCATCCATTCACCCTGCCCCATCCGTGCGTTCGAGCCGTAGGCGTGGATGATGCCGCCATTGATGACGGTCGGATCGAAATCGCCGGCTACCATCAGCTCGGCCATCATGGTGGTCGTGGTGGTCTTGCCGTGCGTTCCGGCAATGGCGATGTTGGATTTCAGGCGCATCAGCTCGGCCAGCATGTCGGCACGGCGAACGACGGGCAGACCTTGCGCCCGGGCGCCGTCCAGCTCGGGGTTACCCGGCTTGATCGCGGTCGACACCACAACAACGGCCGCGTTTTCCAGGTTTTCGGCACGCTGGCCGACAAATATCTCAGCCCCAAGGCTCGCAAGACGATCAGTGATCTTGGACGCCTTCAGGTCTGACCCCTGCACGCGGTAGCCCAGGTTCAGAAGAACTTCGGCAATGCCCGACATCCCGATCCCGCCGATCCCCACAAAGTGAATCGACCCTACGTCTTGCGGCAGTTTGGTTGCAGGATTCATGTGGTCTCCTTCTGCGCCAGTTGTTCGACAAGGGCCGTCAGACGTTCAGTCGCGTCGGGCGCACCGGTCGAGAGGGCGGCATGGGCCATCTTTTGGGCGGCTTCGGGGTTGGTAAGAACGGCGCTGATTTGCTCTGCAAGCGCGGGAACGTCAAGTGCGTTTTCCGGGATCATGATCGCGCCGCCTGCCTGAACCAAACCTCGCGCATTGGCGGTCTGATGGTCGCCTGCTGCGGCGGCAAACGGGATCAGGATCGATGGACGTCCGATGACCGAGATATCCGCCACACTGGATGCGCCGGACCGGCTGATGACAAGTTGTGCATCCGACATGCGACGCGGAACGTCGTCAAAGAAAGGTTTGACCTCGACCCGAATGCCATGTTCGGCATAGAACGCCGTAACACGCTCCCCGTCTTCGTCGCGGGCCTGGTGTGCGACACGGATGTGGCTGCGCAGGTCGTCAGGCAAGGCAGCAATCGCGCCAGGGACAATATCGCTGAGAATGCGCGCGCCCTGACTGCCGCCCATAACCAGAATAGACATAGGATAGTCGCCCGGCGGGATGTAACCTGCGGCCTCGCGCTCAAGCACGGCAGCGCGGACCGGATTTCCGGTGTGGATTCCATTGGCCCCTTCGGGCAGATCGGTCGGCCAGACACCACAGGCGACGTTGGCAACACGCGTGGCAAACAATTGGTTCACGCGCCCCAGAACCCCATTCTGTTCGTGGATCATGCGCGGAACTTTCAACATCGTCGCGGCCCCCAAAGCCGGGATCGACGGGTATCCGCCAAAGCCCACGACAACGTCCGGTTTGTCCCGCATCATCTGGAATGCCATGCTGCTAACACCGCCGGCAATCCTAGGGCCGACCAATGCCTTAGCCGCCAGCCCGCCGCGCGCGAAAGTGGCAGAGGCCACCTCGACAATTTCGACCGTTTGCGGAAAGGCGCCAGTGTAGCGCGCGCCGCGCTCATCCGTGGACAGGCGCACGCGCCAGCCTTTATTCAGCATCGCTTCGGCCAACGCCTGCGCCGGGAACATGTGGCCCCCGGTGCCGCCAGCCGCAATCAACAGGTAAGGTTTCCCCATTATCCTCTTCCGCGCAGAATATCGCCAAGTTCGCCCTGCGGGCGGCTTCTGGTAAAGGCCAGCAACATGCCGACAGCGATGCCGCCCGCAATCAGCGACGACCCACCATAGCTGACAAAAGGCAGCGTCATGCCCTTGGCAGGCAGCAGGCGCACGGCCACGCCCATGTTGATCATGGCCTGAACGCCAAACATGCAGGCCAGGCCAGTCCCGGCCAGACGAATGAACATATCGCGCTCGCGCATCAGCCGCAGTAGCGAGCGTACAACGATCAGTGAATAAAGCGCGATGATGATCAGCACCAGGATCAGCCCGTATTCTTCGGCCGCAACCGCGATGATGAAATCCGTATGGGCATCGGGCAAGGACCATTTCACCTGTCCCTCACCCACGCCGACACCGAACAGACCGCCTTCGCGGATGGCGTTCGTGGCATAGCCAAGCTGGGTGGTCGGGTCGACCTCCTGGTTCAGGAAGCCATCAATACGGCGGGCAAAGTGTTCCGAATTCGAATAGGCGAACATACCACCTAGGACAACGACGCCCGCCATGCCAACCAGCAGCAGCATCGGCGCACCGGCCACAAAGTACATCACACCCCATCCAAACAGGATCAGGCAGGCCTGGCCGAAGTCAGGTTGCAAAACCAGCATCGCCACAATCGCAATACACAGCGCAAATGACCACAACCGACCCGGAGGGCCGTTGATCTGCTGCGACGCAGCCAGCAGCCACGCGGCCACGACAACAAATCCGGGTTTCAGAAATTCCGACGGCTGCAGAGATGCAAAACCCAACGAGTACCAACGCACTGCCCCTTTTCCGAAATCCGTTCCGAAGACGGGCAGAAAAGCCAGCGCCACAAACGAGGCAAGGAACCCAAGTACTGCCAAACGGCGCACCAAAGTCGGCGACATCATCGACGTCAGCAGCATCGCAATCAGCGCCAGCCCGCCGAACAGCGCCTGCCGTTCGACATAGTGGAACGGATCAAACCCGTTGCGGCCAGCCAGCGGCGGCGATGAGGCCAGCCCCAAGAGCAGCCCGATGACAAAAAGGATCAAAACGCAGGACATCGTCCAGCGATCAATCGTCCGCCACCACTTTGGAAGAATCGGTTCTCCGCGCTGGTCCTGGACCGCGCCATACACCATCTCAGTCATGAGATACCGCCACTATCTGCCTCGTTAACGTCCCGTTTTTCGGGATCTGATTGAGAGTCTACAGGCATTTTTGCGTTTGGGCTAGCGGAATGAATAAGGATGGAGAAATCTGCTCATCGTTGCGGCTGAGCGGCGGAACACCTACCGCACTTTATCATGAAAGAGCACGTCATGACGTTTCTTGATCTTGGGCCAGACTTCAGCAACCGCCGGGACATTCAGGCCAAAGTCATACTTCAGGCAGTCAACCAACTCCTTTGGTGTCGAAACGGTTTCCTCACGTATTCCCATAGTATCAATCGTCCTCATCACCAGACCGCGTAGTATAATATGCCTGTTGGTATAACGCCTTTGCGCGGTCAGGGTGCGTAGAAATGGCGAGTTGGGATCGGTCTGCAAATGTCGACTGGCAGAATAAAACACGCTTGGTTCGACACTTTTCTGAGTAAACCAATAGCCTGTTTCCCCTCCGCCTGCGCTTTCTGAATATTGAACAAAGCCATCACGCTGGGCGGTTAGCGAAATACTGTAGGGCTGCTGCAATCCCGTGAATGGTTCCAGCGGGATTGGAGTAGACATCGCGCCACCAAATCCAACATCAACAAGCAAATGTTCATCGCACTTGACCTTCAAAAGCATATGATCCGGTGCCTGATCTGGAGAAGGTTTGTCCGGGCCGACGTATCCAGCCAGATATGACACCTGAAATCCGATTTCCTGCAGTACCCAACTGAAAAGAGAGTTTAGCTCAAAACACCATCCGCCGCGTTTCCGCGTAACGACTTTTTCAAACACGTCGTTCTGATCAAACGAAACCGGAACCCCCAATTGTTGATCCATGTTTTCGAAAGCAACCATCCTTAGTTGGGCCGCGAAGAGATTGTCGAGCGTCGCCCGATCTGGCTTTAGGTCGCCCGAATACGCTATTCTGTTTAAGTAGTTTTCCAAATCCATTTAAGCACCCTCAAAAGCACTGCACTGTTTGGCGTCATAAACTTGCTTGTAATTCCTCAAGCTAGGTTGAGCTCAAGACAAAATTCTGGATCGTTCATCTGAGGCTTTGACCCCTTGCCTTCCTTTGCGATCCAAGCCATGCGCAGCACATGACCTATGACACAATCATCCTTGGTGCCGGTGCAGCCGGTATGATGTGCGCCGCCCATTGCGGCGGGCGCGTTATGGTGATCGACCACGCCCAGGCTGCCGGAGAGAAAATTCGTATCTCGGGCGGTGGGCGCTGCAACTTCACCAACATGTATGCGGGACCGGGAAACTTCCTGTCGCAGAATCCGCATTTCTGCAAATCCGCGCTGGCGCGGTACACGCAGTGGGATTTCATTGATCTGGTCGACCGACACGGCATCGCGTGGCATGAGAAAACGCTGGGGCAACTGTTCTGCGACGGATCGTCAAAACAGATCATTCAGATGTTGCTGGATGAGATCGAGCGTGCCGAGGCCGAATTGTGGGTTCGGGCCGAGGTAAAAGACTTGCGCAAGACCGATTGCGGATTTTCTGTGGACCTCGAACGTGAAGGGCAGCGGCATAACCTGAGCTGCACCAACCTCGTGCTGGCCACTGGCGGCAAGTCGATCCCAAAGATGGGGGCGACCGGGCTGGCCTACGACATTGCGCGCCAGTTCGGACTGACGTTAACCGAAACGCGGGCCGCGCTCGTGCCGTTTACGTTTTCGGATGGCAAGTTCAAGGACCTGTCCGGCGTATCCCTACCCGCGCGGCTGTCGAATGACCGGACCAGCTTTGACGAGGCTCTGCTGTTCACCCATCGCGGGCTTAGTGGACCATCGGTTCTGCAGTTGTCTTCCTATTGGCGCGAAGGCGAGGCGATCCGCGCAAACCTGATCCCGGATCTGCCGCTGTTTGATTTGCTGCGTGATCAGCGGCAAAGCGGTGGACGCAAGGCGCTGACCACGGAACTGGCGCGCCACCTGCCCGGGCGTCTGGTCGAGCACCTGAGCCATCATATCCCTATGTCAGGCAACCTGGCCGATCAGTCGGATGCCGCGCTGTCCGAATTGATCGCAGCCCTGTCCAACTGGCAGCTTACCCCCTCGGGCACCGAAGGGTATCGTACAGCCGAGGTGACGCTGGGCGGGATCGACACTGATAACCTGTCGTCAAAAACGATGGAGGCCAGGGATGTCCCCGGCCTCTATGCGATTGGCGAAGCGGTGGATGTCACCGGCTGGCTGGGCGGTTACAACTTCCAATGGGCGTGGTCCTCGGGCCACGCCGCAGGAATTGCAATCGCCGGGCAGAGTTAGCCGACGACGTTGTAGCCACGTCCGCGCATGCAGTTGCGCACGATAACTTCTTTGTTTTGGTTCTTGTTGATCACGTCTGCGCCGGCGCCAACAAGCGCACCGGCAACTGCCGCACGGCCCAGATTGTCGCTGCTGTCCTGAACAATCCCGGTTACAGCCGCCGCACCTGCCGCGCCTATCGCTGCGTTTCCTGCGGTAGAGCCATCAACGCTGGCTTGTGATGCCGCCAGTTGTTGGCACTGCTGAAGGTCTACGTTGTAGTTCGGGCCGATCGGGCCGTCGACGATTGGTTGATAATTGGCACCTGTGTTGGTGCAGGCACCGGCAACGAGAATGGCAGGCAGGATCAGAGAAAACTTACGAAATGGCATAGTCATAACCTCGTGTTGAATTTGCAGGCAAGCAAAACCAATAATGATGGCGCGTCAAGCTGATAGCATCGCAGCTTGGCCCAACCGGCGGTCTATTGCAAATGGCTATTCCGGAAGCCGTTGCCTGACTTCCGCTACAAAGTCCTCTCCGCGCTGCTCGAAATTGTCGTATTGGTCGAAACTGGCCGCGGCTGGCGCAAGCAGGACTGTCTCGCCGGGTTGGGCATCCTTCATGGCTTGCTCAACAGCCTCGGACATGGTGGTGCAAACCAGCGCATCGGCCTTAAGTTGCATGGCGAAATTCGCGGCCTCGCGACCAATGACATAAGCTTTGACCACCTGGTCAGCGGCTGCGTTCAGAGCGGCAACACCGCCTTCCTTCTCAAGCCCCCCACAGACCCAGCGGACCTTCCTGAAGGCGCTCAACGCCTTGAGAGCGCTGTCCACATTGGTGGCTTTTGAGTCATTCACATAAGTAACACCGCCCACCTCGGCAATGATCTGACTGCGATGCGGCAGGCCCGGATAGCTGTGCAGCGCGTCTTCGATCACGCGCGGTGCCAGCCCCAGCGCGCGACAGGCGGCATAAGCCGAACAGGCGTTTTGGTGGTTATGCGCGCCGGGAAGGCCCGTGATTCCGCGCAGGTCAATCGAACCCGCTTGCCGTCCCTTGCGGTATTCCGACAAGAACCCTTTGCGGGCAAACACCTGCCATCCTGGTCCCGTCAGTTGGCGCGCAACCGATACGCGGATGACCCGATCATCGGCGCGGCCTTCGGCCAGCTGACCAGCCAGAAACGCGCCCTCTTTCTCGTCAATGCCAATCACGGCGCGATCCGGGCCACCTTCGGCGAACAGCCGTCGCTTGGCGGCGAAATAGCCCCCCATCCCGCCGTGGCGGTCAAGATGGTCGGGCGACAGGTTGGTGAAAACGGCCACGTCCGGGGTCAGGGCGCGGGCCAGTTCTGTCTGATAGCTGGACAGTTCCAGCACAACGACCGAACCGTCGCCGCCCGGATCAATATCCAGCACCCCACGCCCGATATTACCCGCCAGCTGCACCTCGCGCCCGGCTTCGTTCAGGATATGGTGGATCAAAGCCGCGGTGGTCGATTTCCCGTTCGACCCGGTCACTGCGATCACACGCGGCGGTGAGTCATAATTGTTCCACTCAGGCCCTGCAAAGGATCGGAAAAACAGCCCGATGTCGTTATCGACCGGGACACCGGCCTCAAGCGCCGCAGCCACAATTGGATTAGGGTCAGGATAGAGATGAGGAATACCGGGCGAAACGATCAGCGTGGCGATATCGTCAAATGCTCCATGACGGCGCAGATCGGCACAGACGAACCCTTCAGCCTCGGCCACTTCTCGGGCGGCAGGATTGTCATCCCAACACACAGGCTCAGCTTTGCCTGCCTGCAGGGCACGCGCCGTGGCCAGCCCCGACCGGCCAAGCCCCAGAACCGCAACCTTCTGCCCTGAAAACCCTTTGACCGGGATCATACTGCCCACCTTTTATTGACTTAAATTTGGCCGCCACACTGCACCGAAGAAATCACCGATGGCAAGGGTGGCGAAAGGCTCGCGCGTCAGCGCGAGCCGGGCCCAACAGGTGACAGGTGGACCGCAGGTCCGCCGAACCTGACGGGAGTTCTACCGGACTTTCAGCGTTGCCAGACCGATCATTGCCAGGATCAGCGAGATGATCCAGAACCGGATCACAATCGTCGGCTCGGCCCAGCCCTTTTTCTCGTAATGGTGATGAATCGGCGCCATCAGGAACACACGCCGCCCGGTGCGCTTGAAATACAGCACCTGGATGATCACGCTCAGCGCTTCGACCACGAACAAACCTCCTACGATCGCCAGTACCAGTTCGTGCTTGGTGGCTACCGCAATGGCACCCAATGCACCGCCCAGCGCCAGCGATCCGGTGTCGCCCATGAACACCGCAGCAGGTGGCGCGTTGTACCAAAGGAAGCCAAGACCGGCACCGAACAGGGCCGAAGTAAAGACGAATATCTCACCTGTTCCGGGCACGTAATGCACGTCCAGATATTCGGTAAAGTCGACCCGTCCAACGGCATAAGCAATCACCCCCAGCGTCGAAGCCGCAATCATCGCCGGCATGATGGCCAGACCATCCAGACCATCGGTCAGGTTCACAGCGTTGGCTGCACCTACGATCACTACGATCGAGAAGGGTATGTAGAACATGCCCAGATTGATCAGTGTATCCTTGAAAATGGGCAGCGCCAGCTGGTTCTGAAGGGCCTCGGGATGGTGCAGCGTAGCCCAGGCCGAGGCCAGAACTGCGATGATAACTCCCAGTGCCATGCGCATTTTACCCGAAACGCCCTTGGTGTTCTGTTTCGACACCTTCGCATAGTCATCAGCAAATCCGATCGCCGCATAGGCCAGCGTTACAAACAGAACCATCCAGACATAGGGATTGTCCCACCGCGCCCACACCAAGGTCGATGTCATCAGCGCGCCCACGATCAGCAGCCCGCCCATCGTCGGTGTACCCGCCTTCGAAAAATGACCTTCTGGCCCGTCATCCCGGATCGGCTGGCCCTTGCCCTGCTTTTTGCGCAGCACGTTGATCAGCGGTTTGCCAAAGAGAAAACCGAAAATCAGCGCAGTCAGAAAGGCGCCGCCTGCGCGGAACGTAATATAGCGGAAGAGGTTGAAAAAATCCCCTCCGTCCGACAGGGCGGTCAACCAATAGAGCATTACAGAACCTTTCTCACACTGAGGTGGCGGACGCGATCATCAATCAAGCGCGCCCCCTTGCCCCATTTTACGCAAACCGTCAACAATCTGTGCCAATGCCATGCTCAGCGATCCCTTGGCCAACACAGTGTCACTGGCCTGAACAAGCTCGGGTAGATGGGCGGCCATCTCGGTGCTGGTCTCGAACCAAAGCCCGCGTTTATCCGCCGGAAGCGCATCGTGCAGCGCCTTCATCAGCGGACCGACGCTATGCACTTTGTCCACGCGCTGCATGGCCGAAACATCCGCCATCGCCGCATGCATGGCAGTTTCCTCCGGCCCCAACTCCTTCATATCCCCAAGAAAAGCGATGCGACGATGTCCTTGCGCCGCGGCCAAAACATCCAGTGCGGCCTCCATCGACGTCGGGTTGGCGTTATAGCTGTCATCCAGCAGTTCGATCCGGCCACCGTCGGTCAACGCGATCTGTTCGCGCACCCCGCGCCCCTTGACCGGCGACCATCCGCCGAGACCTGCAATCGCCTGATCCAGATCGACGCCCAATTCGACACAGGCAGCCAATGCCCCCAGCGCGTTCATGGCGAAATGCGTGCCCGCTGACTGCACGTCAAACGCAAACGGGCGCCCTGCGACTGTTGCCTTTGCATGAACCGAGTCAGCCTCTTGGGTTACATCGGTCAATGTGTAGTCGGAGCCATTGCGGCCGAAATCCACTGTTTTCGCGCCCAAATCCCGCGCACAGTCGCGCAGGATGTCTGCATGCTCGATATCCGCGTTCAGGATGGCCGCGCCGCCCTCGATCAGGCCGTCAAAAATTCCCGCCTTTTCATGCGCAATACCGGCCACCGACTCAAACGCTTCTAGGTGCACTGCCGCCACGGTCGTGACCAGCGCCACATGCGGGCGGGCTTGCTGCGCCAGCGGAGAAATCTCTCCGGGGTGGTTCATACCGATCTCGATCACCGCGAATTCTGTGTCACGCGGCATCCGCGCCAAGGTCAGCGGCACGCCCCAGTGATTGTTGTAGCTGGCAACGCTGGCATGAGTTTTTCCCTGCGTTTCCAGAATCGTGGCCAGCATTTCCTTCGTCGATGTCTTGCCGACGCTTCCGGTCACCCCGAGCACCCGAGCATTGCAGCGGTCACGACCCGCGCACCCCAGCGCCTCAAGCCCCAACTGCACGTCTTCGACGATCAGCAAGGGCGCATCTTCGGTTACGCCCTCGGGAATACGCGACACCAAGGCCGCCCCAGCGCCTTTTTCCAAAGCCTGTGCCACGAATTCATGCCCGTCCCGCGCGGCTGTGAGTGCGATGAAAAGATCGCCGGGCTGGATGGTGCGCGTGTCGATCGACACACCATTGACCGCCCAATCCGAAGTGACGCGTCCACCGGTTGCCTCGGCGGCCTCGACTGCAGTCCACAATGTCATGCCACCCTCCCGTCCAGTGCGGCCACACTGATGCTGGCCTGTTCGACATCATCAAATGGCAAAACCTGATCGCCAACGATCTGGCCGGTTTCATGCCCCTTGCCCGCAATCAAAAGCGCGTCCCCGGGTTGCAGCGCATCTATCCCGCGCAAGATGGCCTCGGCCCGATCGCCAACCTCGGTGGCCTCTGGTGCCCCGTCCATCACGGCGGCGCGTATGGTGGCCGGATCTTCGCTGCGCGGGTTGTCGTCGGTGACAAAAACCACATCTGCGTGGTTGGCGGCAGCTTGCCCCATAAGCGGACGCTTGGTTGCATCGCGATCACCGCCCGCGCCGACAATGGCGATCAGGCGGCCCAACACATGCGGGCGTAGTGCCTTGAGTGCGGTCGCCACTGCGTCAGGTGTATGAGCGTAATCCACAAATACCGCTGCCCCATTCTCTCGCGTCGCGGCCAGCTGCATGCGTCCACGAACCGTCGTGAGATGCGGCAGGGTTTCGAACACGTGTTCAGGCTCTTCCCCTGCAGCAATAACCAGACCGCAGGCCAACAAGATATTTTCGGCCTGAAAACCACCGATCAGATTCAACCGGGTTTGGAAAATCTTACCCTGCCATGAAAACCGCAAGTCCTGACCTGTTGCGTCAAACCGCTGATTCATCAGGCACAGGTCTGCTTCCCCAAGCCCAACGGTCAGAACCTTCTGCCCCCGGTCTTTGGCAATTCGGAGGACCTGAGCGCCCTTGGGATCGCTCATGTTGACGACAACAGTGCCGTCTTGCGGCAGGACCCGATCAAACAGACCTGCCTTGGCGTTGAAATACGCCTCAAACGTTTCGTGGTAGTCCAGATGGTCCTGAGTGAAGTTCGAAAACCCCGCCGCAGCCAGCTGTACCCCGTCCAAGCGGCGCTGCTCCAACCCGTGCGAGGATGCCTCCATCGCAGCATGAGTCACTCCGTTCTCCGCAGCCTCGGACAGGCAACGATGCAAAGTGATTGGTTCGGGCGTTGTATGGGCTAGTGGTGCGGTCCACGCGCCCTCGACCCCTGTGGTCCCGAGGTTCACCGCAGCGTGACCAAGTTCGGTCCAGATCTGGCGAATAAATGTCGCGACCGAGGTTTTGCCATTGGTGCCAGTAACCGCAACGATGGTCTTAGGCTGCGCTCCGAACCACAGCGCAGCGCACCCGGCCAGCGCCTGACGCGGGTCCTCGAGCACGATCAGCGCCGCATCTGATGCGGCCAGTTCCTCGGCTGCGATCTCTGCCCCTTCAGCATCCGTCAGGATGGCTGCGGCCCCCATACGCAAAGCGTATTGAATGAACTCACCGCCATGAACACGTGTACCGGGAAGTGCCGCAAAGAGGAAACCGTCTTTGACTTCGCGACTGTCGACCGCCAGCCCTGTGATATCAGGATTGGCGCCGCCTCGGGCGGTCAGGGCCAGTTGGCTGAGTTTCTTTGTCCTTGCGCCCATGACCCACCTCGTTTGGACAGCCTAATTTGAGGTCAGCGTTATAGCAGCGCCGGCCTCAGGCTCAACCCGAGGACGCAGGCCCAGCAAAGGTGCGATGCGCCCGATCAATTCTGCGGCCACAGGAACCGCTGTCCAGCCTGCCGTACGACGCTTTTCGCCATAGGCAAGGATGGATGGTTCGTCCAACGTTACGATCAGGACATATTTTGGGTCATAGGCAGGAAAGAACGTCGCGAAGGTCGCAATCACCTTGTCGTCGTAATAACCACCACGCGGCTTGGGCTTATCGGCGGTGCCGGTCTTACCGGCCACATCATAGCCTGCCACATCGCCAAAACTGGCGGTGCCATCTGTTACCACCCGGCGCAACATCTTCTGCGCCTGGTTTGCCGCGTTATCAGACATCACCCGAGGACCGTATTGTGGCCCATTTTTGCGCAGAATCGTCGGGCTTACATAGTGCCCGCCATTGGCAATCGCCGCGTACCCTGCCGCCAGATGCATGGGGCTGGTCGACAGACCATGACCGTATGAGATGGTCACCGTGCTCAGTTCGCCCCATTTCTTGGGCTTCAGCGGTTCGCCGCCCTTGGCTTCGACGATTTCGAACGGGGTGGGATCGAACATACCAAGCGATTCCAGGAAATCCTGCTGCCGTTGCGCGCCGATCTGCAGCGCCAGTCGCCCGGTGCCCCGGTTCGAGCTGTGGACGATCACATCGGCTACGCTGATCTTGCCATAGTTCTTGCCGTTGAATTCACCAATCGGGAAACGGCCGATCTTCATTGGCCCTGAGGTATCGATGATCGTATTTGAATTCACCAAACCCAGCTGAACCGCCTGCGCAGCGGTGAATATCTTAAACACGGATCCCAGTTCATAAACGCCCTGAACATAGCGATTGAACAGTGGGCTGTCTGAGGGATCGAACCCCGAGGTCGGCGGGCGCGGGCGATCATTGGGATCGAAGGACGGCAATGAGGCCGCCGAGATCACCTCGCCCGTATGCGCGTTCATAAGAACCGCCGACGCCCCCTTGGCGTTCATGATCTTCATGCCGCCAAACAGAACCTGCTCAACCGCGGCCTGAACGGTCAGGTCCAGCGAGAGCTGCAGCGGCTTAATCCCATTCGCGGGATCACGCAGGTAGTCGTCGAATTGCTTTTCAACACCGGCCACACCGATCACTTCGGCAGCACTGACACCTTCGCGCCCAAAGCTTGACCCGCCTAGGATATGCGCCGCCAGACGGCCATTCGGGTACAACCGCATCTCACGCGGGCCGAACAGAATGCCCGGGTCACCGATATCGTGCACGGCTTGTTTCTGCTCGGGCGAGATACGCTTTTTGATCCACAGGAATTTGCGATTCCCAGTGAAATCCTTGACCAGGCGTTCTTTTTCCAGATCGGGGAAGATCGCGACAAGCTGATCAGCGGCAGCAATCGGGTCGATCATCAGCGGCGGCTGCGCATATACCGAATAAGTGTCCAGATTGGTCGCAAGAATGCGCCCTTCCCGGTCTACGATGTTGGCCCGCTGCATCGCAATGGCTGCACCCGGGGCCGAGGCCACGGGTTCTTGCGCTTCGGACGTGGCCAACATGCCCATCCGGACGCCCACGACTGAAAAGGCGCAGAAAAAGAACAGACCCAGCACCAGCAAGCGGCCCTCAGCGCGGGTACGGCTGCGGTCTTTCATGTCTTCGTGACGCTTGCGGATATTTTCGCGCTCGATGGCTTTGGGATTCTCGCCGCGCGAGCGCGCGTCAAGGATTCGGGCCAGAGGGCGCAGCGGCGTGCGGGTCATGGGATCTGCACCTCACCCAGCGCCTGAATATTCGTGATGGCCTGCAGCTCGATCGGGTCGACGATCGGCAGGTCAGGATCTTCCGCATAGGCAATCTGATCGGCGCGACCGAATTGCTCAGCCCGCAGGGGCAAAAGGCCCAGCCGTTCAAAGTTTAGATCTGCAAGCTCACGCAACCTATCGGGGCGGTTCAGATAAGCCCATTCGGCGTTTAAAACCGCCAGCTTCACCTGCGCCATACCAATTTCGCGCTGCAGCTTCTGCGTTTCCTTCACCACCTGCTGCGTGCGATAGTTTTCCTGATACGCCCACAGCGCCAGTCCAAACACGGACAGAGCAGTCAACACATACAAAACACTCTTCATTTTGCTCTTCCCCCTAGTTGCGGCATGCCAACGGCGCGGGCATCAATTTCCCCCGACGGCGCATCCGTTCGAATTGCAACACGCAGCTTTGCCGAGCGTGAACGCGGATTTTCCTGCAGCTCCTGATCATCCGGCCCCACGGCCTTACGAGTCTTAAGCGTGAACTGCGGCAGCTCCTGCTCAATCTCGGGCGCATAGCGATTGGCCCGGCCCGTTTTGCCCGCACGGGACTGAAAGAACCGTTTGACCATCCGGTCTTCGATGGAATGGAACGTCACGACTGCCAGTTGCCCGCCCGGCTTCAAAGCGCGCTCAGCAGCCATAAGGCCCTGATACAGCTCTTCATATTCAGCATTCACTGCGATCCGCAGGCCCTGAAAACTGCGCGTTGCAGGGTGGGACTGCCCCGGCTTGGGACGCGGCAAACAGGATTCGATGATCTGAACCAGGCGCAGAGTTGTTGTTATCGGCTCTTCCGCACGCGCTTTGGCGATGGCTTTGGCAATGCGGCGGCTGGCACGCTCTTCGCCATAATGATACAGGATATCAGCCAGTTGTTCCTCGGTCGCAGTATTGACCAAATCTGCCGCGCTTTCGCCCTCCTGACTCATACGCATGTCGAGCGGGCCGTCCTTCATGAAAGAAAATCCGCGTTCCGCCAGGTCGAGCTGCATCGACGACACACCCAGATCCAGAACGACACCATCCAGATCCTGTGCGTATTCGTCCATGCGCGAGAATACACCCGGCTGCATCACAAGCCGGTCGCCATAATCTCCGACCCAATCCGCCGCCATTTCAAAGGCCAATGGATCACGGTCCACGCCGATGACCTTATCTGCGCCAGCGTCCAGCAGGCCCCTTGTATATCCGCCTGCGCCAAACGTTCCATCCAGCCAGACGCCCGACACGGGCGCAACAGCAGCCAGCAATGGACGCAGCAGAACGGGAATATGAGGTTTATCAGAAGGGGTGTTAGCGCCGGCCATGCCGTTACGCATCCCCGGTGCCGTCAAGGAACTCCAAAGGATCAAAGTCCTCGGGCTGTTCGTCCAACCACTCTTCGGCCGCAGCCAATTCTTCGGAATCGTAAGTTTCAGGCTTCCAAATCTGGAACGTGTCACCCGCGGCGATAAAGAATGCCTCACCTTCAAGATTGATCTTGTTGCGCAGCTTGGCCGGCAGCACCAGACGGCCGGTTTCATCCACTGTGGTCGGGAAAGATTGACCGTGGAACATGCGCTGCAACATCTTCCGCTGCATCGACCCGCGCGGCAGCGCATCGATCTTGGCATCGACCTCTTCGATCGCCCGCATAGTATAGCATTCCAAGAATTTGCGTCGGTGGTCGCCGTAGACAATTACAAGCTCAGGAGTGTCGCCGGGCTGCCAGTTCGGGTCAGAGGATTCAAGCACACGGCGAAACGAGGCCGGGATCGACACCCTGCCCTTCGTATCCACCTTGTGGTGGCTTTCACCTCTAAACCTGCGCGCCAAGACGACTGTCCCTTCCGCTTGCGCCCCACTTAAAATTCACTCCCCCAGATGAAAAACGGCGGGTTGATCTGCTGCCACTGATCAACCCGCCGCATTGACCCGCTGTGCGGGATGTCCAGCTGCGCGCGCCACCTGGGGGGATGTCTGCTCGCCCGCGCGCCGGATCTCTTGATTGATGAAAGCGAGATGCCTGTATGAAACCTGTTTTTATTGGTTCGGGGTCGTTTGGCGCCCCATGTGCCTCGTCCTCATCGGATGAACTAGGGATGACATGGGAATTCATGGAAATCAACAGAAAATTTGCCGACGCTATGTTCAGAATCACAGTTTAGCCAACGCAACTGGGAAAGAAAACCACCCCGCAGACACCAATTGTAGGTAGTTTATGTTATCAGAATACTAAATAGGCCAATTTCGGAGCCACCCCAAATATTCCCATAATTTCCCAGAAAATTCTCCCAGAGGTGATATTTTATGATGAGCATAGCGAAAATGGGCCACTGGGTTAACGAATCATCCCAATTTTTAACCTCAGCCACATGTGGATTCTGCGCCGCCCCAGCTGACGCCCATGAATTCCCACGATCAGAAATCATCATGTCAGCCGCCGCGCGCCTGGCCCGTCCAATACACAAAGCGCACAAGAATTGACAAACTACGCTCAAAAGACGCGCAGACACGAAAATTCAGAAAACCTTGTTGAGACCTTCCCTAGGGGAAACACTCACTGAAGGCCTTATTTTATTGGCTCGGCCAAACCCACACTGGCAACCGGTTGATATCTATGCATTTGCTGCATAGCAGCATTGACGTTGTCGGGTATTGTGCAATCGCAGCATTTGATTATTTTCAATCTCAAGCAAGCGCCGGACAACACCGGCAACAACGAATACATCGAGTAAAGCAAATGGCTGCAGCAACACATAACACCGCGCTCAAAGGCGCACCGGCAACTAGCCTGGCTTCGCTGTTCGAGGCGGCAAAGACCCGGTTCATCCAATATCGCGTCTATCGCCAGACAGTTCACGAACTGTCTGACCTGTCGAACCGTGAACTGGCTGATCTGGGGCTTCACCGCTCGATGATCCGCCGCCTGGCTCAGCAAGCGGCCGAAGAACACGTCGCACGGTAAGCGACACAGAAACACCGAGATCAGGTCCTTCCTCCTCCCTTTTGGACCTGTATTTCAGCGGCGGCATCTCTCCTCCTCCCTGATGTCGCCGCCCCTAATACCGGCCCTGATCGCCGGAAGCAGACACACCGGGTACTCCTCCTCCCTTTCCCGGTGTTGAAAGCGCGCGGCGACGTCTCTCCTCCTCCCTGACGTCGCCGCGTCTTCCTCATACCGGGATCAAACCCGGGTTCGGATACATCGGGGCTCTCCTCCTCCCTGCCCTGATGTTGAAAAGAACGGCGGTTCCCTCTCCTCCTCCCTGGGAACCGCCGTTTTTGTTTCTGCAGACAAGAAAAAAGCGCCGCGGTCGAAACCGGGCGCTTTTCAAAAAGATCGAGCATGTGCCGTCAGGCACATTCCGTTTGCTTAAAACGGCACATCATCCTTGGCGGACAGAAAGCGGGAAACCACTTTTTTCAATCCGGCTTTTTCGAAATCGACCTCGACCTTGTCACCTTCGATGCCGATCACCGCGCCATAGCCGAATTTCTGATGAAACACGCGCTCGCCAAGGGTGAAACTGGCAACCGCAGTCGCGTCAATCACCGTATTGCGGCTTTCGCGGGGTTGGGACGTTCCATACTGCCCCTGCCGGGCCTGCAACCGCCGCCAACCGGGCGAGTTATAGACATTGGCCTCGGCCGCACGGGTTTCGATACCGGCAGTCGGCTGGCCACCCCCATACAGCCCCGGCGGCGTCAGAACTTCGACATGATCTTCGGGCAACTCGTCAATGAACCGCGACGGCATTGCGTTTTGCCATTGACCAAACACCCGACGATTGGCCGCAAATGAGATCGTACAGATCTCTTCCGCACGGGTGATGCCCACATAGGCCAGTCGTCGTTCTTCCTCGAGCCCCTTAATCCCGGATTCGTCCATCGACCTTTGTGACGGGAACAACCCGTCCTCCCACCCCGGCAGGAACACGGCCGGGAACTCCAGCCCCTTTGCCGCGTGCAGGGTCATGATCGAGACTTTTGCCCCGTCCGATTCCTTCTCGTTGTCCATCACTAGGCTGACATGTTCCAAAAACCCTTGCAGATTCTCAAAATTATCCAGTTGGTTGACCAGCTCCTTGAGGTTTTCCAACCGCCCCGGAGCCTCAGGCGTTTTCTCGTTCTGCCAGTGGGCCGTGTAGCCGGATTCGTCCAGGATGATCTGCGCCAACTCAATATGTGACACCTCTGGCTCACCAAACCGCATCGGAGCTGTGCCGTCATCAATCACAGAATCATCGTCGACTTCGATCTTGGGCCCGCGCGTCATCGCGTTCCAACGCGCCAACCCGTCGATCAACTCGCGTAGTGCTTTGCCGCCTTTGCCTTTGATCAGCCCATTGTCGACAGCAATCCGCGCCCCATCGACCAGCGACACGCCATTTTCCCGCGCCGTCATCTGAATCGTCTGCTGCGCCTTGTCACCAAGCCCGCGTTTCGGGGTATTCACGATCCGCTCGAAGGCCAGATCGTCGCCCGGGCTAACCACCAGACGGAAATATGCCATCGCGTCACGGATCTCCATCCGCTCATAGAATCGCGGGCCGCCTATGACCTTGTAGGGCAGGCCGATGGTCAGAAAACGGTCCTCAAACGCGCGCATTTGATGGCTGGCCCGCACGAGAATCGCAATTTCATCCAGATTAAAGGGCCGCGCACCGCGCGTTCCCCCCTGCATTGCGTCGATCTCTTCACCGATCCAGCGAGCCTCTTCCTCGCCATCCCAGTGGCCGATTAACCGTACCTTTTCTCCATCCTGCGCATCGGTCCACAGTTCTTTGCCCAACCGGCTTTCATTGCCGCGAATTACATTGGACGCAGCCGCCAGAATATGTGGGGTTGAACGATAATTTTGTTCCAGCCGGACAACATAAGCCCCGGGAAAATCCTTCTCAAACCGCAGGATGTTGCCCACCTCGGCCCCTCGCCAACCATAAATTGACTGATCGTCATCCCCAACGCAACAAATGTTCTTGTGCGCCCCGGCCAGCAGCCGCAGCCACAGGTATTGCGCGACGTTGGTATCCTGGTATTCATCCACAAGGATGTACCGGAACCAGCGCTGGTACTGCTCCAACACATCCTGATGGGTTTGGAAAATCGTGACCATGTGCAACAGCAGATCGCCGAAATCCACTGCGTTCAGCTCGCGCAGCCGGATTTGGTACTGAGCGTAGATCTCAATTCCCTTGTGGTTATAGGCGCCGGAATCGGCAGCAGGCACCTTGTCGGGCGTAAGCGCCCGGTTCTTCCAGTCATCAATGATTCCGGCCAACATGCGCGCCGGCCAGCGTTTGTCATCGATATTGGCCGCCTGAATCAGCTGTTTGAGCAGCCGCAACTGATCATCCGTATCCAGAATGGTGAAGTTCGATTTCAGATCGACCAGTTCCGCGTGCCGCCGCAGCAGCTTGACGCAGATCGAGTGGAACGTGCCCAGCCAAGGCATCCCCTCGGCTGGCTGCCCCAACAAACGGCCCACGCGGTTCTTCATCTCGCGCGCGGCCTTGTTGGTGAATGTCACCGACAAGATCTCGTTCGGGCGCGCCCGCCCGGTACTAAGCAGATGCGCGATACGCGCGGTCAGTGCCTTGGTCTTCCCCGTGCCCGCACCGGCCAGCATCAGGACAGGACCGTCCAACCTCTCTACCGCGTCGCGCTGCGCCGGGTTCAACTCGTCCAGATAAGGCATGGGGCGCGCGGCCATGGCGCGCGCGGACAGGGATGCGCCCTCAAAGGCGTCCATTTCGTCGAAACTGCTCATCTTTCCAAACTACGCTGGATGTTGGCCGAGGGAAAGGGTTTGTTCACGCCTTGTTCGCCCAGATTTTGTTACACCTTTACGATCAATTCTAATCAAGCGACTTGGACTGAGAACGGCTTCGTTAACCATCTGTAAAACACCCGCCGCGATGATCAGTAAATTGCTGTGGGAGCGCGAAGGTATGACTAAGGATAATCGGGGGGCCGTAAATCACCGGCTGAAATGGATCGGTATCAGCATGTTGCTGATTTCTTTGGCAATTGGATGCGGCTGGGGAATTTACAAATTGCCTGCGCCGCTGGTCGACAGGATGCTAAAGGTCGACATTCTCAAGCAAGCCGAGCTGTGGAAGCGCCGCGTCGTCTTGCATCTGGAGTACCCCGAGACCGCGCTTAAGACCGGCGTGATTGATGCGCATGACGCCGAATTTCTGGCCGCGATGCCCGAAGCCTCTGATGTTTACCGCTTCAAATTGCTCGACTCAATTGGGCGTGTCACCTGGTCTACTCGTCCGACAGAGGTAGGCAGTGTTGAAAACCGTGATTTCTTTCGCAGCGACGTTGCCAGAGGAATGATTCACTACATTCAGGAAGTTGTTCCACTGTCCGAGATCGACGGGCTTGATCTGCATACCGACAATATCCTGAACGCAACGCAGCACCATGTTGCCGAAGTCTTTATGCCGGTGGCCAAGAATGGGCGTTTTATCGGCGCCATTGAGTTCTTTACTGATATCTCCGACTTGCGCACCACGTTCATCTCGCGGCTTAGGATTTCTTTGACCGTTCTAAGTGGCATCGCCCTGCTTGCGCTTGTTGCCGTGTCCTTTGCCAGCTACCGGGCGAACCGCTTGCAATTGCGGGCGCTGCAAAAACAATCCGCCAAAGAGCGTGATCTGATGGAGAATCAGCTGCGCCTGGCCCGCGAAGTCCGATTGCTGGGCGAATTGAACGAGTGGTTGCAGTCCAGCCGTTCCTTGAACGAGTTGTTCGATATGGTCTCGCGCTTCATGACCCATATCCTGCCCGAGGCTGAGGGCAGCGTTTACGTATATTCCAATTCGCGCGACGTCCTGGATGGCTGTGCCAGTTGGAATGGCGGGACCCATAAGGCGCACATTCATCCGGAAGGGTGTTGGGGGCTTCGGCGTGGCCGAACCTATGAATACGGCGCGTCCGAGATCGACTTTGTCTGTGAACACGCCGAACCACATGACGGGCGGCCCTATTTCTGCTTTCCGATTCTGGCGCATGGGGAGACGGTCGGCCTTCTGCACCTCCGCGCCCTAGAAGGGACTGATGAGGCGTTTCATACGAGTAAAAAGCTAGCACAGCTCAGCGCCGAACAGATCAGCATGGCGATTGCCAATGTACGGATGCGCGATCAGTTGCATGACCAGTCCGTCCGGGACCCGTTGACCGGGCTGTTCAACCGGCGGCATATGCTTGAAACCCTGCGCAAATCAATCAACCGCAGTCAGCAAACCGGCGCGCCGCTCAGCCTGATTGCCGTGGATGTGGATCACTTCAAAAAGTTCAACGACACCCATGGGCATGATGCCGGTGATATGGTGTTGCGCGCGGTTGGGGCTGCTTTGGAACAGGGCTGCGACCGGGATGAGGTTGCCTGCCGCATTGGTGGCGAAGAATTCATGCTGATCCTGCCCGACAATACGTCGGACGACGCGATCACGCGGGCTGAGCAATTGCGGCAAGCTGTCGAGGCTGTTTCGGTTCGCTATGGCGAGAAATCCCTGCCCCGCATCACGATCTCGGTTGGTGTTTCGCATTATCCAGCCCACGGCACCATGCCGCAGGATCTGATGCGCGCCGCCGATGATGCGCTGTACGCGGCCAAGGACAAAGGCCGTAATCAAGTGCAGGTCGCCGGCAGCGGAGTTGACGCACAGCAGATTTCCCAGCTCAAAAAGCCGATAAAAGCCGTTGGCGGGCAATCAACGGCTTAAAATCCTTGCCGAATCGTGTTTCAGGTCTGATCAATCCCTATGGACCTTCATAGTCGCTATCCCGGCATTGCCGATCTAAAATACCGCGCCCAGCGCAGGATACCTCATTTTGTATGGGAGTATCTGGACAGCGGAACCGGAGTTGAGGCCACGCTGCGCCGCAATCGCGACGGTTTGGACCGCGTCGGCTTCCTGCCGTCTATCCTGTACGGACCATTGGAATTTGACACTTCGACCGAGTTCCTGGGTCAGACCTACCCTTTACCGTTCGGCGTTGCCCCGATCGGTATGGCCGGCCTGATTTGGCCTGATGCCGAAGCTCATCTTGCCCGCGCTGCCGCAAGCGCCGGTCTGCCTTTTACCCTATCCAACGTTGCCTGCCAAAGCCCCGAGGACGTCGCGCCGCATCTGGGTGACAACGCGTGGTTTCAGCTTTATCCGCCAAAGGACCCGGACATTCGTAAGGATCTTCTGAATCGGGTCCGGGATGCTGGCTTTACGACGCTTGTGATGACCGCAGACGTTCCGGTTGCATCCCGACGCGAACGGCAGACACGCTCGGGCCTGACCAATCCACCAAGATTGACGCCGCGCCTGCTAGCCCAAATCGCGATGCGGCCGGAATGGGCGCTTGGAATAGCGCGTAGCGGGCCGCCGCGGATGCGGACACTGGACAAGTATACGGACAACTCCAGCAACTTGCCCCCGACGGCCCATGTTGGGTATCTGCTCCGCACGTCTCCGGACATGGACTATGTTCACTGGCTGCGCGATGCCTGGGATGGCCCGCTGATCGTGAAAGGCGTGCAGCGCCCTGAAGATGCCGAGCCATTGCAGCGGGCTGGCGTCGACGCCATCTGGATATCGAATCACGGCGGACGACAATTCGATGGTGCCCCCGCCGGAATCGACGCCTTGCCTGCAATCCGCGCGGCCACAGACCTGCCCCTGATCTTCGACAGTGGTATCGAAGGTGGTCTGGACATCTTGCGTGCCAAGGCCCTTGGGGCCGATTTTGTGATGCTGGGCCGTGGCTTCATGTATGGGCTGGCCGCCCTCGGCGCCAAAGGCCCTGCCCATGTCATCGACATTTTGCGGCAGGATATGCACGCGAATATGGGTCAAATGGGGGCTGTGTCGCTGAATCACCTGCCCCCAGTCGTGCCGCTTGCCGATGCTGCGGTGCAGCGTTATTAAATAAATAGCGCTAATAGGGGGCGTTTGCGAGCGTTAACATGCCGGTTCTACCCAGAACGACTGATATACGTGCGCGTATTGTCCGCCTATCAACACGGCCAAACAAGTAGGACCGGGACTCGACATGACTGAATTCACCAAGATCCTGATCGCCAACCGAGGCGAGATTGCCATTCGCGTTATGCGCGCCGCCAATGAGATGGGCAAACGCACCGTTGCCGTCTTTGCCGAAGAGGACAAGCTGGGCTTGCATCGGTTCAAAGCGGACGAAGCCTATCGCATTGGCGAAGGGATGGGGCCTGTTGCGGCCTACCTGAGCATCGATGAGATCATCCGCGTCGCTAAAGAATGTGGGGCAGATGCGATCCATCCCGGCTATGGCCTGCTGTCCGAGAACCCGGACTTTGTCGATGCCTGCGTGCAGAACGGCATCACCTTTATTGGCCCGAAGGCGGAAACCATGCGCGCCTTGGGTGACAAGGCCAGCGCGCGCCGCGTGGCCGTCGCGGCGGGTGTGCCTGTGATCCCGGCGACCGAGGTTCTGGGCGACGACATGGACGCGATCCGGACCGAGGCGAAAGAAATCGGTTATCCCCTGATGCTCAAGGCGTCCTGGGGCGGCGGCGGGCGCGGGATGCGCCCGATCCTGTCCGAGGATGAATTGGAAGAGATGGTTCTGGAAGGCCGCCGCGAGGCCGAGGCTGCGTTCGGCAATGGCGAGGGTTATCTGGAAAAGATGATCATCCGCGCCCGCCATGTCGAGGTGCAGATCCTGGGCGACAAGCATGGTGAGATCTATCACCTGTATGAACGCGACTGCTCGGTCCAGAGACGGAACCAGAAGGTGGTCGAGCGCGCGCCTGCTCCTTACCTGAGCGAAGAGCAGCGCGCCGAGATCTGTGAACTGGGCCGTAAGATTTGTGCCCATGTGAACTATGAATGCGCAGGCACCGTTGAATTCCTGATGGATATGGAGACCGGCAAGTTCTACTTCATCGAAGTGAACCCGCGTGTGCAAGTTGAACACACCGTCACCGAGGAAGTCACCGGTATCGACATCGTTCAGGCGCAAATCCTGATCGCCGAAGGCAAAACTCTGGCCGAGGCCACCGGCGCAAACAGCCAGTCGGATGTGCACCTGACCGGTCACGCGTTGCAAACCCGGATCACCACCGAGGACCCGCAGAACAACTTCATCCCCGACTACGGTCGTATCACCGCCTATCGCTCGGCCACGGGAATGGGCATCCGTCTGGATGGCGGCACCGCCTATGCGGGGGGTGTGATCACGCGCTATTACGACTCGCTGTTGACCAAAGTGACTGCCAAGGCGCCGACACCCGAGGCTGCGATTGCCCGGATGGACCGCGCCTTGCGTGAATTCCGAATTCGCGGCGTCAGCACCAATATCGACTTTGTCATCAACCTGCTCAAACACCCGACTTTCTTGTCGAATGAATATACGACCAAATTCATCGACACGACGCCGGACCTGTTCTCCTTTAAGCGCCGCCGCGACCGCGGCACCAAGGTTCTGACCTATATCGCCGACATCACGGTGAACGGGCATCCCGAGACCAAGGATCGCCCCGAACCGCGCGCTGATCTGAAAGACGCAAAGCCTCCGGCACCGAAGTCCGAGCCGCAGATGGGCGCTCGCAACCTGCTGGAACAAAAAGGCCCGCAAGCCGTTGCTGATTGGATGAAGGCACAACGCCAGCTTCTGATCACCGACACCACCATGCGCGACGGCCACCAGTCGCTGCTGGCGACCCGGATGCGGTCGATCGACATGATCAAAGTGGCACCGACCTATGCAGCCAACCTGCCGCAGCTGTTCTCGGTTGAATGCTGGGGCGGCGCGACATTTGACGTGGCCTACCGTTTCTTGCAGGAATGCCCGTGGCAGCGTCTGCGCGACCTGCGCGAGGCGATGCCGAACCTGATGACCCAAATGCTGCTGCGCGGCGCGAACGGGGTCGGCTACACCAATTACCCTGACAACGTTGTGCAAGAGTTCGTGCGTCAGGCATCGCAGAACATCGACGTGTTCCGTGTGTTCGACTCGTTGAACTGGGTTGAGAATATGCGCGTGGCCATGGACGCCGTGGTTGAGAACGGCAAAATCTGTGAGGGCACCGTCTGTTACACCGGTGATATTCTGGATCCGGACCGCGCCAAGTATGACCTGAAATACTATGTCGGCATGGCGAAAGAACTGCGCGACGCTGGGGCTCATATTCTTGGCCTCAAGGATATGGCCGGTCTATTGAAACCGGCGTCGGCCAGAATTCTGATCCGGGCGCTGAAGGAAGAGGTCGGCCTGCCGATCCACTTCCACACGCATGACACCGCAGGTATCGCCAGCGCTACCATTCTCGCTGCATCCGAGGCGGGCGTGGACGCGGTGGATTGCGCGATGGACAGCTTCTCGGGCAACACTTCGCAGGCGACGCTGGGCACCGTGGTCGAAGCACTGCGCCATACCGAGCGCGACACCGGGTTGGACATCAAGGCGATCCGTGAGATCAGCGATTATTTTGAGGCGGTCCGGGAGCAATACGCGGCCTTTGAATCCAGCCTGCAGGCTCCGGCTTCTGAGGTTTACTTGCACGAGATGCCCGGCGGTCAGTTCACCAACCTCAAGGCGCAAGCGCGTTCGCTGGGGCTGGAGGAGCGTTGGCACGAGGTCGCTCAGATGTATGCCGACGTGAACCGGATGTTCGGTGACATCGTGAAGGTGACACCGTCATCCAAAGTGGTCGGTGACATGGCGCTGATGATGGTCAGCCAGAACATGACCCGTGAACAGGTCGAAGACCCGAATACGGATGTGGCCTTCCCCGACTCGGTGGTCGACATGATGCGCGGCAATCTGGGTCAACCTCCGGGCGGTTTCCCCGACACCATCGTCAAGAAGGTGCTCAAGGATGAAGCTCCCAACACCGACCGCCCCGGCAAAGACGTGCCTGCAGTCGATCTGGAAGCAACCCGGGCGGACCTGTCCAAACAGCTTGAGGGCAAAGAGGTCGATGATGAGGATCTGAACGGCTATCTGATGTATCCCAAGGTGTTCCTTGACTACATGGGGCGTCACCGGGCTTACGGACCTGTACGCACACTTCCCACGCGTACTTTCTTCTATGGCATGGAACCCGGCGAAGAGATCACGGCCGAGATCGATCCCGGCAAAACCCTGGAAATCCGCTGTCAGGCCATCGGTGAGACCGATGAAAAGGGCGAGGTCAAAGTGTTCTTTGAACTCAACGGCCAACCGCGCGTGATCCGGGTTCCAAACCGACTGGTGACCTCAACCACGCAGTCCCGTCCTAAAGCCGAGGCAGGCAACCCCAACCACATCGGCGCGCCGATGCCAGGTGTGGTGGCCACCGTCGCCGTGGCTGCGGGTCAGGAGGTCAAGGAAGGCGACATGCTGCTGACCATCGAAGCGATGAAGATGGAAACCGGCATCCACGCCGAGCGCGATGCGACGGTCAAGGCTGTGCATGTTCAGCCGGGCAGCCAGATTGACGCAAAGGACCTACTGGTCGAACTGGAATAAACGACCTAACCTTTTCGGGAACAAGGGCCGTTCGGGGAACCGGGCGGCCCTTTTTTGATCCTGAAAGGAGCAGACCATGCTGTCCATCACCCCAGTCTATGCCGCATTGCTGGCACTTCTCTATGTCGCGCTCAGTGTGCGGGTCATCATGCAGCGCCGCGGCGACAAGATTTCCTACGGCGATGGCGGCAACACCGACATGCTCAAAGTGATGCGCACGCATTCCAACTTTGCCGAATATGCACCGTTTGCCCTGTTGCTGATCGCCATGGTCGAGTTGCAGGGCGCCGGTGGCTGGTTGGTCAATCTGTTGGGCCTTGGCATTCTGGCCGGGCGCGTGCTGCATGCCTATGGGTTCGGCCGCAAACCGCAGATCGTGATTCTGCGCCAGATCGGCATGTTGCTGACCTTCGCCGTGATTGTGGTAGCAGCCATAGCCAGCCTTTTGATGGCGCTGTGAACCGGATGGCGGGGATTACCCCGCCAAAATCTGCGTTTCGATTCGAGGGGATTCCGTAAAAATTGATTCGACATCGCCCATTCGATTCTCGCCTTTGCCAGACACCGCCGTAGCCAGCAAAATCATCGCCGCCAGGGCCGCCATCTTCAGATCCTTAGTATACGTCATTTTCGTCACCTCCACCGTTCTTATTCTTGGATGCTCTGGTTCTTGAACGGTTAAGGGGCGCGTTTCCGTCGCAAAGAATTTTCCTCTTTTTTGTTTTTTCCGCTTGAAGCCCTGCTTGGGAATTAATACACCCCTCCTCACTCAACGGCGCGGGCGTAGCTCAGGGGTAGAGCATAACCTTGCCAAGGTTAGGGTCGGGCGTTCGAATCGCCTCGCCCGCTCCATTGAGAGACCGAATGGTCGAAAATATGTATCTGATGCGGGCGTAGCTCAGGGGTAGAGCATAACCTTGCCAAGGTTAGGGTCGGGCGTTCGAATCGCCTCGCCCGCTCCAGATACAAACCTCTCTGAACATGCTGGTTCTTTGTCTGGTGTTGCGGCATTCTCGAATGGCACGCAATCACAACAGAGGTGCGCTGATGCCAGAATACGTTATTCGCGCTTTGACTGAAGACGAATTACAAACGGCCGTCGATTGGGCCGGCCAGGAAGGCTGGAACCCAGGGCTACACGACGCGGTCTGCTTTCGCGGTTCCGACCCCGAAGGGTTTAAGGGCGGTTTCCTGGATGGGCAGATGATCGCATCGGCCTCTGCTGTGAATTATGACAATAACTACTCGTTTTTAGGCTTTTATATCGTGCAACCCGAGTATCGCGGATCGGGATATGGGCTGCAGGTTGCCGAGGCGGTCAAGGCGCATTGTCAGCACCGGAACATGGGCATGGATGGCGTTGTCGAACAGCAGGACAACTACCGCAAATTCGGGTTCGAGCTGGCCTATGACAATTACCGCTTCTCGGGCACGGTGGGTAAAATCCTAGATCAACTGAGCCGGTCCCTTCACGATCAAATCACGCCCCTCGGCGCCCTGTCGGATGAGTTGAGGTCGTATGATCGGGGCCTGTTCCCTGCCCCGCGCGATACGTTTCTGCATGGCTGGCTGAACGCGCCTAGTCATATCTCTCGGGTGTTTGAGGAAGATGGTCAGATCAAGGGCTATGCAACCCTGCGGCGATGTTTGAGCGGGTACAAGGTCGGCCCCCTATTTGCGAACAATCCCGAGATCGCAGAGGCCCTTTTAGTGTCACTGCTGGCCACACTTCCCTCCGATCAGATGGATGCGGAGGTCTTCATCGACATGCCCAACCCCAACGCGCATGCTATGGCAATGGCGCAACAGTTGAGTTTGACCAAAGTGTTTGAAACTGGCCGCATGTATTCCAGCCACGCACCGGACATTGATCTCGACCGGATTTACGGCATCACGACATTTGAACTGGGGTAATTTCATCCCACAATCGACATTCCAAAAGCGCATTTACAAAAAGGAAATCTACAGAATGCCCAGCGATACCCAAAAGCAGTTGCTGCTTGAGATGTTTGAGAATCTGCCGGGCGTGGTTTTCATGCTTTTGTTTCGGGCCACGGATGATATGCGATTGGCCGGGTGGATCGGCACGGTTCTGGCCGCCTTGGTTTGCGTAATCTATGTCAGGAAAACGCTGCGTCCACAGCCCATTTTACTTGGTATCAATCTCTTCATGGTGGCGATCACGCCACTGATCGAATGCCTGATCTTGCTTGGCTATCGCGACACGGCGACGATTTTGACCGGGAACATCGCGACCCTCGTTCTTATGAGTGTATTCTTAACGGGTGTCGTTTTGACCTTGTTCAGAACGAACGGGTTCCTGAACTATCAGACCAACGGGACAAAACAGAGAAACACGCACTCGGCCGTTTTGCTTTTTGTCTGCGCTTTCGGTGTGGTTTGGTCGCAATTGGCCGGAGAAAACTATCTGGTCTCGCTTGGCGTTCCGCTGATGGTAATGTTCGGTGTGCATCAGTTGCTCCGGGCAGGAACAACTGATCAGCAGGCGCGTAACGGCGCGATTTTGGCATGTGCCGCGCCGCAAGGTTCGGTGCCCGACGTTTCGGTCTGACTCAGAACGCTTTGAAGGTCATAGTGGTCAGCGAACGCTCGATATTCGGGATCACCAGCAGGTTTTCATTGATGAAATGACCGACATCTTCGGTTTCGGGGATGTAGAGCTTGAGCAGCAGGTCATATTCGCCGCTGGTCGAGTAAAGCTCGGAATGAATTTCACGCAGCGCGATTTCTTCAGCGACCATGTAGGTGGTGCCGGGTTTGCAGCGGATCTGGATGAAAACGCAGGTGGACATGATTTGGACCTGTTGATTGAGTTTCCGGCAGGCTGGCATGGCACGTCACCGGGCGCAATCCCCTGCAACAGATTGCAGTGAAAGCAACGCTTGGTCTGGATAAGCCGACCAATCCCCGTCTATAAGCGCGCCTGTAGCAAAAGGAATTCGCCCATGCGCAGCGCAAAGATCAGCCGTCAAACCGCCGAGACCGAGATTTCGGTCGAGGTCAATCTTGACGGAACCGGCACCTATGACAACCAAACCGGCGTCGGGTTCTTCGATCACATGCTGGACCAACTTGCGCGCCATTCGCTGATCGACATGACGATCCGCGCCAAGGGTGATTACCACATCGACGATCACCACACGGTTGAGGATACCGGCATCGCGCTGGGTCAGGCGCTGACGCAGGCATTGAGCGACAAGAAGGGCATCCGTCGTTACGGCGAGTGCCACCTGCCCATGGATGACGCGCAAGTACGCTGCGCTCTGGACCTGTCCGCGCGCCCGTTTCTGATCTGGAACGTGAACCTGCCGACCCCCAAGATCGGCAACTTCGACACCGAATTGGTGCGCGAATTCTTTCAGGCGTTCAGCACCCATGGCGGCATCACGCTGCATATTGACCAATTGCACGGGTTCAATAGCCACCACATTGCCGAGGCCGCGTTTAAGGCCGTCGCGCGTGCGTTGCGTTTGGCGGTCGAAACCGATCCGCGCAAGGCGGACGCGATTCCGTCCACGAAGGGCGCCTTGTAGATGCTGACGGCCATTATCGACTACGAAAGTGGCAATCTGCACTCGGCCGAAAAGGCGTTTCAGCGCATGGCGCGCGAGATGGACGCGGGTGAGGTTGTCGTGACCTCGGACGCGGACGTTGTTGCCCGTGCCGACCGGTTGGTTTTGCCCGGTGACGGCGCTTTCCCCGCCTGCGCGGCTGAGCTGCGCGGCCACAAAGGCATCTACGACGCGATGATCGAGGCCGTCGAAAAGAAAGGCCGACCCTTTCTGGGCATCTGCGTCGGCATGCAACTGATGGCCTCAAAGGGCCATGAATACTCCGAGACCAACGGTCTGGGCTGGGTTGCAGGTGATGTGGTGCGGATCGAACCATCGGACAGCGCGCTGAAAGTGCCCCATATGGGCTGGAACGATCTGGTTTTGGAAAGCGACCACCCAGTCTTTGCCGGAGTGCAATCAGGAGATCACGCCTATTTCGTGCACTCCTACCACTTCCGGGTCAGCGACCCGGCGCAGCGTTTGGCTTATGTGGAGTATGGGCAGGAGGTCACGGCCGTGATCGGCCGCGACTCTATGGTTGGTATGCAGTTTCACCCTGAGAAAAGTCAGGACGTGGGCCTGCGCATGATCGGGAACTTCCTGACCTGGACGCCCTGAGCGGTTACTGAACCCGCGTCCAGTCCTGCCCGCGACACACGAGACCGCCCACAGCACAGCCTTTGACAGTCAGCTTGTTCTGGCTGTCCAGTGTCATTTTCGAGCTGTAGGTCTTGTCCCGGTCCGGGGCCCAGATCTTACCGCCGCCGTAGCTGCCGCCGCCATCAGGCACCATATCCCAGATGATCTGCTTGCCGAGGTTTTCATACTCCAGCTGCTCATTTCCGTCTTTGTCAAAGGCGGTGTCGATGGTGCCACAAATCGCGCTGCCACATTCCGAAATCGAGACGTGAAGATAGCCGCCAGTATCACCTGGTTGGGTTTTCCAAAGTCCGTCAACCGGATCGGCTGCAAAAGCAGCGCTTGCCAATACCGCAAATCCGGCTGCAAGTGTGAATGTCTTCATGATTTCCTCCCTTATTTCTGCTCAGTCTGGCCCGGTCGGGCAATTCCGGCAAGATTGACTTGGCGTCGCGTTGCATCCCCCGCCCCGCATGTGCGATATCCCGCGCGAACAAATCAGATATAGGGCCGCCTGACATGATCCTCTACCCCGCCATCGACCTCAAAGACGGACAGGCCGTGCGCCTGCTGCGTGGTGAAATGGATAAGGCAACCGTGTTCAACGACGACCCTGCAGCGCAGGCACGGGTCTTTGTCGAGGCAGGCTGTGAATGGCTGCACCTCGTCGATCTGAATGGCGCTTTTGCGGGTGAGCCGGTCAACGCCGCCCCGGTTGAAGCGATCCTGAGAGAATGCAACGTGCCCGCGCAGTTGGGCGGTGGCATTCGCGACATGTCCACGATCGAGACATGGATCGACAAAGGTCTGGCGCGCGTGATTCTGGGCACCGTGGCGGTCGAAAACCCCGATCTGGTGCGTGAAGCTGCCAAGGCGTTTCCGGGCAAAGTTGCTGTTGGCATCGATGCGCGCGACGGCATGGTGGCCACCAAGGGCTGGGCCGAAGAGACCAACGTGAAGGTCACCGATCTGGCCCGCAATTTCGAGGACGCAGGCGTTGCGGCCATCATCTATACCGACATTAATCGCGACGGCGCGATGCAGGGGCCAAACATCCAGGCAACGGCAGAATTGGCCCGCGCGGTGTCAATCCCCGTCATCGCCTCGGGTGGGGTCAGTTCGTTGGATGATCTGATTGCCCTGCGTGATTGTGGCGTGGCATTGGATGGCGCGATTTCAGGACGCGCGCTTTATGATGGCGCGATTGACCTTTCCGAGGCCATTCGCGCCTTAAGCTGATCACTCGGCCGCAACCGAAGTCAGCTTGGCAAGCGCACCGCGCATCTTTTCGATGACAGGTGATTTCTCGACTTCGTCGAGCTCATCCATTGTCTCTGTGGGGTCCTCATAGGCAAGCCAGACCTGCCCGGTCTCGTCTTCGTATGCTTGCACTTTGAGCGGCAGGAAAAGCCCGGCGCGCGGGTCAATCTGCATCGCGGGTGTACCTAGTGCCGGGTTGCCAAAGATCAGAACCTGATTGGCGGGGATGGTCAGACCGACCTTTTCCGCACCAGCTGCATGATCGACGCGTGCAAAGACGGTCGCGCCCGCATTGCCAACGGCAGCTTCCAGGGCGTCCATCGCCTCTTGCACCGATTTGTTCGTGTTTACTTTGATGATGTCGTCAGCCATGGCAGACATCGCCCCTCCAAAAGTCAAAATTGTTGCCAGTATCAGATTTCGCATATCGGGTTTCCTTCTGTAAATTTCATCCAAATTGTCTCAGCTTTTCGCGAACTTGCAATCACATCTCCGGCATCGGCAAAGCCTTGCCACGCACCCGACCCTCGCAGCTTTGGTGCCCGCGCAGACCGTTCCGCATTTGAGAACAATAATCCATTCTGACAGATATTTTACCAAGCTTGGCCCAAACTTGGTCTCAATTCGCCTGTAGCAGAACCACAAAGAACTCGAGCAGGGATTTCCACCGTGAGTATTACGAGCACAGAATATTCGAACAATTCTTGGTTCAGAATTGCGATCATATTCAGTTTTTGCACCACCGTTTTTGTCAGCGCTTCTCTTTTGTTTTTTGTTCAGCCTCTGTTTGCCAAGCTGGTCCTGCCGCAAATTGGTGGCGCTCCTGCGGTTTGGACGACCGCTATGCTGTTCTTTCAGGTGGTTCTGATCGTCGGTTACATTTACGCCCATGTGCTGACGAAATGGATACCCTTGCGCTGGCAACTGGTTACGCATCTGGCACTTTGGGCGGTTGCACTGACATACCTGCCCCTCTCAATAAACGAGGGCTGGAGCTATGACGCATCCAGCTCGACCGCGCTGCAAACCCTTAAGTTGTTTGCCCTGGGTGTCGGCCTGCCATTTGCGGTTCTTTCTGCGAATGCGCCGTTGCTTCAGGCGTGGTATTCACGGTCCGGCGGACCTTCGGCAGACGACCCCTATTTCCTATACAGCGCAAGTAACGTCGGTTCCCTGCTGGCTCTTTTGGCTTTTCCTTTGCTGGCTGACCCTCTTCTGGGTGCCAGTGCGACCAGTAATATTTGGTCCATCGGGTTTGTCATCTTCGGTGGATTAATGGCGATAAGTGGCCTTATCGCGCTGCGCGGATCGAGCAGCGTCATTGCGCCGATCGCAGCTGATATCGCGAAGAGCACCCCAAAGATGAAGCAGATTGCAACCTGGATTGTGATCGCTTTCGTACCCTCATCCTTGATGCTTTCCTTTACCACGAAAGCCAGTACGGATCTGGGTTCAATCCCGCTTATCTGGGTTGTGCCCCTTGCGACCTACCTTCTTTCCTTCATATTCGCCTTTGCGAAACTGAATTGGCTTAGTGTCAAATCCTTACACATCCCGATGATTTTGGCACTGGCGACAGGTGTAGTCCTTTTGTCAAATCTGATAGACCATCATAAAACTCCCATCGTCTTTTTGCTGTACGTCCCCGTTCTGTTTGTAATCGCCCTCTATGCACACAGATTGCTATACGAAATGAGACCTGCGGCAGAGCAATTGACAGTGTTCTACATCGCCTTGTCGGTGGGCGGAGCATTTGGTGGATTGTTCAATTCCATTCTTGCCCCGTTGGCATTTGCCCAGGAAGTCGAGGCACAACTAACACTTATTTTGGCTGCTGGATTGCTCTTGATCGGAAAAGGAGCAGTTACCCCAAGGAACCTGGCATTTGGTTTAATCGTCAGCTACCCAATCCTTTTTTCCTTCGGTATGATCGATGGAATAGATCCACTTGGAAAGGGCGCTTTGCGCGCGATTGTCGCAACCGCGATGCTGTTGACTGCGCTGATCCTGTTCCGCAATCAACCTGCACGTATCATTGCCATTATAGCAGCACTTATGTTGCCGGTTCTTTGGCCGCAAAAGGGCGCACTGCTTCAGGATCGAAGCTTTTTTGGGACGCACACAGTGTTCTCGATAGCAGACCTCAGAATCTATCAAAACGGAACCACACTGCATGGTTTGCAGTTGGAATCGGAATTTGGCAAAAAACCTACGCCGAAGTCTTATTACTACCCCAAGGGGCCAATGGCTCAAGTCATAACGTCCGAATTCGGGCGTCAAGCCGACAGCATCGGAATTGTCGGCCTCGGAGTCGGTGCTCTGTCCTGCTACAAGCTTCCATCCCAGGAATGGGCATTCTTTGAGATCGACGCCATGGTGGATAAGGTGGCGCGCGACCCCACCCTTTTCACCTATATCTCGGAGTGCGCGCCGAACTCGCCAACGCAACTGGGTGACGCGCGCATCGTTCTGGCTCAGACAGATTATACATTCGATATTCTTGTCCTGGACGCATACAGCTCTGACGCGATCCCTTTGCATCTGACCACTGAAGAAGCTGTGCAGATGTACACAGAGCGGCTGGCAGGCGACGGAATTTTGGTCTTCCACATCACCAACCGCTACTACGATCTGGTCGGTCCACTTGCGCGGATTGCGAACAAGCTTGGTCTTCACATAGCGCACCAGTTTCATCAGGTCGAACCGGACGGTGACGAATATGGTGCACATAAATCGCACGTTGTGATCGTTAGCCCAGATCAGGTCAGGATCGACAGTTTTGTCGAGAGCGGAAAATGGCAGGCAGTGGTTTCTGATGGGGGTGAGCCGTGGACGGACGACAAGGCCAATCTTCTGGCCGCGCTCAAATTGCTAAAAGACAAAAAGCAATAGAACCGGCGCAAGATCTAAGCCAATGATTGACCCCGCCATTTTCCGCAACACGCCCTAACGGTACTGGAAAAGGCGGGGTTTTGCCGATACAGGTGCGCCAACAAAGGACGCCGGTATGCTGAAAACCCGTATCATTCCCTGTCTGGATGTCGCCGATGGCCGTGTTGTCAAAGGTGTCAATTTCGTTGGCCTGCGTGACGCGGGCGATCCTGTAGAGTCGGCCAAAGCCTATGACGCTGCAGGCGCAGATGAGATCTGTTTTCTGGACATTCACGCCACCCACGAAAACCGCGGCACCATGTTCGATGTGGTTCAACGCACAGCTGAACAGTGTTTTGTTCCGCTGACCGTCGGTGGAGGCGTCCGCACCAAAGACGACGTGCGCGCCCTGCTGTTGGCAGGCGCCGACAAGGTCAGCTTCAACTCGGCCGCTGTCGCCAATCCGGATGTCATCGCAGAAGCCGCGGATCAGTTCGGCAGCCAATGCATTGTCTGCGCTATCGACGCCAAAACCGTCAGCCCGGGTAAATGGGAGATTTTCACCCATGGGGGCCGCAAACCAACCGGTATCGACGCCGTTGAGTTCGCCAAAACCGTTGTCGCCAAGGGGGCCGGAGAAATTCTACTGACCTCAATGGACCGCGACGGCACCAAGGCAGGCTTCAATCTGCCTCTGACCCGCGCGATCTCAGACGCGGTGGACGTGCCGGTGATTGCCTCTGGCGGCGTAGGCAACCTGGATCATCTGGTCGAGGGTGTGACGGAAGGCGGGGCCAGTGCTGTTCTGGCCGCCTCGATCTTCCATTTCGGTGAATACACCATCCGCGAGGCCAAAGAACACATGGCTGCGGCTGGCATCCCCATGAGGCTGATATGAACATCCTACACGATCTGGCCGCGACGATTGAGGCCCGCAAAGGGGCAGAGCCCGACTCTAGCTGGACCGCAAAACTGCTGTCCAAGGGACCTGAGAAATGTGCCGAGAAATTCGGGGAAGAGGCTGTTGAGGCCATCATCGAGGCCGTCAAGGGTGACAAAGACAAGCTGACCGCCGAGGCTGCGGATGTCCTCTATCACCTGCTGGTCATGCTGGCCGCGCGGGACGTGGCGCTGGATGGCGTTTTGGCCGAGTTGGCCCGACGCCAGGGCACAAGCGGCATCACCGAAAAGGCATCGCGCCCAAAGACCTAAGCCCGGGTTCCGTCCTGCCGCCCTGCCCTGTATAGTCAGGGATCAGTGTGGGACCGACCGAGGAACGCGGGAATGACCAGGGCTCTGGCCAGTGTAATGGCTTTGCTTTCGCTTGTGATGATTACCGCGTGTTCGGCACCGCCGCGCACGACCGGTGATGAGGTCCAAAGACTGGCAACGGAAATCCGCAGCCTTGGTCCCGACATCGACCCAGAAGAAGCCGACCGCGCGGCCCGCATCGCTTATTCCTATACCGCGCAGCTGGTTCAGGAATACGAAATCACCGACCCTCCGCTGATCCACAATGCAAAGGTCAACAAGGGTCTACGCCCGCGCGGGCTGTGTTGGCATTGGGCCGAGGATATCGAACGCCGGCTGAAGCAAGAGAACTTCCAGACGCTGGATTTGCACCGCGCGATAGCAAATGCGGACAACCAGTTCAGAATCGACCACAGCACGGCCATCATCAGCCGCAAGGGTGAGACGATGTATGACGGCGTGGTGCTGGACCCATGGCGGTACGGCGGTGTTTTGTTCTGGTCGCCCCTGGAGGAAGACACCAAGTATGAATGGGTGCCCCGCAGCGTTGTGCTGGAGAAGCGCCGTCAGGAACAATACGGGGAATTGCTGCCCTATGTCGGCGGCTAGCAATCATAGCTTGGACGAGATGACTCCGGTCGCGAATCCACCCATGCGCAGCTCGCCAAACAGGCGCTGATATTCGATTTTAGGGCAACGATTCATCACCACATCCACGCCGCGCGCCTGTGCTTTGGCTGCGGCTTCGGGGTGTTCTACGCCGATCTGCATCCAGATCGTGCGTAGGTCGGTAAAAGAAGACAGCGCTTCGTCGACTATTGGCGGAACAGCTTCGGAACGGCGAAAGATGTCAACCATATCGACCGGCTGAGTAATCTCGGACAATGACGCGCGAACGGTCTGGCCAAAAAGTAACTTCCCGGCATGACCTGGGTTCACAGGGATCACCGCGTATCCCTTAAGTGAAAGATACCGCGCGACATAATAGCTGGGCCGCACCGGGTTCATCGAAACGCCCACCACGGCAATCACCTTAGTGCGACGCAGGATGTCCCTCAGGAATGGGTCTGTGTAGTTCGCCATGCGGCCACACTAGACTTGGCGCAGCAAAGAAAAAAGCGCTCAGGTCAAACCTGAGCGCCAGTTGTTGGAACGAGGGACAGTGAAATGACCCGCGGCAGTTCCGTTCCGCGGTCACTGTGACATTTAGGCATAAGTTCAGAGAAAAAAAGAGGGTCGTCGCATTTTTGTGATGACAGATCGAAGAAAGCAGGAATTCACCTAGTCTTGATACAGCACCACAGGCCAATTTTCCTCGGCCATGTGAATGTATTCTGCACGATCTCCGCGCCAGAGCTGCTCAATCTCAGGCGAGTGGGTCAGGTACAGCCGGCCTTCCACCATGTCCCAAAGCATCGGATCGGTGCTTTTTAAGATACCTTGCGCCATGGCATAGGCGCAGTAGCCCCCGAACTGAGGGGAAAAGGCGCGAGGATTGCTTTCAAACAGATCGCGATTCTCGGCCGAGGCGAAATGCCACTCGGCCCCTTTCCAGATCACAGAATATTCTGGCAATCCGCGGACCGGCGTTTCCTCAAGAAAATATGAGACAGGGTCGTAGCCGGCCATGACGGCACCGTCCGCCTCATAGAAGACGGGCATGTCCTGTGCTTGGGCGGCAGAAAGAAGGGCAACGGCGGCTATCGCGCCAAGTATGAAACGTTTGATTGGCATCACATGCTCAGGATTACAAATTCAGGGTATCAAAATGCAATCTTTTGTCGCGCGAAACACCCCTATTAACGCGGTTGTGAACACCCGTGTCGCTTTATCCCGCGTCAGTCAAAGATATCCTCGACCACATCCCATGCTTCATCAATGACGCGCGCAAAAATCCCCTTTTTCTTCTTTTTCTTTTTGGACTGGTATGCCGTGGCCGTCTTGTAGCTATCGCGCTTGGGCTTGTCATTGCTCAGCTTGCGCTTGGGAACCATCTTGAGGTCATGCAAAGGGGCACCGCAGCTAGAACAGCTGAGTTCGTGGCGATGCTTCCCTTTCAGAACCAACGCAGCGCGCGTTCCACAATAACAGCAAGTGGCGATTTTGGTCGGGCTGGTAATGGCTCTCTCCTGTCTATCGATGCCTTGACGCATATAAGGCAATTGCGGCAGCATTTGAGACGTTGAGAGAACCAAACCCACCGGATGCGTCGATTTTCACCAGTTGATTGACAGTTTCCTTGGTCTTTTGCCGCAGGCCGGGCCCTTCGGCCCCCAGCACGAGTGCAACAGGTTGATCCAGCTTGCCGCCCAACGCCGTCTCGATGGTTTGTTCGGCCTCTCCGTCCAGACCCAACACCAGAAAGCCCATGTTCTGCAGTTCGACAATGGTATCGGCCAGATTTCGCACGCGCAGATAGGGCTGACGCTCCAGTGCTCCACTCGCGGTTTTGGCCAGCGCGCCCGTCTCCGGCGCCGAATGGTGCCGCGTACCGATCACGGCACTGGCCCCAAGCACTTCGGCCGAGCGAAGAATCGCCCCAACATTGTGCGGGTCGGTAACACGGTCCAATAAAATGACCCTGGGATGCTCACGCCCAATGCAATTTTCAGCCAGCCCGCCCCAATCCAGCGGCTTGACCTCAAGTGCAGCCCCCTGATGGACTGAACCGGGATCAATGGGCGCGGTGAATTTTCGCGGATCGACCATTTCGGCCTCAATCCCTGCAAATTCAATCGCTTCTGCCAGTTTATCCCGTGCGTTCCGCGTCACAATCAGTTTCAGTTTCTGCCGGTTCAGGTTCATCAAAGCATCCCGAACGGCATGCAAACCGAACAGCCAAACGGTTTCAGACGCCGCAGCTTTGCGCGCCTGTTCCTTTTCAACGACCCACTTGGGTTTCTTCATTTCTTGGGCCTCCGGGCCGGGAATTCGGTTTCCTGCGTCAAAGCCAAATTTTCCTGTTGACGCTCCTTCAAGGCGCTAGTAATCACGCCTCCACGTCAGGTGCAACGCCTGACAGTGGGCGACAGGCCGCAAGGTGTGGCAGGGGACTGTAACTCCCTCGCGGAGACGCACGCCTGGTTCGATTCCAGGGTCGCCCACCACTTTCCAACCACATACAGATCACTCAATCCAGGTACTATTACTCGAAACGGCCTTCGATTGCGGACCTCTGTTGCATTTTCTTAACATAAGCTGGGCGCTATGAATCTGAGGCACGCCGTTGAAACCCTGTTATCGGCAACGCGGCCTAATTGGGCAGGCATGGCCATTCACTAACCACCTGCCCACCTCGGACGGCTAGCATGGTGCCGAACTGATTCAGCACAGCCTCGCTTTGATCAGGGCGCAGCAGTGCGATGTCGCCCGGCGATACGTCTGCCGAACGCGGGCCTGTCCACACTTCCTGATTGCTTGAACGGCCAAAGACTTCTGAGTAGCCAAACCCCGCAGGGAAAACCGGCTGGGCAAGGAAGTGGCCGCCAAAGATCGCAATGTCCGTTTTCTGTCGCGGCAAGAACTCCAGCCCCGGCAACGCGTTACCCGGCATTGCTTTAAGAACCGGCGTCGCGATGAACGCAGCTGGTTCAAACGCCTGCGTCGTGGCGTGGTCAAAATCGCCGGGCTTTACCAGGACCGAGCCGAATGCGACCTCATTCGCAGAACCCTCGGCAAGGTAGGATTGAAAGGTCAGGCTGCCGCCTGTGTTCAGACACAACCCATCCTCGTCACGCGGCAAAACGGCGATGGCTGTGTTGAACGCATCTGCACTGGCCCGAACCGCGCGGTTGCGCAGAATGCCGGGCAGTTTCGCCAAATGCGCCTCGTACCCCATGACCCCGGCAAGCTGCCCGTATGGGTGCGCCATTATTTGTTGGGCAAGTTCTGGGACATTCTGAGAAATTAGCCCGCCACGGTGCAGGCCGATATCCAGTTCCAAAGACAAACGCAGTGACGTCTGGCGATCTGAAGCCAACGCCAGATATTCCCCAAGCCGAGCTGGGGTGTCGATCAACCATTGAACGCGCCTTGCTGCATCGGGGTTGGTGGTCAGTAGCCTTGCAGCCGTACTGACAGGCAAGGGCTTCCCGATCAGATGGTCTGTATCGGGCTCGGCCGTCAAAAGCGCCTGCAACATCGGTTCGGAAAACGTCATCAGGCCAGAGATCGAGATGCGCTCGCGAATGAAATCCAACAAAGGAAGGCAGGGCAGAGACTTGGCGACCAGCCTGCGGGCCAGCCCAGCGTCAGCAACTCTGTTCGCGACAACACAATTGGCATCCAACAAGTCTAAGTCCACTACGACGACGGGCTTGTCGACCCCGTGTGATCGCAGAGCATTTGACAGAGCTTTCAGGGCTGCTGCGTTCATGGTCGAAACAACCGAGCAAGCGAGGGCGTCAGAAATTTACCCTGTGGATCGAGCTGTTCGCGCAACGCGCAAAACTGGTCAAAACCCGGATACATTACGGACAGGTCTTTGTAAGTCAGATTGTGCAACTTGCCCCAATGAGGGCGACCACCTGCTTCGACAAATAGCGGCTCAATAGCTTCGAAATACCGTTTATGATCCTCGGCTGCGTCGGTGTGGATGGCAATGGAAATGCGCGGCCCACCCTGGAACGGAGACAGACAGGCCGTGTCACCAGCAGTCTGGCGCACTTCGATCGGAAAATAGATGTCCTTGTGGTCGCGATGTAGGCGCGTCAGAACCTCTTGCAGAACATCCCCAGCCACATCTGGCGGCAGATGATATTCCATTTCCTTGAAACGAATATGCCGGTCGCTACACAAAACCCGCCAGCTTTCGCCGACGTAATCCTCGTCCGACTGTGCCATCGTCAGCACTTTGAGCATTGCACGGCGCAACCCTTCGCTGATCCGCCCCGCGCTGCGCGCAAGTTTCAGTACCTTTACAGCGATCATATCCAAATCGCGCGGTGCCTTGCTTTCGGCGGCATCAGTGATGGCATGACGAAGTTCGACAGTTTTTCCGGTAAAGGGGATGTAGAAGAACTCGAAATTCCGGTTCTCCGCCCATTTCTGGTGCATCGTGACCAGGCTATCCTCGACCGAGGCAAGCTGGACCTGCCGACGTAAGTTATACTTTGGCACGACCTTGATCTGCGCTTCGGTCAGAACGCCCAGCATACCCAAACTGACCTGTACCATCTCAAGCGGGATATCATCCGTGGTCAGAACATCACCGCTTGCCCCGACCATTCGGGCAGCGGTGACTTCTGCCGCAAGGCAGGGAAGTTCGCGCCCGGTCCCATGGGTCGCGGTCGACACCGCACCAGCCAGAGATTGCGCGTTGATATCCCCAAGGTTGCGGAACGCCAGCCCCTTGTCCGCCAGTGCCGGCGACAGATCCCGCAAACGCGCATTGGCGTTAACCCATTCCCGATCCTGCCGGGCATCGCCAAGCGTTGGCAGGTCCAAATCCGACAAGTCCACAATCCGGTCACCACCGGCCACGATCGGCGTAAATGAATGCCCTGCACCTATGATCCGCAGGCTTTGGGGCTGCGCAATTTCTTTTTGCAGTTCAGCAATCGACGTCGGGCGCGCTATTGGCGTATCCGTTCGCTGGTTTCCGGCCCAATTGGTCCACATGCACTGCCTCCTCCAAGAAAGAGGATTGCAGCACAGGCGACACGAAACAAGTTAGGAAAACAGAAGCTTACCCGACGGGAGCTTTGTCAGGCCGCGGCCTCACGTTGCGCAGTGACGCGGTCGAACCATGCAATGATGCTTTCTGGATCAGGTGCGATCTGTTCGGCAGCACCACCAGTGAACGCGTCGAATTTTTCTTTGTTCAGACCGTTCACACCAACAAGGACGGGAACATCCAGCGCCAGAGCTTCGGCAATCACGGGGCGGAATCCGCGCCCGTCAGCCTCATGCTTGCCGAATTTGTTGATGATCAGCAATTGCGGTGCGGCGGCCAGCGAAGAGGTCACATATCCAACGGCCTGCTCCAGCGCGGCAGGGTCCAGACGGCAACCACGTGACTGTTCACCAAGGGATTGAGAGATGCGAATGGTCTCTCCCTCGGGCAGAACCCGAACATCCATGTCACACTTGCTGCTATCCGCGCATTCAGTGTTGGTTTGCACCACCCCCGCAAGGCTCGCGCCTTTGGCGAGCAGGTGTTCGGCAACCGCACTTAACAGGCGGTCGGTTGCGCCGCGGTCGGTGGTCGTAACATAGGCCAGATGCATCCAAGGACCCCTTAGTATAGATTTGTAACGTTCCAGATAGCACGCAAGTACCTGCGCGACCACTCTCTTGGGTCACGGTAATGGCGATAATCCGATCACAGGCGTGTGCAGATGTAGCAATGCCATGAAGATGGCAATTGCGACCAGCCAAACCCAAAGACGCGGCCACGGCTGTGGACTGCGCAGCGACAGGCGGGCTGTATTACGAGACAGCCGGATCCATTCCATACCCATATCGCGTTGTTTGCGGCGATCGATCAAAACCATTCCGAAAGCCGAAAAACCTGCAAAAAGCCCGAACAGGATCACGTGTGACAGGCCGCCATTGGCCAGCAGATGCGCCCCCGCCCACAGCATCAAAGCCGCAAGAACAGGGTGGCGCGTGGTCCGCAGGATGCCCGGTTTTTCAGGGTCAAAAGCGCGATGCCCCATCCCGCCAAAAGAGAACGGGTTTTGGATCGATATGCCGGCGACAGCCAGCCAGCACACGATTGGCATCACCAAGAGTGGCGCCCAGCGAAAGATGGCAAGCGGCGGTATGACCTCAACATATGGTGCTTGGGCTGCGGCGACGATTAGCCACGCGAGAACCAACAGCGACAATACGGAATATGCCGCAAAATATCCCTTGCGCCCCAATGTTTCGATCAGCCGCCCGCGAACACCCGGCCTCACCGGGATGGCGTGGCTGAGAAGAAAGGTGATCAGTGCTGCGAGGAAGAAGGCCCAACCGGTCATAGTATTCTCCGAACGTGTTACGCGCGGTCTACGTCCCGAACGCTGTCCGGTCTTTGTCTAAGATCAAGTGCAGGGCAAAAGGGGCGGACGCGCCGCCCCTGCCCCAATTCACAGTCCCAGCGCTTTACGCCGTTCTTCGGCAAAACCCTGCACGATACGGTCGGCAACAAGCGCCAGAATCGCCATGGCGGCACCAGCCGAGATGCCCAGACCCACATCCGCCTGACCTAGCGCCAGATAGATCGACTGCCCTAGACCGGTGGTCCCGATCAGCGCCGCGATCACCAGCATTGCAAAGGCATAAAGGATGGTCTGGTTCAGCCCCAGCAGGATCGTCGGCGCAGCATACGGCGCGCGCACGTCGCGCATGATCTGCCACTCGGTCGCGCCACTTGAGATTGCGGCCTCCATCATCTCTTCCGGAGTGTTGACCAGCCCGTGCCGCGTATAGCGGATCATCGGGACGATGGCGTAGGCACAGATCGCCAGAAAGGCCGAAAATTCACCGATCTGGAACACCATCAGCACCGGGATCAGGAAAACGAACAGAGGGATCGTCTGCAGCATGTCGCAGATCGGACGAACCACTTTCCAGACCGGCGACCACACGGCGCTGGCCAGGCCGATCATGCCTCCTGCGACAGCGCAGGAAAACACCGCAGCACCGCTGAGGTATAGCGACAGCAAGGCGCGTTCCCACAGGCCGGATACGAGGATGGTGCACAGCAGCCCCACCGAAAGCGCCGCCAGACGCCAGCCGCCCGCGACATAGCTGAGCGCGGCAGCGCCGGTAAGAACGAATGGCCAAGGCAGGTTTGCGATGCCGGTTTCCAACATTCCGATCAAGATCAGCACAACCAATCCTCCGGTCATGTGACCGCGCCATGCCATCAATGCTGCGATGACCGCGCCGGCGGCAAAAAGCCCGAAGCTCATCCCAGCCGTCCATTGGAACCCCCATGTGAAGGGCAAAACCGCCTGATCCAACCCGATCCGCAGTGGCAACAGAACATAGAACAATGAGTTGTTCTTGAGCGCATCCAGCCAAGGACCATTGGCCTGCGTGAACGCGGTCAAGCCGCTATCGACAGCCTCGGCCATCGGGTCCAGCAAGGTCAGTTCGGACGGGTTCGGCAGCCATGCCCAGAAGGCGACGGTGAACAGCGCCGTAAAGCCCAAGACCGCCCAGACAACGCGTGGATCATAGCGCTTACGCTCAGTCGCCAACGTGCCACTCATCCGGTCGATCACCACAGCAAAAACAACGATGACCAAACCGGCCATCAGCGACTCACCAAACTGAGCCTTGCGCATGGTCAGAAGAACTTCCCAGCCGATATCGTTGAACCCGCCGATTACGGCAGCGATGATGACCATCGAAAGGGCGGCCATCAGGCATTGGTTTACGCCCACCATGATCTGCGTCGCCGCTGCGGGGATTTCGACCTGAAACAACTGCTGAAACCGCGTGCCGCCGGACATGATGGCGGCCTCTTTGATCTCAGGCTCGACCCGTTCCAAACCCAGCATCACGTTCCGCGCCATTGGCGGGGCCGCGTAAATGGCCGACGCGATCAAACCCACAACCGGGCCAAAACCAAACAGCAGCAATAGCGGGGTTAAATAGGCGAAGGTCGGGACCGTCTGCATCACGTCCAAAACCGCCTGAACAAAGGACCTGACACGCGGCACTTCGTTGGCAAGTATGCCGATGGCACCGCCGACGATCAGCGCAACGGGAACCGAGACGGCGACCAATGCCAAGGTATTCATACTCTCGGCCCAATAGCCGGAGGCGAACACGAAACACAGGCCAAAAAACCCCAACGCCGCCATGGGCAATCCGCCCAGAAACCAGCCTAGCGCTGTCACCAGACCGATAAGAATGGGCCAAGGAGTGCTGCCCAACAGAAAATTAGCCGCGTTCATGGGATATGCCATCAGGTCGGAAAACAGCCGCATGGCTGGTTTGATGCCGTTCAGAAACCAGTCCAAAAACGCGCCAACCCACTCAGTCGCGGGCAATTCCCAAGCGGTGGGCCACTTGACCAACCAAGGCGCAAGACCCTCCAACGCAAGGCAAATCGCGCCGACGACGACTGTGATCAATGCCGCCTTCGCGCCAACCGTTAGTTGGATCGCGCTGTTACTGGGGATGTCTGAAACGGCGGTCATGTCTCATCCACCTGGAGCGCGGCGGCAAGATCAGAAGGATGAACCGTGCCAACGATATTGCCGTTTTCATCTCGCACAGGAACGGGTTCATAAAGCTCCATGCAATGCGCCAACGCGGCGTCCAGGGTCATCGAGGTTGTCAGGCCAGGATCATCCGGGCCACGTTCAGATTCGTCCCGCATGACCGAGGCGACTTTGGCGTGCTGACCCTTGGCCACGTCTTTCGAGAATTCGCGCACGTAGTCATCTACGGGGCGTAATACGATATCCGTCGGCGTACCGATCTGAACGATCTTACCGTCGCGCATGATGGCGATGCGGTCGGCCAGTTTCAGCGCCTCTTGAATATCGTGAGTAATAAACACGATGGATTTCTTCAGCGTCGCCTGAATGCGCAGGAATTCGTCCTGCAGCTGTCGGCGGATCAGTGGATCAAGGGCAGAGAACGGCTCGTCCAGAAACCAGATGTCCGGGTTCACCGCCAAAGACCGAGCAATCCCCACGCGCTGACGCTGACCACCGGAAAGCTGGCGAGGGTAGCTTTCCTCGCGCCCCTCCAATCCGACCAGAGTGATGACCTCTTGCGCGCGGGCCATCCGTTCCTTTTTGCCGACGCCCGATACGCGCAGTGGATAGGCCACGTTGTCCGCAACGGTCATGTGTGGAAACAGGCCAAAATGCTGGAACACCATGCCCAGTTTCTTGCGACGCAATTCGGTCAGCGCTTTCTTCGACGCACCGATAACGTTTTCGCCGTCGACACGGATTTCGCCGCCCGTGCCCGGCAACAATTGCGAGATACAGCGGATCAGTGTGGACTTGCCCGACCCCGACAGGCCCATGATGACGAAGAGCTCGCCCTCTTTGACTTCGAAATTTGCGTCCTGAACAGCCGGGATGAACCCGTGTTCGCGCAGATCGGCGGCGGCTTGGTCTGCATCATTCCCTGACCGAGACAGCGCGTCGGTCAGGGCTTTGTCTGCGCCTTGACCAAAAACCTGCCAGAGATTCTGGCAGGTAATGGCTGGCGTATTCGCGTCAGTCACTTATGCGAACTCACTGCGTTGCCGCGTCAACAACCGGACGCCATTTGTCTTCGTTCGCAGCCATCCATTCGGCGACAACTTCTTCGACTTTACCGCCGTCAACGTCGATCGCGCCCATCATCGGCTGCTGGTCCTCGACCGCCAGTTGATAGTTAGACAGGATTTCATAGGCCGCGGGCCATTTCTCTTCCATACCGTTCCAGCTGGCCTTGAAGATACGCGAGGGCGAGAAATCGCAATCGTTCACGGCGTTCGGGTTTGGACCCCAGGCCGGATCGTTAAAGCAGGCTTCTTCACCGGCAGGCAATTCAACGAACTGAACGTCATAGGCCGACATCGCCCAATGCGGCTGCCAGAAAGTGATCAGCAGCGGTGACTTGCGCTCGGTCGAAGCGCGCAATTCGGCGATCAGAGCGCCTTCGGAACCGGCAGGCACAGCTTTGAACGGCAATTCAAGACCGGTCATACGGTCGGCGCCGGGCGTACCCCAATCGGCAGGATAGTCGACCAGACGACCACCGGGCAGAGTTTCAGCGGTCGCGAAGACCTGCGCGCAATCCTTCAGCGCTTCCCACGCAGGCAGACCGGGACACAGATCGGCCACGTGCGCCGGATAAGCGATGCCTTCCTTGGCATCCAGACCCAGATCGCCGATTTCGACGACGGTGCCTTCGTCGATTTTCTTGGCGTATTCGTCCGAGACGTTGGATGACCAGATTTCCAGCGTCGCAGTGATGTCGCCATCTGCGATCGCCTGGAACTGGTTCATCATACCAGCGGTCACATATTCGACGTTGTAACCTGCGGCTTTCAGCATCTCGCCCGCCACTTGGGTCGTTACGTGCTGACCGGTCCATTCGTTGATCGCCAGTTTGATCGGCTCGTCCACGGCACCCATATCGGCGGCGTAAGCGGAACCGGCTACCATCATAGCCAACAGGCTGACACTAAGTTTTTTCATCGACATTCTCCCTGTCTTTTTTTGTTTTTCGTCCACCTCAGCGCACAGGTGCGCGCCGGAAGGTTGGACAGACGACAATACCATGTCGCAACATGCACAATATTGGCCGCAAAAGGGAAGTGAACACTTTGAACAAAGGCGGAATTTTTCGCCTTGTACTAAGCTGCAAGTCCCCACCCGCTGCGTTGTACTGATCGCGCGCGTTTTTGCTTAACACAAATATCTGGCGCAGGTCTTTGATTGACGAGTCAATCAGAAACCCGATTCCACTGTTTTGTCGAGTATTTCTTTTCCCGATGTTCGATTTTTCTGCATTTTTTTGATCTCAAACGCACCAAATGTCCAAAAACTCACTCTCTTTGAGACCTTGCAACGAAGCGTTCAACAGGCAACTTTATCGGTGGAGGACATGATTTATGCGTCATTTCGATGAAATTTTTGCAATGGCCGCCAACCGCCATGGTGGTTCGGATGCGCTGAATGACAAACTGAGCAAACCCAAAAGCCTGGCCAAGCTTGCTGAGATGCCGGAAGATCGCTGGCTGTCAGTTATTACCAAGACTATTTTTCAGGCGGGGTTCAACTGGAAGGTCATCGAAAACAAGTGGGACGGGTTTGAAATCGCGTTTGACGGTTTCGATGTCGGACGCTGCGCCTTCATGGATGATGAGAAATTCGACACCTTGCTGCAGGATACCCGCATTGTGCGCAACGGAACCAAGATCGCGACCGTTCGTGACAATGCCGCCTTGTTGCTGGAGCTTCGTGATGAAGGCGGTGCGGGTCAGGTTCTTGGGGGTTGGCCATCGAACGACTTTGCCGGGCTGCTGGCGATGCTAGGTAAGCGAGGGTCGCGTCTGGGCGGGGCTTCGGCCCAATACGCCATGCGATTTGCAGGGCGCGACAGTTATATCCTCTCGCAAGATGTGACCGCGCGGCTGATTGCCGAAGGGGTGGTCGATAAGGCCCCAACATCGAAAAAGGCGATGGCAGCGGTGCAAGAGGCCTTTAATACATGGATGGATCAATCAGGCCGGTCGCTGACCGAAATCAGCGGGGTTTTGGCGATGAGCCTGTGAAAACGGGTTGCAGCGCGGGCGCTTCGCATTAGGCTTTGATTATGGCCTTTCGTATTTTGATGACGCTACTAATTTTGCTTGCTGCATGTGGACGCCCTTTGACGGATCAGGAACGCGCATTTGTAAGTGCCGTTCAAGGCGACACGTTGGATCTGGATCGCGTGCGCCTTGTTGAAGGTGCGCCGGTCACACCGATCACGTTTTACCGCAAGGACCGGCCGCGCCTAGCCTGTCGGGAACGTATCCTGCCACCAACCGAAGAAGGTGTCGTCACCGCAAAACCCGCCGCTGTTGCGTTGTTCAACAAGGTCTATTTTAACAAGGATTGGTATCTTGAGGACTATATGTCCGACTTCCCGGAACAAATGGACCTGATTGCCGGGATGTTGCTTGCACACGAGCTGACCCACGTCTGGCAATGGCAGAACCGCCGGTCCACCGGTTATCACCCCCTGCGTGCCGCCGCCGAACATGGCGGAAGCAAGGACCCCTACTTGTTCGACCTGCAGACATCGCCTGATTTCCTGTCCTATGGATTCGAACAACAGGGGGCGATCGTCGAGGAATACGTCTGCTGCCGGGCATTGGACCCTACCGCACCGCGGACCCAGCGCCTGCATGACATGTTGGGCGCGCATTTCGACTTGTCACCGCTGCCTGGCGCGCAGCGCGAGCGTGCCGTTGTCATTCCGTGGAGCGGAGCGAAGGTCGAAGGGATTTGCCGCGAAGGCTAAGCCTTATTGCAGCGTCTCCAGATAAGCCACCAGATCCACAATCGGCTGACTGGTCAGGATCGGCTGCCCATCGGGTGCTTTCATCGAGGTATCCTGCCCGTCAAAATAGGGACCGTAAACCGGCATCGGGCTGCCATGACTGACCAGAGGATCACGCCCGTCGATACGCGCCACAACACGGGCTGTTGGGAATACTCCATCCCCGGATACCAGCTGGGTCAGATCAGTCGGCTGTATCACCAACACACCAGCCATTGGCCCATGCCCGGTCGCATCGATCCCATGACAAGTCGCACAATAATGCTGATAGAGTTCGGCACCGGTTTCAACGTTCTGCGCCATGGCCTGAGACGCCAACGCAGTTACACTCGCACAAACTGCCCCGAGCATCGGTCTGATCATCGCATCCTCCTGTCACGATTGACATTTGCAGGCTTGCCCGCCGGGCGGCTTGGCGCAATGATCCAGATCAACGAAGCGGGAGGATACGGGCAATGACACAATACGCAGCCATTATGCTGGCGGCCGGGATCGGCGTTCCGATTCTGGCGGCTTTGAATGCCGCACTGGGCAAGCTGATCGGGTCCCCGACAACCGCCGGCGTAGTCCTGTTTGCCATCGCGTTCGTGGCGTCAGCCCTGGTCATGCTGCTGTTCCCGGGAATGGAAGCGCTATCGAAGGTGGCCCAAGCTCCGAAACACTTGTTGCTGGCCGGTGTTTTGATTGCGTTTTATGTTCTGTCGATCACGCATGTTGCCCCCCATTTCGGGGTCGGCAACGCAGTGTTCTTTGTTCTGCTGGGACAGCTGATCAGCACGGCGGCCATCGATCATTTTGGCCTGTTCGGTGCTCAGGTCACGCCGCTGACATGGATACGGGCCGGGGGCATAGCCGTGATGGCGATCGGAGTCGCCATCACTCAACTGGCTTAAGAACACCCGCCTCCAGTCTCAGCTTACGGTCCATCCGCGCGGCCAGATCCATGTTATGCGTGGCAATCAACGCTGAAAGCCCTTCATCCCGGACCAGCGACATCAGCGCACCAAATACCTGATCCGAGGTTTCGGGATCCAGATTACCGGTCGGTTCATCCGCCAGCAAAACGCGTGGCTTGTTCGCCAAGGCCCGGCAAAACGCAACACGCTGCTGCTCGCCGCCTGACAGGGCGGCGGGGCGGTGATTGGCACGTGCCGCCACTCCAACGCGGTCCAGCAAAGCCATCGACCTGTCCTGTGCAGCCTTTTCGGATATACCGTTAGCCAGTTGCGGCAGGGTGATGTTTTCCAGCGCGGTAAACTCGGGCAACAAATGATGGAACTGGTACACGAACCCAACGTCCTGCCGTCTAAGCGCTGTACGGGTTCGATCCCCCCTGCCCGCTACATTCTGGCCCGCGATCTCAACTGATCCTTCATCTGGTTTGTCCAGCAGTCCGGCAATGTGCAACAGTGTCGATTTGCCTGCCCCGGATGGCGCGACCAAAGCCACAGCCTCACCTGCGCGCAATTCCAGATCGACCCCACGCAACACCTGCACCTCACCCGGAGTGCCCTTGAGGTAGGTCTTGGTCAGACCGTTCAGCCGCATCGTCAGATCATTCATAGCGCAGCGCCTCAACCGGGTTCAGCCGCGCCGCGCGGCGGGCCGGGAAATAGGTGACGATGAACGACAGCCCCAACGACAGCCCAATCGCCTTGAGAACATCTGAAAGGTGCAACTCGGCGGGTAAGGAGTAGATGCCGCGAATGGACGGATCCCAGACGCCGCCGCCCATGACGTAGTTCACGAATGAGAATATCGGGTCGATATAGATGGCAAACAGGCAGCCGAGGATCACTCCCATAACGGTGCCGATGATGCCTGTGAACGCACCACAGATAAAAAAGATCCGCAGGATCGACCCTTCGCTCAGGCCAATGGTGCGCAGGATGCCAATATCGCGCCCCTTGTTTTTCACCAGCATGATCAGGCCCGACACGATATTCATTGCCGCGATCAGGACGAGGATCGACAGGATGATGAACATCACGTTGTCCTCAACCTCAAGCGCACGCAGAAAACCGCCCGAAGCATCCTGCCACGTCCAGATCTGGCTGCGCCCGCCTGCGGCCTCGAGGATGGGGATCAGAACCGGGTTCATCGCTTCGGGCCGTTCAACCATCACTTCAATCTCGTCCGCCACACCGTCGCGGTTGAAAAAGCTCTGAGCTTGCGTGAACGGCATGTAAACGCGGGTGCGGTCGATGTCATACCGCCCGGCCGAGAACACATAGACCACCTGATAGGCATTCACCCGAGGCGATGTCCCAAAGGCGGTTTTCACCCCGTTGGGTGAAGTCACCTTGACGGTGTCCCCGACCGTCGCCCCAATGCTGCGCGCCACACCTGACCCGATGGCAATCACATCCTCACTGTCCTGAAACTGTGCCAGATCACCAACGGCCTGTTCACTTTCCGCGACGCCGGACAGATCGCGCAGGTCGTCGGGGCGGATACCAAAGACCTCGACCCCGCTGCTGCGATCGCGATTGGTAATCAGGACCTGCCCTTTGACCAGCGGGGCCGCGCGTTCCACGCCCGGAACCTGCGCGATCCGGCTGGTCATCTCTTCATATTCCGCGATTGTGCGGTCAACGCGCCCCTGCGCATCAAACTCTCCGGCGGAGTACACAGTCACATGGGCGTTTGCGCCCAGAATCGTGCCGACGAATTCGGACCGAAATCCAGAACGGACGGCCAGAGTGGCGATCAGGGCAAAGACGGCCAGCGTGATCCCGATCAGGGAAATCCACGTCATGACGCTCACGCCACCTTCGGCACGGCGCGCGCGCAGGTAACGCCACGCGATTTTCCACTCAAATGGGGCAAAGGGCGGGGGTGTTCTGGCCATGCCTGCTCCGGTTATTTTGTTGTCGCGACCCTTTCGGCATTTCACCGGATGGTCAAGCCGGTTGTCAGCCGGTCAGCGTTGCCGCGCGGTTTAGCACCTCTTCGGCGCGCGGTCGGGTACAAATACCCCTGATTTCCAACTCGGAAAACACACGATCCCGCAGATCGCCGGGCAACAGCGACAAGGCGCGGTTATGCAGACCCAACGTCAATGCAGCAGGATCATCCAGCATCGCCAACTGCGACGCCATTTCCTCGGGCGAATAGGTCGGCCAGAGCCCGATATTGCATTGCGCGTGGTCCTCGAACCACGGTGCATAGCCATCAGGCGATTCCAGGCAAAACGCATTCAGCAACATGAACTCGGACGGCCGCCTGCGCGATCCGAACAGCGCCTGAAGTTCAAGCAGGGGGAAGTCCCTTGAATACACGACGGTCGCGAAACTCAGCGCAGCGCGGACCCGTTCATCGTTTTGCTCGGTTTATCAGCAATTTCGGCGCGGTCAAATTCACTCTCAAAGCCTCGAAAATGCGAATCAGCGGGGGCACCGGTTAATTGGTCACTCGAATTTAAGGAGATCACCCGTCACTAAAATATACCACCGGTTGTGACGCTCTTCACAGACAGCCCGGTATTGTTTCAGCTATGAAGTTAATGTGAGCATGGCGAGGCAAACTGAACTCAAAATGCAACATTTGAAACGCAACTTTATTTCGCGTTTTGCTTATTTTTGGAAACTTTGTCACCCTGATTATGGGGGAATACATTTTTTTAGAGCGGGGGTCGCTCATGTTTGTAAAGAGTAGTACGGAATTGTTGGACCCTATTTTGGTCCGAAACGCATCTTCAGAACTGGATTGTGAGACAGCAGCGCTGTTGCGTGCAACCATTCGCCCTGTTTTCGACGCCGCGGCAAGCTGGTCAAATTTGACCGACATCCTGAAAGACAAAGGATACCTCTTGGCGTTCCGTCAGGGGCGGTTGTGCATTACGGATCGCGCAACCGATGAAAGAGTTTGCGGGATACGCTTTTTGGGGTTCGAATTCAAGGAACTGGTTAAACGTCTGGGCCGTCCGATTGTCGTGGCACGCGGCAACAGCGCGGATGGCGATATTCTGACGGAACGGCCGGAACCGCAGAGAAACTAAAAGTTTCGCCAGAACTGAGCCTTGCGGCGCAGCGTCTTTGTCAGGCTGTACAGCGCGGCACGTGCGATGGCGGGCTGCGACAGCGATTTCAGCAAGATTGCACCTGCAACCCGAACCGGCAGATGGCCCTGTTTGTACCATCCAATTCGCTGCGCGTCCGTGTATCTGGACAGATCGCAGAACTGACTATAATTCTTCAACCAACATGCGGCCATCTCGGCGCCAGCGGCGTCAGTGTCTGCTGACACCCCGCCAATCCGAAACAGTGAAATCGGGGTCTGCAGCCGCCGGCCGGAATGGCCAGACAGGATCATCCGCAGAACCATGTCGTAATCCGCGGCAGAACGGAACTGCAGGTCATGTCCACCCAGTTCCTGAAACAACGCCCGTTTCAGAACCATTGCATTGTGACCGAATGGCAACCGCTGCAGGATGGATTTCAGGGTTAGTCGACGGGCGTGACGGCGGTTGCCCTCATCATCGAAAAAGACTGTTTCGCCATACACAAAGTCGGGCTTGTCCGGCCCAATGGCATTTTGCACCCGAAGCAGACTCTCGGCGTCTGCAATCAGGTCGTCCGAGTTGAGAAACAGGACATACTCGCCAGTACAGCGCTCGACCGCTTGATTCATCGCGTCATAAAGGCTTTTGTCCCCCTTGCAAAAATACCGCACCGGAATGGGATCGCCCGAGGTCGAGACTTTTTTAATCGCATCTTCCAACAGGTCTTGTGTGCCGTCATCGGATTGCCCGTCCCAGATGACGTGCTCGACGTTGCGAAACTTTTGGGACTGCACACTTTTCAGGGCGGCGAGGACATGCTCCTCGCGCCCCGCTTCGATCAGGTTGCGTGTAACGGTGACAACTGAGATCAGCGGCCGATGATCCTGTTCAGACGATTTGCTCATAGATTTCGGCAACTTTCGTGACGGCCGCTTCGGGGCTCAACTCCTCGCTTTCGCCTGTGCGGCGGCAGGTCAGTTCAACTACTCCGTTTTTCAGACCGCGCGGGCCAACGGTGATGCGCCAGGGCAGACCAATCAGGTCCATGGTGGCGAACTTGCCCCCTGCCCGTTCCTTACGGTCATCATACAACGGCTCGAGGCCCAGCGCAGTCAGCGCGCCGTAGATCTTGTTACAGGCGGCGTCGGCCTCGTCATCACCTTGCTTCAGGTTGACGATACCGCAATGGAACGGCGTCACGCCTTCGGGCCAGATGATGCCCTTGTCGTCATGGCTGGCCTCGATGATCGCGCCGATCAGGCGGCTGACGCCGATACCGTGGCTGCCCATGTGAACAGGAACCGGCTTTCCATCGGGGCCTTGAACAGTTGCGCCCATGGCTTCGGAATACTTGGTGCCGAAGTAGAAGATCTGGCCAACCTCGATCCCACGCGCCACGCGGCGACGCTCTTCGGGGACTTGGTTGAACAGCGCCTCATCATGGGTTTCATCCGTGCGCGCGTATTTCGAGGTGAACTCTTCGAGGATCGCCTGACACTGCTCGCGGCTGTCGTAGTCGATCTGACGATCACCGAAGGTCAGATCGGTGACTGCACTGTCATAGAACACCTCAGATTCACCGGTATCGGCCAGAACGAGAAACTCGTGCGTGTTGTCGCCACCGATGGGGCCGGAATCGGCGCGCATCGGGATGGCTTGCAGGCCCATGCGCTCATAGGTGCGCAGATAGGTGACCAGATGGCGGTTGTAGGCGTGCAGCGAGTCTTCTTTGGTCAGGTCGAAATTATAACCGTCCTTCATATAGAACTCGCGTCCGCGCATCACACCAAAGCGGGGGCGGATCTCATCGCGGAATTTCCACTGGATTTGGTAAAGCGTCAGCGGCAAATCTTTGTAGCTGCTCACATGACCGCGGAAGATGTCGGTGACCAACTCTTCTGCAGTCGGTGTGAACAGCATATCCCGGTCATGCCGGTCCTTCATGCGAAGCATTTCCTGACCATAATCATCATACCGTCCAGATTCGCGCCACAGATCCGCCGATTGGATGATGGGCATCTGGATCGCGATGTGGCCAGCGCGTGCCTGCTCTTCATGGATGATGTTTTCCAGCTTGCGCAGCACTTTGAAACCCAGCGGCAACCATGAATAAATTCCGGCAGCAGCTTGCTTGATCATCCCGGCGCGCAGCATCAGCCGGTGGCTGACGATCTGAGCCTCGGAGGGGTTTTCCTTGAGAACGGGCAGAAAGTAACGGCTGAGGCGCATTGGTGAACCTTTAAAGGTGAATTTGGACTTCAAAGTTGCTTATGCCAAAGCCCCGCCGGGGGCAATCATGCATTGGTTATTTTGCGACCTCGGGCCGGTCGGTTTTTTGATTGACCCGCCAGTCAGGGTTTTCAATTGTGACTGAAATACCAATTCCAGGGGGCACCCATGCAAACCATTCAGGAACCCGCGCGTCAAATACCGGTTGTTCATCAAACAGACGTTCTTGTGGTCGGGTCAGGACCGGCAGGACTGGCCGCCGCGTTGGCCGCGGCCCGGGCCGGGGTCGAGGTGTCGCTTGTCGACCGCTTCGGCTGCATGGGTGGCAACATCACCGCCGTGGGCGTTGAGGGTTTCGCCTGGTATCGCCATGAACAGACGGTCGAAGCTGGCGGAATCGGCATGGAGTTCGAGACCCGCGCTAAGGACATGGGCGCCGCGGTGCCCGAAAGCCAGTCGCTGAGCTATGAGTTGGACAGCGAAGGTTTTAAGCTAGTGGCCGACAAGCTGGTTGAAGAGGCAGGCGTTCATCCGATGCTGCACCGGCAATTCGTCGCTCCGATCATGGAAGGTGACCGGATCACTGGCATCATCACTGAATCCAAAGCGGGGCGCGAGGCGATCCTGGCCAAAGTTGTGATTGACGCCACCGGCGACGCGGACGTGGCACATCGCGCAGGCGCGCCGACGCACAAAACCGCCCGCGAAGACATGATGGCCGCTTCGGTCATGTTCCATCTGGCTGGTGTCGACAAACGCGCCTTTATGGAAGGCGTCAAGGCCAACCCCCAGACCTACAAGGATTGGGGCGGCGGCGGTGAGTGGAATATCGAGACGAGCGGCAAAGAAGACGACATGTTTTCGCCCTTCGTCCACAAACCATTCCAACAGGCCATCGATCAAGGGCTTATCCCCCCGCATCTGAACACTATCGCGGGCACCTGGGGTGCAATGCACGATACGGGTGAGCTGACCTATATGAACCTCATCCACTTGGCCGAAATCGACGGGACCGACCCCGACAGTTTGACAAGAGGTGAGATCGAGGGCCGTCGTCAGTCGATGCTGGCCATCGAAGCGCTGCGCCGTTTCATGCCGGGTTGCGAGAATGCTCGGTTGCGAAATTTCGGTATGACCATCGGCATCCGCGACACGCGAAAGATCGACGCGGTCTATAACATGACCGAGGATGACGCCCGCCATCAGGGCCGGTTCGAGGATACGATCGGCATCTATCCCGAATTCATCGACGGCTATGGCATCCTGATCCTGCCGACTACGGGACGGTATATGCAGGTCCCCTACCGCTCGATGCTGCCCAAAGGCGTCAAAGGCCTCTTGGTCGCGGGTCGTTCGCACGGTGCCGACACGGTTGCCCATGCCGCAACCCGCAATATGGCCTGCTGTGCGGTCATGGGTCAGGGCGCAGGAATTGCCGCAGCCCTGTCGCTGAAAAGCAATCAGAATCTGCACGAGATGAACCTCGCCCCTGTTCACACCGAGCTGGAGCGGCAAGGCGTGAGGATTCACTGATGCAATCAATCCCGACGATCGACATCTCTCCACTGAAAGACACGGCCCATCCGGACCATGACGCAACCGTTCAGCGGATATTGGACGCCTGCACCGACATCGGCTTTCTCTCCATCACAGGCACTGGGGTTTCACCTGACACCGTTAATCAGGTCCGTGCCAAGACGCGCGAGATCTTTGACATCGATGAACAGAGCAAGTGGGATCAGGCCATCACCCGCAACAACTATCGCGGATACATCCCCATGGGGTTTTTCACGCCCAATGATGGCTCGGGCAAAGCGGACAAATACGAAGGTTACAAGCTGCATTTCGAAGTTTCCGAGGACCACCCGGTTCGCGATGACTGTGCGCTTTATGGCCCGAACCTCTGGCCGGTTGAAGTACAGGGCGCGCGGGAAGTGATACTGGAGTATTGGTCGCAACTGGACCATGTGGCCAAACTGCTGCTGGGCGCGCTTGAAATCGGCTTGGGTCTGAAGCCCAACGTCCTGAAAGCGGCCTTTGCCACCCCGATGACAAACATGACGCTGTTGCACTATCCGCCGCAGGCCTCGGATGAGGAAGGCTTTGGCATTCATCCGCACAAGGACACGGATGCCCTGACCATCATTGCCCCCGACCCCGTCGGCGGGCTTGAGGTGCAGACCCGGGATGGCGGATGGATCACCCCGGATTGCCCTCCCGGCGGCTTTATCGTGAATATCGGCGACATGCTTGAGCTTTGGTCCGGCGGCCAGCTTAAATCCACTCCGCATCGAGTGGTCAATAAATCTGGCAAAGAACGCTATTCCTTCCCTTATTTCGCAGTTCCGCGTCATGACGTGGTCGTTGAACCTCTACTGCCACCCCTGCCCGGCTTTGATCGACCGTCTGTTCATTGCGGACATTGGTCCGCCGAAATCTGGCGCACCAACTGGCCCGATGAGAATGCCACCGCCGATACGCCCGAGCTTGGGACGCTCAACTCATAATCATTGGAAATCTCCATGGCATGAACCGCTTGCATCACGTGGCCGCTTACGCCAAGAACACCAGTAAGAGCCAAGAACAAGGGGACGAGCATGGCCTTGCCGGTAAAGGATCAACTCAGATACTGGGGCATTGCCGCTGTTATTTTTGTGCTTTTACTATGGGCACTTGGCGACGTTCTACTACCTTTTGTAATTGGCGGCGCGATCGCCTATTTCCTTGATCCTGTCGCAGATCGACTGGAAAATCTGGGCCTGTCGCGCATGGCTGCGACCGGGATTATTACCGTCGTTGGCATTCTCAGCTTTGCCCTGATGATCCTGATGGTCGCGCCTGCGCTGATCACACAGTTGATCGAATTGGTCGAAGTTATGCCCAGCCTGTTCAAACAACTGCGCGGGTTTGTTGAACAACAGTTCCCGTCATTGCTGGACACGGAATCAAGCACGCACCAGTTCCTTGTCTCAATGGGCGAAACCCTAAAATCCAAGACCGGCGATGTGCTGCAGACCGTGGCTGCCTCATTGGGTTCGGCGATCAACGTTGTCGTTCTTCTGGTCATCGTCCCGGTCGTAACCGTTTACATGTTGCTGGACTGGGACCGTATGATTGCCCGTATCGGAGACCTGTTGCCGCGCGACCACGCCCCAACGATCAAACGTCTGGCCGCCGATATCGACAGCGTTCTGGCGTCTTTCGTGCGGGGTATGGGGACCGTCTGCCTGATCCTTGGAACCTATTACGCCGTGGCATTGATGGCCGTCGGTCTGCAGTTCGGGCTGATCGTGGGCTTTATTGCCGGTCTGGTCACGTTCATCCCCTATCTCGGCGCCCTGATCGGCGGCACGCTGGCCATCGGTCTGGCGCTGTTCCAATTCTGGGGAGACTGGGCGCAGATCGGTCTGGTTGCCGGGATTTTTGCGCTGGGCCAGGTAACCGAAGGCAATTTCCTGACGCCAAAGCTGGTAGGTAGCTCAGTGGGTTTGCACCCAGTATGGTTGCTGCTGGCTCTGTCAGTTTTCGGTGCCTTGTTCGGCTTTGTCGGGATGCTGATCGCGGTGCCCGTTGCCGCAGCGCTGGGAGTGCTGGCGCGGTATGCAACATCGGTCTATTTGGGCAGCCGCCTGTATACCGGCCTCGAAAGCGCGGATCAGGAAGACCTGTAATATGGCCCTTCAGCTAAGCTTTGATCTTCCGGCGAAAACTGCGCTGGGGCGTGAGGATTTTTTCGTCTCTCCCGCGAATGCACTGGCGGTTGCAATGATCTCGGCCACGTCCTGGCCGGGCAACAAACTGGTTCTGAGCGGCCCTGCGGGCGCAGGTAAAACCCATCTGGCACATGTCTGGGCGGCGGAAACCGGTGGTCGGATCATTCAGGCCGCGGATGTGCGTCACGAAGACGTGCCGGATCTGGCACGCGCGCCTGTCGCGGTTGAAGACGTCCCGATGATCGCGGACGACTTAGAACAACAGAAAACACTGTTTCACCTGCACAATCTTGTGTTGGCCGAAGGCAACGCCCTTCTCATGACTGGACGGCTGGCCCCTAATTTCTGGCAACTTCCGCTGCCCGATCTCCAAAGCCGGATCGAGGGCGCGCATCACGTGGCACTGGATCCTCCGGATGATGCATTGCTGGGCGCGGTTCTGGCCAAGCTGTTCGTGGACCGGCAATTGAACCCCAGCCCTGAGGTCATCGCCTATTTGGTCAAACATATGGACCGGCGCTTTGAAACTGCCGCCAGTGTTGTGGCGCAACTGGACCAGCTTGCCCTATCGGAAAAGCGCGACATTACCCGCGCCTTGGCGGTGCGTGTTTTGAGCGCAGATTTGGATGATATCCAATCTGGGAATTGACCCACGCCGGGTCATCTCGCATTCTGCACGCGGAATATCTGGAAGAGACATGGATCAGACTGTCGTTACCGAAATCCCTGACTGGGGTCCGTTCGGAAAGCCCCTCTTTGATGACCCCCAAGCCCGAGCTCTGTCACGCGTGGGTGTGGTTGACGTCGGATCAAACTCAGTCCGGATGGTGATCTTTGACGGCGCCGCGCGCTCACCGGCTTATTTCTACAATGAAAAAGTGATGTGCGAGCTCGGCGCGGGCCTTTCGGACACAGGGCGGCTCAACCCGACGGGTCGCAAACGCGCCCTGGCCGCTTTGGGTCGGTTTGCCCAACTTTCCGATGACCTTGGCCTGCCCGGCCTGCATGTCGTCGCCACCGCGGCCGTGCGCGAGGCCGAGGATGGCCCCGAGTTTTGTGCCGAAGTCAAAGCCGAAACCGGCCTGACCGTATCGGTCATCAACGGCGATGAAGAGGCTCGCCTGTCCGCGCAGGGTGTCCTGCTTGGGTGGCCCGGCGCATATGGCCTGATCTGTGACATCGGCGGGTCCTCAATGGAATTGGCCGAGATAGGAGACGGCGGTGTCGGCCGGCGCCTGACTTCGGCGCTGGGGCCACTGAAACTACGGGACATCAAAGGTGGCCGACGCGCACGCAAGGCGCACATCAAATCCACGATGGAGGATCTGCGCGACCAGATGGGGCCGCAACGCGATCGCCTGTTCCTTGTGGGCGGAAGCTGGCGAGCATTTGCGCGTCTGGACATGCTGCGCCGGGGTTATCCCCTGAACGTGCTGCATGAATATCGCATGACCACCAAGCAGGTGCGCGAGACCATTAAATTCATCGAAAAAGGTGACCCGGAAAAGCTGCGCAGCAAAGCCGGTGTGTCGGGATCACGGATGGCGCTGATCCCCTATGCGATGGATGTGCTGGCACGCTTGATCCGCACGTTCAAACCCAAGGATATCGCCATTTCCAGCTATGGTATCCGCGAAGGTCTGCTTTACGAACAGATGCCGCAAAACCTGCGGGACCGTGATCCGTTGATCGAGGCCAGCCGTTTTTCCGAAGCCAAGGACGCCCGCCTGCCCGGTTTCGGAAAACATCTGCTCGATTTCGTGATGCCGCTGTTCAAATCAGCCCCGCCCGCGCGCATCCGCCTGATAAAGGCGGCCTGTCTGTTGCACGACGTAAGCTGGCGCGCACATCCTGACTATCGCGCCGAGGTCTGTTTCGACTACGTCACACGTGCCAATCTGGGCGGCTTGAAGCACTCGGAACGAGTCTATATCGGGCTGGCCCTGCAGCACCGGTATCGCAACAAACGCGAGGGCAACCGGTTCACCGCACTGTACGAACTCCTAGACGAGAAAGACCAGAAACAGGCCGAGATTTTGGGAAAAGCCATGCGGTTTGGTGCCATGCTGTGGATGCAGAATGATGCGCCGATGGCGACTTTGAAATTTTACCCCAAGAAGCAACAACTGGACCTGTTCTTGCCAACTGCAGCACGCCCCCTGTTCAACGAAGTGGCCGAGGCACGGCTAAAGTCACTCGGCAACGCTTTGAAATCCGAAACCCGCGTCATCATCCGGGACTAGATATCAGATTTCGGTTTCGCCCTCGGGCGGGCCTTCAGGGATCTCTGGCTGTATTTCTGGGTCCTGCGGCGGCTTTTTGCGGATAATTATATCGCCGTTAGGCAGGATCTCGGGTGCTTCATAGGCGCTCCAATCCTCAATCTCATCTGCCAGCTCGGCCAAAGCGGGCCCCATTTCCGCAATAAATGACTGCATTGCAGGGCCAAACTGTTCGGCCAGGCCCAGCAGTTCATCCAAAGCAGGCTCCATCTCTTGGCGCAGGCCTTCAAAGAACAGCTCTGCCCCCTGCTCCATCAGGGATTTGTTCCCCTCTTCCTCGGCAGAGGCCGGAAGGGCCATAATGACAGCCAGCGCGCAGATTGGAATGAAACGTTTCATATCGAAAATATAGGGCAACTGAAACGCGGTTGAAAGATCACAGCTCGATATCCAGAGTGACAGGGAAATGGTCGGACGCGGTTAGCAACGCTTCATGTAGATCCTGCGCATCCCGGCAAGCCGGATCGCGAAACGGATGCCATATGCGCCAGTCCGGGCGACGATCCTTTAACCCATCGCTGATCATAATATAGTCCAGCAACGCCTCAAGATACTCGCGATCTTGGGGCCGATAAAAGCGCGCGGTCGACGGGCGTTCACCCGGTTCTGACCCGAAGGCCGTATCCGCGTGGGGGTCGAACACCCCCGATTGCAGCAGGATTTCAACCGATGAGCGACCGAACAGGTTTTCGAACTCGTCCAGCCCCGGACCATCGTTCAGATCGCCCATTAAGATCACCTTTTCATCAGCCGCCAGATGCGCCTTGATCCGCCTGCCCAGCCAGATCGCCTGAGCCAACTGTTTTCGGCGATTGGCGATCGAGATGCGAATCGCCGCATCGCGGGTTTCCGCCCCATGAGGCGCCTTTGACTTCAGATGCGCGCCAATAAGACGGAACCGTTCGCCTGCCTTGGTTTCAACCGCCAATTCCATAGGCGGCTTGGAAAACTGTACCTGATCCTCGGTTGCGTCAATATCGAGGTCGATGTGAAACACCTGATCGAAACGCGGGGCCCGTTGCCCTCCGTCTTTTGGATCATGTCGCACCGTCAGAACGCGCGGGTCATACAACAAGGCCAGTTCTTGATGCGTATCGTTGGCAAACCCCATCACGGCTTCGCTGGTGCGCAGATCGAAAGCCTCGGCAAAGTTTTGTAGCGCGCGGACCGTGTTCTGAGATTTCCCTGTGTTTGGTGCTTCGACAACCAGCACAGCATCCGCATCGATCGCCGTCAAAACTTTGGCGATGGCCTCGATCTGTTGCGCCTTGGTGACATCATGGCGACCTGACCAACTGTCATCGGCGATCAGTTCGTCATGACGATCAAACAGAGTGGCGAACCACTCGATGTTATAAGTCGCGAGGCGCATGCCTCAGGCCTGCGCCCCGTTGATTTCGTCCCAGGCGCGGTTGATGTCGATCATCTTCTTTTCAGCCAGACGTACGGCCTCTTCGGGAACTCCACGCGCCAACATCGCATCTGGGTGCGTTTCGCGCACAAGTTGCCGCCAAACCTTGCGAATATCGGGTAACGGCATGTCCCGCGGCACCCCAAGAACCGTGTAGGGATCATTGGGCGCATCTGGCACAAAACGGGCACGCAAGGCCATGAACTGCGCATCGGTCTGGCCGAAAATATGGCTGACCTCTTCCAGAAACTCGTTTTCGTTGGGGTGATAGAATCCGTCCGCCATAGCGATGTGGAACAACCCCTCCATCAGGTCGCACAGCGTGGTGCTATCCTCGGAAAACATGCGCGCGATCTTGTGGGCATAGTCCTGATAGCCCGCAACATCCGTGCGGGCCATGTTGAACACGCGCGCTGCGCCTTCCTCATCATCGCGGGCGATCTGGAACACGTCGCGAAACGCCGTGACCTCATCCCGGGTCACCTGCCCGTCAGCCTTCGCCATTTTTGCACCCAATGCGATCACTGCGATGGTGAAGGCCACCGACCGTTCGGGTGGCGAGCGTAGCTTTTCAAAGACTGCGGTAAGGCTTTCACCCTGGGCAAGCGCGCTCAGCGCATCGGATATACGGATCCAGATCGACATGAGCGCACCCTAGCGTCCCAAATCGGGACTGTCAGGTGCAACCAAACCGTCTGTGGCAAGAATTTTCTGCATCAGCACAAGGTCCAGACGTTTCCCCCACTTGAACCCAACCTCGGGCATGCGTCCGACTTCGACAAAGCCCACGGCCGCGTGAAAAGAAACTGCCCCCGGATTTGCCGAAGAAATCCCCGCCACCAGTGCATGAGCTCCCTCTGCCCGGGCGGCAGCCTCAAGCGCCCGCATCAAAGCGCGCCCCGTACCTTGACCGCGCGCATCAGTAGCCAGTTGGATCGTCAGCTCGCGGCACTGTGCGTATCCCGGACCGGATCGAAACGGACCATAGGTGGCAAACCCAAGAATCTGGTTGTCCTGTTCAGCCACAAGACAGGCCGGACCGCGCGCTTCGATGTCACGTGCAATGCTGTCTACACTGCGTTCGTCGGTTGTGAATGTTACCAGCGTGTCGCGAATGATTGCGTTGGTGATCGCAGCTATCTCTTTGGCATCCGCTGCTTTGGCTTGTCTGATTTTCATTCCAAAACGCGTTTCCCATGCGGTGTTTCGAACTCTGCCCGCAATGCGGCCGGGCCTGTGTCAAAAACCACAGCGCCCATTTCGCCTAGCAGCCTGGCAAGCTCCAGCGCGTCCGGGTGAAAAACCACCAATCGACGCAAACGGCAGCCGCTATCCTGCAGCATATTTGCCGGATGCAAATCTCCGTGCCACTGAATAAGCGCCGGGAACAGATTGTCGAAGGGCAGACGCCCGTTTGGCGGAACCGCCATTTGCCAGCTCAACGCGCCGCGGGCCAGATCAATCGGATGCCCAACGCCATCGGGGAAAACGGTCAACGAGGCTGAAATGTCCGGCACCCGGCAAATCCAGTTCGTAAGGCGCGGCGCGCCTATGAACCGGTCCAGATCAAACCATCTGGTTGTTTGCGGGTTCGGTGCCTGTGGGTCAATCGCGATGGCCTCAAGGTACAGGCCATCCCGCAGCCCCAAAAGACGATTGTAGGTGCCGAATCTTTCATGCTTGCCGCCGTCTTGCAGCGGTACTCCCAATGCCTGTTCGACATGGGCAGACGCCTCTTCGAGCGTTTCGCCCGCAACCGCCAGATGATCCAGTAACACACAGCGCCTCCTATGAAAAACGACCAGACCCTATCGGATCTGGTCGCATGTTTTCCTTAAAGGCGGTGGATCACAAGATTTTTCGACGAAAATCTTTGAAAGCCTCAGCCTTTCGCTTCACCGATCAGGCGCAGGATGTCCTGAGCGGCTTCGGGGATATTGGTGCCCGGGCCAAAGATCGCTTTGACGCCATGATCGTAGAGGAATTGATAATCCTGCTGCGGGATCACCCCACCGCAGATAACAAGAATATCCTCGGCACCGGCTTTCTTCAGCTCTTCAACCAACTGCGGCGCCAGTGTTTTGTGCCCCGCTGCCTGCGACGAAATACCGATGACGTGCACGTCATTGTCCACAGCGTCCTGCGCGGCCTCAGCCGGGGTTTGGAACAGCGGGCCTACATCCACGTCAAACCCGATGTCCGCAAAGGCGGTTGCGATCACTTTGGCACCGCGGTCATGCCCATCCTGCCCCATCTTGACCACCAGCAGGCGCGGGCGGCGGCCTTCAGCCTCGGCGAATTCCTCGATGGACTTCTGGATCGCGGCAAATCCTTCGTCGCCTTCGTAGGCTGCGCCATAGACACCGGCTAACGTTTTCACTTCGGCGCGGTGGCGGCCGAATTCTTTTTCCATTGCCATGCTGATCTCTCCTACGGATGCACGGGCGCGGGCGGCCTCGACGGCGGCGGCCAGCAGATTTCCACCTTCACTGGCGGTCTTGGTCAGCGTGTCCAGCGCCGCTTGACAGGCGGCCTCGTCGCGGGTGGCGCGGATACGATCCAACCGCGCGACCTGAGCTTCGCGCACGGCGACGTTGTCGACATCCAGAATATCAATCGGGTCTTCCTGTTCCTTGCGGTACTTGTTGACACCGACGATGACCTCATCACCCCGGTCAATCATGGCCTGACGGCGGGCGGCGCTTTCCTCGATCCGCAGCTTGGGCATACCGCTGGCAACGGCCTTGGTCATGCCGCCCATTTCCTCGACCTCTTCCATCAAGGCCCAGGCTTTTTCGATCAACTCGTTGGTCAGGCTTTCGATGTAGTACGAACCAGCCAGTGGATCGACGACGTCGGTGACACCTGTTTCCTCTTGCAAAACCAGCTGCGTGTTCCGCGCGATACGGGCCGAGAAATCAGTAGGCAGCGCAATCGCCTCATCCAGCGCGTTGGTGTGCAGGGACTGGGTACCGCCCAGAACCGCGCTCATCGCCTCATAGGCGGTGCGGATCACGTTGTTATAGGGGTCCTGTTCCTGCAGCGACACGCCCGAGGTCTGGCAGTGGGTGCGCAGCATCTTGGACCGCTCGGACTTTGCACCGAAATCTGTCATCACCCGATGCCAAAGCGTACGCGCAGCGCGCAATTTGGCGATTTCCATGAAAAAATTCATGCCGATAGCAAAGAAGAACGACAGACGCCCTGCAAACTTATCCACGTCCATCCCTGCCTGCGTCGCGGCGCGTACATACTCGCGCCCGTCAGCCAGCGTATACGCCAGCTCTTGCACAAGATTCGCCCCAGCCTCTTGCATGTGGTAGCCCGAGATCGAGATCGAATTGAATTTCGGCATCTCGTTCGACGTGAACTCAATAATGTCCGAGATGATCTTCATCGAGGGATCAGGCGGGTAGATGTAGGTGTTGCGCACCATGAACTCTTTCAGAATGTCATTCTGAATGGTGCCGGACAGCACGGATTTGTCATGCCCCTGCTCTTCGCCTGCAACGATGAAACTGGCCAGAATTGGAACCACCGCCCCGTTCATGGTCATCGAAACCGAGACCTTGTCCAAGGGGATGCCATCGAACAGGATCTTCATGTCCTCGACGCTGTCGATGGCCACACCGGCCTTGCCCACGTCACCGACAACGCGCGGATGGTCACTGTCATAACCGCGGTGCGTCGCCAGATCGAAAGCGACCGACACACCCTGCTGACCGGCTGCCAGATTGCGGCGATAGAACGCGTTCGATTCTTCGGCCGTTGAGAAGCCTGCATATTGGCGGATCGTCCAAGGACGCCCGGCATACATCGTCGCCTTCACGCCCCGCGTGAACGGCCCGAACCCCGGCATCGACCCCATATGCGGCAGTTCAGCGGTGTCTTCCTGCGTGTAAAGAGGTTTGACGTCGATGCCTTCCAAAGTTTCTTTGGTCAGGTCGTCCAACGGGCGTCCGCGCAGCTCTTTCTCGGCCAGCGCCTGCCAGTCTTTCGTATCGGTCATTGCGTATTCCTTTTCTCAATTCGGGGCGCGAACAGGCATTGCCTGCGCGTTTTAACGTTCGGTGCCGCGCATCGCGGCAGGTGTAAACGCGATATTTTGATGCCTGCGTGCATTTCGCCGGTCGCATTCACCGGCGCAGAGGCTATATTCAAACGAACAGGAGGCCCTATGACACGAACGCTTGCCCTTGTTTTCTCGGCACTATTCCCGCTGGTCGCGATGGCGGCAGATGGGTCTGCGCCTGCCGATGAAGATTTTGTCCGCCCCGCTGGTGATAGCGAACTGAGCGAATACTTATGGGTCAGCCGGCCCATCGTCGTCTTTGCCGATACACCCGCCGACCCGCGTTTCCGACAGCAAATCGACATGCTTCTGGAAGGCGAAGAGGCCATGCGCGACCGGGATGTGGTCGTGCTGACCGATACCGATCCGTCCGCCCGATCTCCGATCCGGTCACAATTGCGCCCGCGCGGCTTCCAGATGGTGTTCGTCGACAAGGACGGCGTGGTCAAACTGCGCAAACCTTCGCCGTGGAGCACACGTGAAATCGGCCGTTCCATCGACAAAACACCCCTGCGCGAACGCGAAATCCGCGAACGACGCGAGGGCGGCTGAGCGCTTTCGCCACGCCCAAAGCTCCCGGCGCGAACCGCCGAGAAACCATGGAGATAAGGGGAAAACGCGATCATGATCACTCGAACTCGATGATCACGTCGTCCACAGCGAGGTTGTCGCCGGGGCCTGCGTTGACTTTGGACACGACACCCTTCTTTTCGGCGCGCAGGATGTTTTCCATCTTCATCGCCTCAACAGTGCACAGCGCCTGACCTTCCTGCACTTCCTGGCCCACTTCGACGTCGATCTTTACGATCAGGCCGGGCATCGGGCAGAGCAGCATTTTCGAAGTATCCGGCGGCAGCTTTTCGGGCATCATACGCGCCAGCTCGGCCTGACGTGTCGTGCGGACATGGACCTTGAGGTCTGCGCCCCGGTTGCGAATACGGAACCCGCCCGAGATTTTTCCAACCTTCAAAACCAGCGGGTTGCCATCGACGTCCAAAACTGCCAGTTGATCGCCCGGTGTCCAGTCCGAGGCCACACGCAAAGTCGCTCCATCTTCGAAGCGAACCGTCGCACCTTCCTTGTCGGCGCCCACCTGAACCGCGAATTCGTTGCCCTGAACGGAAACGACCCAACGGTCACCAACTTTGCGTTCGTGGTTATCCATCCGACCCGACACGCGGGCCCGGCGGATTTCCGCGACGCGGTGCATGGCGGCACAGGACGCGGCGATCCGGCGCAGGTCTGCCTCGGGTAATTCGACGCCTTCGAACCCTTCGGGATACTCCTCGGCGATAAAGGCCGTGGTCATGTTGCCGCTGACAAATTTCGGATGGTCCATCACAGCCGACAGGAAGGGCAGGTTGTGGCCAATGCCTTCGACCTCAAAGCTGTCGAGTGCAACACGCATCGCCTCGATCGCCTGCCCACGGGTCGGGGCCCAGGTGCACAGCTTGGCGATCATCGGGTCATAGTACATGCTGATCTCGCCGCCTTCATAGACGCCGGTATCGTTGCGCACGGCGGCTTCACCTTCGGGCGCTTCACCTTGCCATTTACCGTTCACCAACAGCGGACCAGAGGCAATCTCTTGCGGCGGACGATAGCGGGTCAGACGACCAATCGACGGCAGGAAGCCGCGATAAGGGTCCTCGGCATACAGGCGGTTTTCGATGGCCCAGCCGGTCAGGGTCACGTCGTCCTGTGTGATCGACAACTTTTCACCCGCCGCCACTCGGATCATCTGCTCAACCAGATCGACACCAGTGATCAATTCGGTGACAGGGTGTTCCACCTGCAGGCGTGTGTTCATTTCCAGGAAGTAGAAATTCTTTTCGCCATCGACGATGAATTCAACCGTACCGGCGCTGGCATAGTCCACGGCCTTGGCCAGTGCCACGGCCTGTTCGCCCATCGCCTTACGGGTCGCTTCGTCCAGGAAAGGTGACGGTGCTTCTTCGACCACCTTCTGGTTCCGACGCTGGATCGAGCATTCACGCTCGCCCAGATAAATGCCGTTGCCATGGCTGTCGCACAGAACCTGAATCTCGATATGCCGTGGCTGGGTCACGAATTTTTCGATAAAGATCCGGTCGTCACCAAACGAATTTGCGGCCTCGTTCTTGGACGACTGGAAGCCCTCGCGCGCCTCTTCATCATTCCACGCGATCCGCATGCCCTTTCCGCCGCCGCCGGCACTGGCCTTGATCATGACCGGATAGCCGACTTCGTTGGAAATCTTGACGGCCTCTTCTGCGTCTTCGATCAGCCCCATGTAACCGGGAACGGTGGAAACACCGGCTTCTTGTGCGATTTTCTTCGAGGTGATCTTGTCGCCCATGCTTTCGATTGCCCGAACCGGTGGACCAACAAATGCAACGCCTTCGGCCTCAAGCGCCTCGGCGAATTTCGAATTTTCCGACAGGAAGCCATAACCAGGATGCACCGCCTGGGCCCCACTCTGGCGAATGGCATCCATGACCTTGTCGATCACGATATAGGACTGGTTCGCAGGCGGCGGGCCGATATGCACCGATTCATCCGCCATCGACACATGCAAGGCGTTCTTGTCTGCATCCGAATAGATGGCAACGGTGCCGATACCCATCTTGCGGGCTGTCTTGATGACCCGGCAGGCGATCTCGCCCCGGTTGGCGATCAGGATCTTGTTAAACATGGAACGTCCTTTGTCTTGATGTTCTGAGAACGCAAAACGCCGCCCCAGGGAACGTTCCCCACGGCGGCGTGATGCGCGATGACGGTCGGGGCGACGCGCGCCCCGAAAAACCCGGTATTACCTACAGTTGTTTTGTGTCTTGCAGTACAGGACGTTGCCCGCCGCGCCGACAACCGCGCCGAACAGCGGGTCGGCGCTGACAACAGCCGCCCCGACGGCGCCTGCGCCGCCGCCAAGCAGCGCCTGTTCGCCCGTCGTGTCACCACAGGCGGCAAGGCCTGCGCAGGTCGCCATTGCAAGAACGAGTTTCGAGATTCGCATGATATCTGCCCCTTTGGAATTCTTGATGCGTTCCGGGGCAGATGTCCGATTTCGACCTTGTTATTCAATAACAGGCCGTCCTGAACAGAGTTTTGCGCAGATTTGTGCCGCTTTACGCTTGGATATTGCGCAAAGAAAAACGCGGGCAGGACTTTGTGAACATCACAAGCCTGCCCGCGGAAGGAAGGGGTACGGAATAGTAGGTGCTTGTGCGACGCAGGCAAAGTAGAGCCGCACGGCTTGGTCAGGTTGCTTGGCACAATCAAATGCGTAAACAAAGTATTGTTTCCGGTCAGGATTCCGGCTGGAAATCGCCCATTGGGCGAATGCGCGCGCAGATTCGCGCCGAGATCAGATGCAGTTTTGGGGGTGAAACGCGAGACCAATGCCGTCACGTTGCTGTTACTTTTCCTCAGCAATTGGTCTGTTTCTGCGCCTGCAACATCACGGGTTGCGAAAAAGGGCGCCAGAATTTGTCTTTTCAAACGCAAAGGGTTAACCGATCTGTTCACCTTAGGGTGAAAACGGTCCGAAAGTTTTGCACGTTTCCTTGAGAAACTAGGCGCTTCCCATCCCGTTCTCGTGATTTCCCTCAAGTTCTCTTGCGTGGAACGGTACCCGTGCACACTCGCACACAAGGAAATATCCACATGATTGCAAAGAGAAAAACGGCGTTGCTGCTTGCCGTGTCCGCGCTTGGCATGTCCGCCGCGGCTGCTTTCGCCCAAGACGCCCAGACGCAAACGGAACTTGATGCCCTGCGTGCCCGCGTCGAAGCCCTGGAGGCCGCAAATCCCGGCGCTGGCACTGGCGATCTTCGAATCGGAAACACCACTCTTGATGTTTATGGGTACGTTAAGGCTGATTTCTTCTACGACACGGACTTTGAACTGGGCGATCTTGCCGATGCGACCCGAATTGGCGAGCCAGCAAACGCGACCAGCGGCACCTTTGGGGCTACCGTGCGCCAATCGCGCATCGGGCTTCGGACCAATACGCCGTCTGCCATCGGCGATATTGCGGGCCAGCTGGAACTGGACCTGTTTTCCGGCGGGACGGATGGGCCTGCTGAACTGCGCCTGCGCCACGCCAATATCCGTATTGGTGATAACTGGTTGATCGGTCAATTCTGGACCAACTTCCAGCCGTTGGACACCTATCCCACGACCGTTGAATTCAACGGCCCCGTTGGCATTCCTTTCGCTCGCGTCCCTCAAGTGCGCTATACGAACACGCTGGGCTCTGACACAACCTTTGCGGTGGCGATCGAGGAAAACGTTGGCGGCTCGGATTCGAATGATCCCGTCCTGACCGGCTCCATCGAATACAACAACGGTACCTACCTGGCCCGCGCCTCGGCTTTGTATGGTAAGGCGCAATCCGGCGCGGTCGAAGTGGATCAGACCGGCTATACCCTCTCGGCTGGCATCCGGCCCTGGCAAGGCGGTCTGTTTCAGGTCAACTATGTCGACGGCGAGGCTTTGGGCCCCTACCTGATCGCTGCCGGTGACGCCATCGTCAACGGACAGGCCAATGACGTGGATGGATTTACCGTGGAATTCCGCCAGGAACTGAGCCCCAAATGGAACGTCGGCATCGCTTATGGGCAAGAGAATTACGACCTGCCGACCTCGACCGGGACCCTGTCCTTTACCGAGGTTGAAACGATCCACGTGAACGCCTTTTATAAAGCGACCGACAATCTGACGCTTAGCGCCGAATACTTCTATGGTGAGCGGAACGATGCACCGACCGGACGCACCTTTGACAGCAACCGAATTCAGTTGGCGGCGCAGCTGAACTTCTGACCACAAACACCAACCCTGCCCCGACACGGGCAGGGTTTTGGGCCGGGAATGCCCCAAGGTGCTATGTGCGACAGCGGATTGCACGATCAGCGCACCCCGTCAAAAATTTCGGGGAAGGAAATCCGGCCCACATTCGGATCAATGACCAAAAGCGCGTCGTAACTAGCCGGATCAAACGGATCTTCGGCCGGAATGACTTCGCGTTCGAAGAGCCAGCAAAGACGGCCAGCATCCAAATTGCCCCTCTCAAACGGTTGGTCGCCGAAATGCGCCCACAGGGCTTCCATAAAAGCAGCATCCGCGCGCTTGTCCGCGGGTTTACGATCTCGAAACCGCTCGCGGCGGGTCAGGGGCGTCACGCCTTTGGGATTGGCCCGACGAATAATGAACTGAAAGTCAGTACCCGGCAGGCGCCCGGGAAATCCGCGATGTTTCAGCATGGTTCCACCTCAGTTGCACAAGGGGTCATGGTGATCAGATATTCACATCCGTCACAGGATGATGTCATGGTGCGCACCTCCAAGGCCGCGTAGCTGTTCAGAAATGCCCTGACGGGATGAATAGCGTGATTCATAGTCAAAGCCCCTCCCAGATACATCGGGACTGTTCCAGCCGGTAGGCTTCAAAGAACTGCGTGGCATCAGGGGATGTACGGCCGAATTCGATAGGCCTGTCAGATAGGGAAATGACCACCCGGGCAGCGTCCAGTTGGTATTTGGCCACATAGGTAACCGCCAGCGTCTGGCACAGATGTTCCATATCGACCGAGGCGATATCGTACCCGATCCGGCCAATGTCCGAACCGATCTTGGGCGCAATAAAGCGAAATCGCACCCAAAGCTCACCTGGGTTATTGTCCAACAGAACGTCGCTCAGGTGCACTGGCTGTCCGGAAGGGACCAGCAAAAGGTTTTCGGTATCAGCCAGAACGGGAACCGCAAAAACCGACAGTACAACAGCTAAGGCGCGATCCCGGACCCGCCACAGGCGAGCTCCTCTCTCCGGGATCGCGCGCGCCTGGCTTTCGGCCCGCGCTGTTCTATGTCTAATTGGGCAACTCATTAGCAGTTGTGGCCTCAAAGTCAATTTTGCACCCAAGTAACCTGCCCTGACCGGTTGTCCGAGACGCTGTCCAAACCGTTTTTTTGGCCGGGCAGATTTCCTGGCACATCCCCTTAAAGGGGGATGTTGTCGTGCTTTTTCCACGGGTTTTTCACGTGCTTGTTCCGCAAGCTGGCAAAGGCCCGCGAAACGCGACGGCGGGTCGATTGCGGCATGATCACCTCATCGATAAAGCCACGCTCGGCCGCGACAAACGGGTTCGCAAACCGATCTTCGTAGTCCTGCGTGTGCTGTACAATTTTCTCGGCATCGCCCAGATCGGCACGGTGAATGATCTCGGTCGCGCCCTTTGCGCCCATCACCGCGATCTCGGCTGTAGGCCAGGCATAGTTGAAGTCACCGCGCAGGTGCTTGGATGCCATAACATCATAGGCACCACCATAAGCCTTACGGGTGATGACGGTAACTTTTGGCACCGTGGCTTCACCGTAGGCAAACAACAGCTTGGCGCCGTGCTTGATCACTCCGCCATATTCCTGCGACGTCCCCGGCAGGAAGCCAGGCACATCCACCAGCGTCAGGATCGGAATTTCGAAGCAATCGCAGAACCGCACAAACCGCGCGGCCTTGCGCGAGCTGTCGATGTCCAGACAACCCGCCAGAACCATCGGCTGATTGGCTACAACGCCCACTGTCTGTCCTTCAAGCCGGATGAACCCGGTGAGGATGTTTTTGGCGTAGTCCTCTTGAATCTCGTAGAAATCACCCTCATCCGCCACTTTGGTGATGAGTTCCTTCATGTCGTACGGCGTATTAGGGTTGTCGGGGATCAACGTGTCCAGCGAGGCTTCCAGACGGTCGGGCTCGTCAAAAAACGGGCGCACTGGCGGCTTTTCGCGGTTGTTGAGCGGCAGGAAATCAACCAAACGGCGCACCTCGGCCAGTGCTTCAACGTCGTTCTCAAACGCTCCGTCCGCAACCGAGGATTTCTTGGTATGGGTCGACGCCCCACCCAATTCCTCGGCGGTAACGATTTCGTTTGTGACCGTCTTGACCACGTCGGGGCCGGTCACAAACATGTACGAGGTGTCTTTGACCATGAAGATGAAATCGGTCATCGCCGGGCTGTAAACTGCGCCGCCAGCACAGGGCCCCATGATCACGCTGATCTGCGGAACCACGCCTGACGCCATGATGTTGCGCTGGAACACCTCGGCATAACCAGCCAACGACGCCACGCCTTCCTGAATTCGCGCACCACCCGAATCGTTTATCCCAATCACCGGCGCACCGTTCTGAACGGCCATATCCATGATCTTGCAGATCTTCTGCGCATGGGTTTCCGAAAGCGAGCCGCCAAAGACCGTAAAATCCTGGCTGAACACATATACCATGCGACCGTTGATCGTACCCCAGCCAGTGACAACACCGTCACCCGCAGGCTTTTGATTCTCCATCCCGAAATCGGTGCAGCGGTGACTGACAAACATATCGAATTCTTCAAAGCTGCCTTCGTCCAGCAGCAGTTCGATCCGTTCGCGGGCCGTCAGTTTGCCGCGCGAGTGCTGTGCGTCGATGCGCTTTTGTCCACCACCCAGCCGCGCGTTGTCGCGACGGTCTTCAAGTTCGGAAAGGATGTCTTTCATAACGATGATCCCCTGTAAAATCTGGCCGGACACTATACGTAGATGCCGCAAGACCAAAGTATCTTTCGGCAAATTTGCAAATCTTTCCCAATCATCTTGGTGAATATTGTAAACTTGCTAATTTTCACTCACAAAACACGTGATGGATGGCATTCTTATCCGTGGTGACTATACACGTGAACTATGCAGTTTAGTTCTTCGTCGGCGCATCGCTCGCCTCCTAAAATTACCACTCTGGTTTTGCTGTCCGGATTGTCCGCGCTCAGCCTCAATCTGTTTTTGCCGAGCCTGCCCAATATGGCCCTGCACTTTCAAGCCGACTACAAGGTCATGCAACTGTCGATTGCCCTGTACCTGCTGGTCAATGCGGTGCTTCAGATCCTGATCGGACCAATTGCCGACAAGGCGGGGCGCCGCCCCGTTCTACTTTGGGGGTTGGCTCTTTTTCTGGGTGCTACGCTTGGGTGCATCTATGCCCCCAACATTCAGGTCTTTCTTGTCTTCCGGATGTGTCAGGCCATCATCGTGGTCGGGATGGTTCTCAGCCGTGCGGCGGTTCGCGACCTTTATGATCAGGACCAGGCCGCATCGATGATCGGTTACGTCACGATGGGCATGGCCATCGTTCCTATGATCGGACCCGCGATCGGAGGCTTGCTAGAGGAGAGCTTTGGCTGGAAAGCCAACTTCTGGCTGCCCTTTGCTCTTGGCGTCATGACACTGATGTTAACCTACTCAGATTTTGGCGAAACCTCAGCCAAGAGCGGCAAAACACTGGTTCAACAATTCCGGGAATACCCCGAACTGCTGGGTTCCCCGCGATTTTGGGGCTATTCGCTATCATCCGCGCTGTCGTCTGGCGCCTTCTTTGCCTATCTGGGCGGCGCTCCCTTTATCGGCACCGAACTATTCGGCCTCAGCGCCGCCGAGGTCGGCATCTACTTTGGTGCCCCAGCCGTTGGGTACTTTTTTGGTAACTTCTTCAGCGGTCGCTATTCCGTTCACTTCGGCGTCAATCGAATGGTACTTTGGGGCTGCTGGCTGAACGCAGCAGGCGTTGCAATGTCCGCGATCTTGTTTCTGGCCGGTTTCGGAACAGCGCTCAGCTTTTTCGGATTCATGACCTTTGTTGGCATTGGAAACGGCATGACAATTCCCAACGCAACCTCAGGCGCGCTTTCGGTGCGACCGCATCTGGCCGCGACGGCATCCGGGCTGAGTGGCGCCATCATGTTGGGCGGCGGTGCGGGCCTCAGCGCGCTTGCAGGAGCCTTGCTAACCCACGAAACCGGTGCAATGCCTCTGCTCTGGCTAATGCTGGCAACCTCAGTCCTGGCGGTTTGCGCAATATTGTCTGTTATTCGACGCGAACGACAACTGGGCCTTTGAATGGCTTGCCTATGACGGTTTGCAAAGTTAGTTTGCCGGATTAGGAAAGTTGCAAAGGCCCAACATGGCGACTCAGAAACTCTATGCAGGTGCAAAGCTACGCGAAATGCGTACGCGCTTGTCACTGACCCAAAAGGAATTTGCCGCTAAACTGGGTGTTTCCCTGCCCTATCTGAACCAGATGGAGAACAACAACCGTCCGATTTCGACTACGGTCGTTCTGGCGCTGGCGCAAGAATTCGGAATGGATGTCACCGAGTTGAGCACCGGCGACAGTGAACGCCTGGTCTCGGACATGCGCGAGGCATTGGCCGATCCGGTCTTTGACGACGCTGTTCCGCCACTCGCCGATCTCCGCCTGACGGCTTCAAACGCACCCGCTCTGGCACGGGCCTTCATTGCCCTGCACCGCACCTATCGTCAGACGCATGAACGTCTGGCCTCCCTTGACGAAGCATTGGGGCGCGAAGACGCGCAAATCCAGGCCAGCCCATGGGAGGAAGTGCGGGACTTCTTCCACTATTGCGACAACTATATCGACGCAATGGACCGCGCAGCTGAACGATTTGCCGGGCGCGCCGAGGATGCCGGTGGCATACGCGCTGCAGCCTTGGGCAGCCTCGCGGAGCGCGGCATCCGGGTCCAATTCCCGGACATCCATGAAACCCGAAAGTACGACCCAGAGAACAAGACACTGCAGCTTTCGTCCAGAACCGCACCGCAAACTCAGGTGTTTCAATTGTTGTTGCAGGTTGCACTGATCAGCCAGGACAAACTTCTTGAAGCAACGCTGGATTTTGCCAAATTTCACAGCGATGAAGCCCGTGCCATTGCCAAGATCGGGCTGGCAAATTATTTCGCCGGCGCATCGCTGATGCCTTATGCCAAATTTCTGGCCACAGCGCAGGAATATCGTCACGATCTTGAACTGCTTAGCAACCGGTTTGGCGCATCAATCGAACAGGTGGCGCACAGGCTTTCGACCCTGCAACGCCCCGGCGCAAAGGGCATTCCGTTCTTTTTCGTTCGCGTTGATCAGGCCGGAACGATCACCAAAAGACACTCGGCCACGCGTCTGCAATTTGCCCGGTTCGGCGGCGCCTGCCCCCTATGGAACGTCCACCGCGCTTTCGAAACGCCTGGCCACTTCCTGCGGCAGTTGGCAGAAACACCCGATGGTATTCAGTACATATCCTTGGCTCGGGACGTGTCGAAATCAGGCGGCTCATACGGCGCGCCAGTCCGTCGCTATGCCATTGCCCTGGGGTGCGAGGTGCGCCACGCCGAGGCGCTGGTTTATGCCGACAATCTGGATTTCAACAACGCCAGCGCTTACGAACCAATTGGCATATCCTGCCGCATCTGCGAGCGGCCGAATTGTCATCAGCGCTCGGTCCCGCCATTGGAAAGACGCCTGACGATCGACGCCCATACCCGCGGCACCTTGCCCTATGAAGTCACCTGATCTTCACCTGGCCTAAAAATATCCCGGGGGAGGCGCGGCTTGCCGCGACGGGGGCAGAGCCCCCGCCATTTCTCAGGACTTGGACAAGATCGCCCAGATCTCGTCTTTCAGAACCGCACGTCTTTTACGCAGATCTGTCTCAGCGATATCATCCATCGGTTCGACATTGGTTTCGGCACGATGAACCTCGCGGTTGATCTCATGATACTCGTCCGCCAGCCGTGAAAAATGAGCGTCCGTTTGCTTAAGCTGGCTCATCAGCTCAACCTTGTCCGGAAACTCTTCGGCCAGTTCGTGCGGGGTGTGGGACATTCCTGTTCGCTCCTGAAAATATGTCGTTACGATCCAAGTCTATTCGTCCCGGCCCCGTCAAGCTTTGACGCGGATCAAATCATGCTGTCGCTCACCGTTGGGCAACAGCCCATTGCGGGTGAATCCAAGGGCGGTCATTGGCGGAAGGCAAGGCTTCCTTGCCCAACAGATGATCGGACATTTTCTCACCCACCATGATCGACGGCGCGTTCAAGTTACCGTTGGTGATCTGCGGAAAGATCGAGCTGTCGGCGACGCGCAGCCCATCCACACCAATCACGCGTCCCTGCGGATCGACCACAGCATTTTTGTCATCCGCCCGGCCCATACGGCAGGTTCCACAGGGGTGATAAGCACTTTCAGCATGTTCGGCGATAAAGGCATTAAGCGCTTCGTCAGACTGCACATCTGCACCCGGTTGGATTTCTTTACCGGAATAAGGTTTGAACGCATCCTGCCCGAAAATTTCACGCGTCAGGCGAATGCAGGTGCGGAAATCTGCCCAATCCTCTTCATGGCTCATGTAGTTGAAGCGGATGACAGGTGCGTCTTCGACCTTAGCCGATCGCAGCGTCACCGCCCCGCGCGACGGCGAGCGCATCGGCCCGACATGCGCCTGGAAACCATGGCCTTCGGCCGCGGCCTGACCGTCATAGCGAACGGCAATTGGCAGGAAGTGATATTGAATATCTGGGTATTCCACGCCCGGTTTGGACCGAATGAAAGCCGCACTTTCGAATTGGTTGGATGCACCCAGACCGGTTTTTGTGAACAGCCACTGCGCCCCGATCAGACCTTTGCTGATCAGATTCCAGTGTTTGTACAGCGTGATCGGCTGTAGGGATGCCTGCTGGATGTAAAGCTCCAGATGGTCCTGAAGGTTCGCACCCACACCCGGGCGATCCGCCACGATGTCGATCCCATGCTCGGCCAGATGCGCTGCCGGACCGATGCCTGACAACATCAGCAGCTTGGGAGAGTTGATGGAGGACGCGGCAAGAACCACCTCGCGCCGGGCGCTGATGACCTCAGTCTTGCCACCTCGGATCAATTCGACCCCGATTGCGCGGCCATTTTCCATAACCACCTTTGAGGCCAGTCCGCGTACGATATCGCAGTTGTCGCGCTTGAGCGCAGGTTTCAGATAGGCATTCGCCGCCGACCAACGCCGTCCTTTCCAGACGGTTTGCTCCATCGGGCCAAAGCCTTCCTGCTTTTCACCGTTATAGTCTCCGGTAACTTCGTATCCCGCCTGCTGTCCCGCATCGACGAAAGCCTGAAACAGAGGGTTCTCGCGCGGTCCGCGCGAGACATGCAACGGGCCATCCGTGCCGCGCCATGTCGGATCACCACCATGTCCACCGTCATGCCAGGTCTCCATGCGTTTGTAATAGGGCAGCACATCCGCATAGGACCAGCCATCGGCACCCATCTCGGCCCAGGCGTCAAAATCACGCGCGTGGCCACGTACGTAAACCATGCCGTTGATCGATGACGATCCACCGATAACCTTGCCGCGCGGGCAAGCCAGTTCGCGGTTATTCAGGTGCGGCTCGGGCTCGGACTTGTAACCCCAATCGTACATCGGCATGTTCATCGGATAGCTCAATGCCGCTGGCATCTGAATAAACGGACCCGCATCGGTCCCGCCATGTTCGATCACCAGAACCGAGGCCCCGGCCTCGCTCAGGCGATACGCCATTGCGCAACCCGCTGATCCTGCGCCGACGATGACGAAATCTGCTTCCATTTTCAGGTCTCCATATCCTGCCGAACCGCGTTTTGAACCGTTCGGCAGGAGTATTTTCAAAAAGGTGAAGAGGTTACTCGCCGCGTGGGAAGCGGGCGTTTTCCTCGACGACATTCAGATCCATGTGATTGCGCATGTAGCGTTCGGATGCCTTCTGCAGTGGCTGATAATCCCAAGGGTAATACCCACCCTGCCGCAACGCCTCGTAAACAACCCAGCGGCGCGCCTGGCTGGCGCGGACATCCGCGTCGAATTGATCCAAGTCCCAACGCGCCTGAGATTTCGCGCGCAGAGTTTCCAGCGTACCTGCGTGTTCGGGGATTTCCGCAAGATTTTCCAACTCGTGGGGGTCAGCCTCAAGATCGTACAACTGATCAGGGTCCAATGCGCAGCGATTGTATTTCCACTTGCCATAGCGCAGCGAAACCAGCGGCGCATACGAGCCTTCGGCCGCGTATTCCATCTTCACCGGAGCAGTCCGTTCGGTGCCATTGGCTAGTGGTACAAGGTCTTCGCCATCGGTCCACGGCGCGATCTCGGCCATATCTACACCCGCCAGTGCGCCAAGGGTTGGCGTGACGTCGATTGTCGAGACCGGTGTGTCGATACGGCCTGCCGGCATATCCGGCGCGGTAATCATCAACGGCACGCGTGCCGACCCTTCGTAGAAGTTCATTTTGAACCACAGGCCCCGCTCGCCCAGCATGTCGCCGTGATCCGAGACAAACATGATGATCGCCTCTTGCCGGGTTGTTTCCAGCACCTCTAGGATTTCACCGATCTTGTCGTCCAGATATGAGATATTGGAAAAGTACGCGCGGCGCGACTTGCGGATGTCTTCTTCTGTAATGTCGAAGCTGCGCCAATCATTGGCATCAAAGATACGCTTTGAGTGCGGGTCCTGATTGTCATAGCCAATGTCTGCAATCTCGGGCTGCAGGTGCTCGCAGTCTTCGTACAGATCCCAATACTTGCGGCGCGCCACGTAAGGGTCATGCGGGTGGGTAAAGCTGACGGTCACGCACCACGGGCGGTCATCCTTTCCGCGCGCCAGATCATAGATCTTGGCCTTGGCGTTGTAGGCGACCTCGTCGTCGTACTCCATCTGGTTGGAGATTTCGGCCACGCCTGCACCCGTCACCGAACCCATATTGTGGTACCACCAGTCAATACGCTCGCCCGGTTTGCGATAATCCGGCGTCCAACCGAAATCAGCCGGATAGATATCAGTGGTCAGGCGATCCTCGAACCCGTGCATCTGGTCGGGGCCGACAAAGTGCATCTTACCGGACAGGCAGGTGTAATAGCCCGCGCGCCGCAGATGGTGCGCATAGGTCGGGATATCACTGCGGAATTCTGCGGCGTTGTCATAAACACCCGTGCGCGAAGGCAGCTGACCGGACATGAAGCTGGCCCGCCCCGGCGCGCACAGAGGCGACGCGGTATAGGCGTTGGCAAACCGGGTCGACCGTTCAGCCAGCTTCTTCAGGTTCGGAGCGTGAAGCCAGTCAGCGGGACCGTCTGGAAAGAGGGTCCCGTTCAGCTGATCCACCATCAGGATCAGAATGTTCGGTTTTGTCATTTTTCAGCCTCGAGCAGAGTGTTGAGGACACGCATTGCGTGATTGACCGCCAGCTGCGGTTCTTCCGGCGCGCTTAGTGCGGCGCGGATATACAGCCCATCGATCAGGGCGATCATGTTTTCGGCCGCCTCGGCCGGATCGCCCAGCAATGGGCGCAGGGCGTGTGTCAGGTTCGACCGGATACGCGCCTGATAGATTTGCCACAGGCGCAAGGCGTCATCATTCGTTTGGGCCAGCACGTAAAACGTCATCCACGCAGCGATGACATCCGGTGTGAAACACGATGGTGCAAAACAGGCCCGAATAATGGCCTGCGCGCGTTCCTGCGGGACAGCGTTCTTCAGCTCCTGCCTAGCCTCGTCGGCAAAGTCCGACAGAATGCGGCGCATGGCTGCTAGAAAGATCTGATCTTTGCCACCGAAATAGTGATGCGCCAGCGCGCTGGACATACCTGCCCGTTTGGCAATCTGGCTGACAGTTACATCAAGGGATTTCTTCGACCCGAGCTCGGCAATTGTTGCCTTGACGATCGCGTCACGGCGGATTGGCTCCATTCCGAGTTTCGGCATCGCTATCCCCTCATTGCGTTTATTGAGAAAACGCTAAGGGGTTTTTATTGACTCGTCAATCAATAACGTTTCACGCGACCGTCAACGATCAGAGTTTGGGTGCGATACTCGGGGTCGTCAAGCTGCTGCGGTTCAAAACCGCTTCGCGCCAGGCAATGAAACTGACCGCTAGCAGAATCACCGTACCACCCGCGACCACCCAGATGTCGATGCTTTCATTGAAAACCAGCGCGCCCAACAGGGTGGCCCAGATCAGCTGCAGGAACGTAACCGGCTGTGTGACCGCGACCGGGGCCGCCTTAAGTGCGATCGTCATGAAATAGTGGCCCGCCGTGGCAAAACTGGCCACCAGAAACAGCACGCCAAGGTCGCGCAAGCTGGGCGTGGTCCAAACTGCAATCGCAAAGGGGATCAAGGCTATGGTCACCCAGATCGACATATGCGCCACGACAACCGAAGGCGGCAGATCGCGCACAAGCACTTTGGCGATCAGATAAGACCCACCCAATGTCAGGGCCGTGCCCAACATGGTGAGGTGACCAGGCGAAATCTCACGAAAACCCGGCCTTAGGATGATCAGAACGCCAACCAGTGCCACGCCAATCGCAGCGATCCGACGGATGGCCAGCTTCTCGCCCAGAAACAACGCGGCCCCCAGCGTGACATAGACCGGCGTCATATAGTTCATCGCCGTAACCTCGGCCAATGGGATCTGGGTCATCGAGAAAAACCACAGCATCACTGCAAATGCGTGGACGACACCACGCGTCCCCAACAATACGATGTGGCTGCGTGTAAGGTGGGTTTTCAACACCAGGCGCAACGCCGGCAACAGAAAGATCAAGCCGAAGGCAAAGCGCAGGAACGCAGCCTGCGTAGGGTCCATCGAGGAGCCCAGCGACTTTACCAACGCGGTCATGACCACAAACGACAGGCCTGCCGAAAACATCCAGAGCATGCCAGCCATGGGGCGGTGTTGGGCGGTTAAAGTTGACATGTTAACGGTTGAACACCGAATACTTGGCAGAGGCAACCCGTCACATCAATACTAGCTTTGCAGCAATTGCCAGCATGACCACGCCGATCAGGAAATCCAGCACCTGCCACGCTCGTGGTCTTGCAAAAATCGGGGACAGCATCCCTGCCCCGTAGCCCAGCGAAAAGAAGAACACAAAGCTGGACGTCATTGCCCCAAGCGCAAAGGCCAGCCGGTCATCATACTGCGCCGAGATCGACCCGATCAGTACAACCGTATCCAGATAGACATGCGGATTCAGCCATGTGAACGCGAGAACGGTCAGCAGAACAGATTTCAGGCTGACCCGCTTACCCTCGCCGATCTCCATCACCGCTCCGCCGCGCCAGGCCGAATTCAGGCTGCGCAAACCGTACCATATCAGAAAAATCGCCCCGCCATACCGCATGACGGTCTCGAACCAGGGCAACGCGTGCGCCAATGTTCCGAAACCCGCAACGCCCGCGGCTATGAGAATGGCATCAGACACCGCGCAAGTCAGGCACAGTGGGAATACATGCTCGCGTCGCAACCCCTGGCGCAGAACAAAGGCGTTTTGCGCGCCAATGGCGAGGATCAGGCTGAAGCCAAGCACAAAGCCTGCAATCAAGGATGTGGACATGAAACCTCCGATAGTCTGAGGCGTTGACTACTCGCTTACCAAGCATCTATCAAATTAAAGAAACTGACCTGAATTAAGTCTGGCTAATGTTACTGGATCCAAACCACCTGACTGCGCTGTCTGCCATCCTGCGTCATGGCAGTTTTGACGCGGCCGCCTCAGAACTTGCGGTTACGCCTTCCGCGGTTTCACAGCGGATTAAGGCGCTGGAAGACCTTGTCGGCGCAACCCTGATCAATCGGGGAACGCCCTGCACGGGCACTCCGATGGGATTGCGTATCGCTCAACACGCCGAGGATATCGGGTTACTTGAGACGCATCTGGCCCGCGAACTGACGCTTGATCAAACCAACGGCCCCGCGCGCGTGCGCGTCGCCGTGCCAGCCGACGTTCTGGCGACGTGGTTCATAAATGTCATGTCTCAGGTCGACGGCCTGCTGTTCGATCTGGTCGTTGACGATCAGGATCATTCGGCGGAATGGCTGAGGCGCGGAGAGGTCAGCGCCGCCATAACGGTCGGAGGTGATACGGTCCCAGGCAGCGACGCCGTAGCCCTTGGCGCCCTGCGGTACATCCCCACGGCCAGCCCCGATTTCATGCGCAAATGGTTCGCGGACGGTGTAAATGTCGAGACGTTGTCCCGCGCCACCTGTTTGACATTCAACCGCAAGGATGGGCTGCAAAAAGCCTGGATTACCCGGCAGACAGGTCAACGGCTATCACCCCCTTCGCATTTCCTGCCCTCCTCTCAGGGATTTGTGGAAGCGGCCATTGCGGGGATTGGTTGGGGAATGAATCCGGAAAACCTTGCGCGCCCAGCGCTGGAAGACGGCCGGTTATGCCCTTTGGTACCGGGCGCGCATCTTGACGTAGGGCTGACCTGGCAGGTGGGTCGTGTGCTATCCACGGCGTTGGCCCCCTTGACTGACGCGGTCAAACGCGCCGCCGATGGTGCCCTGCTTCCAGCTGAAACTGCAGACTAGGATTGAACCGCTTTTTTCTCGCTGGGTACAACCACACGGTAACAGGCAACCGCCGCGAAAACGCTTGTGGCGACAATGAAGACGATAGCCCAGGCGACCTCGTGCAAATGCGCAACGCCTGCCAACGCGGCCGAGAGCAATACGCCAGAGATCCGGCAAATGCTCTTGATCGCTGCGGCACCTTTGACCCTCTGATCTTTTGGGGCAACGTCCAGGAAGTACAGCTTGCGGGCACTGCTGATCCCTGTCACCGCAACAGTGACAACGAACAAGGCAATGGCGTGTAAGTGAACGTCATGGTCCATGCCCAGAAAGTGCACGGACAAAAGCGCACCGCCCGTCAGTGCCACCATCAGGTTCCCGGTGACCATCACGGCGCGATGCGATTTCATGTTCACCAATTGCCACAGTGGGGCAGATACAAGATACCCCGACGCCGACGACACGATCATCGCCGTCAGCCCTCTGGCCGAATCGTGGTGCGCTTCGGCTGCGATCAGCGCAAAGAACGGTACGGACAGGGATACGACAACAAGCGGCATGCGCATGATCATGTAACGGCGGAACCAGTGCTGATCGAACATTGCAGCGATATCGGTGAAGTTATCCAGGAACTTTCGCTTCTTGACCCGTTGCGCGCCCTGTTCCTGGGTGGGACCGGCGGTTTCGGACATCATTAGAATCGACAGGCCGGATAGGACAAAGAATGTTACCGAAACGGCGATGACTGCGGAATGGCGCGAAAACGGTGGGTTTTCTTTGGTGATCTCGTGAACCAGCAACGCCAATCCGATTGCGCCCAATCCACCCACCCCCAGCTGCAGATAATGCATGATCATCCGCGATTTGGAGCGCACCTGATCGCCCAGCAGATCGGTATACATCAGCGACTGAATTTCTTCGATCAAACCGATCATGAAAAATGCCGCGACAAAAGCCACACCTATGACCGGAACGACACCTGTTGAGGCCACCAACAAAGCCAAAATCAGGCAGGCACCGATTGCGACCTCAGTCATCGCGATTGCACGTTTCTTGCGGTCACGCGCTGCGATGGGATACGCCAGGAAAACATCCGAGATCATGCTGCCAACCATCCGCACCGACACCAGCGCGCCGGCTATGTACATCGGAAGCTCAAGCGATACGGCCAGAAATGGCAAGACCACGGATGGGCTGCCTAGGGTCCACGCCACCTGAGACAGAATGCTTTGCCCAGCCAGGACCGGAACGTTTCTTTTCGATGTGTCCAGCGACTTGTCAGTCATATGCGTGCTTGGGTTCCTCGGCTCGCAAAAGGGCGCGCCACTTGGGTTTGATCAATCCATGGTACTCAGTTCCACGCAACCGGCCAAGAACCCCCTGTGTCAAAAATGAAAACCCGGCCAAAGACCGGGTTTTTCGTGCTTTTCTTGCAATGCGGATCAGAGCTGAGCCATGACTTCGTCCGTGGCTTCGAAATTCGTCGTCACGCGTTGAACGTCATCGTCGTCCTCCAGCGCATCGACCAGCTTCATCAGCTTTTGCATGTCTTCCAGACCCAACTCGGTTGTCGTCGTAGGCTTCCAGATCAGCTTGGTGGAATCGGTTTCCCCCAGCGCAGCTTCAAGGGCGCTCGACACTTCGTTCAGGTCGGTATCGGCACACCAGATGATATGCCCTTCTTCCGAGCTTTCGACATCTTCAGCGCCGGCTTCGATTGCGGCTTCGAACACGGTGTCCGCGTCGCCGACGGAACCCGGATAAACCACTTCGCCCTTGCGTTCGAACATGAAGCCAACTGAACCGGTTTCGCCCAGGTTGCCGCCGTTCTTGGAAAAAGTCGAACGCACGGTCGAAGCTGTGCGATTGCGGTTGTCGGTCATCGTCTCGACGATCACCGCCACACCGTTCGGGCCATAGCCCTCATACCGGATTTCTTCGTATTCATCGCCTTCGCCCGCCGTCGATTTCTTGATCGCGCGGTCGATGACATCTTTTGGAACCGACTGTGACTTGGCTTCTTTCACGGCCAAACGCAGCCGTGGGTTTTTTTCAGGATCCGGGTCGCCCATCTTGGCAGCGACGGTGATCTCTTTCGACAGTTTGGAAAACAGTTTGGACCGCGCGGCGTCCTGACGCCCCTTGCGGTGCTGGATGTTGGCCCATTTGGAATGGCCTGCCATGTTGCGTCCTCGTCATCGTGATTGCGTATTCGGCGCTCATATAGACGTTTGCGGGGCCAAGGATCAAGAGAGCGGCTTGCGACAGTGGCCGCGAAGGGTATGGTGGCCGCATGACGACAGACCAGATTATTCTATTTTCCCTTTTCGCCACTGTGTTTGGAATGCTGCTTTGGGGGAAGTTCCGATACGACCTTGTGGCCTTCACCGCGCTATTGATCGGAGTTACGCTGGGTGTTGTGCCGGTTGATGACGCCTTTGCCGGGTTCGGACACCCCGCCACGATCATCGTCGCTTTGGTACTGGTCGTCTCGGCCGGGTTGGTGCGTTCGGGCGCTGTTTTCCTGATCACCCGCACGCTGGTCGATGCCTCGCGCGGACTTGGCGCGCACATCGCGCTGATGGGCGGGATTGGCGCTGTTCTGTCGGCCTTTATGAACAACGTGGCCGCGCTGGCGCTGCTGATGCCGGTCGATATCCAAACCGCGCGCAAGGCAGGGCGGCCGGTCGGTCTGACCCTGATGCCGCTGAGCTTTGCCACCATTCTGGGCGGCATGGCCACGTTGATCGGAACGCCCCCTAACATCATCATCGCATCGATCCGGGCTGAGACTTTGGGTGAACCATTCCGAATGTTCGATTTCGCCCCCGTTGGTGGATTGGCAGCGATTGCCGGGCTGGCATTTGTCGCGCTGGTCGGATGGCGGTTGATTCCCAATCGCGGAACACAGGAAGAGGCCTCAGAAACCCTTGCCGAATACATCGCGGAACTGACGGTCCCGCCAGAGTCGCCGCAAATCGGAAAACGCGTCAGCGAGCTTTATGAGGCCGCCGAGAAATCCGACGTGGCCATCATCGGCCTTATCCGGGATGGCAAGCGGCGCTATGGCCGGTCGGCCCATGCGACCATCAAACCGGGCGACGCATTGGTGCTAGAGGCCCGCCCCGAAGCGCTGGACGAATTTCGCACTGCGCTGAACCTCGATTTCTCGGATACCCGCCGTCAGGAATTGCTGACCGCCGAGGGGGACGGTCTTGAGGTGATTGAGGTTGTTGTGCCGTTGAATGCACGCGTCACCGGTCGCACCGCGCAGGGCCTGGGATTGGCCTGGCGTCAAAGCACCGTTTTGATGGGGATTTCACGTCAAGGGCGTCGCATTACCGAACAGGTCCGTAAAACTCAGATTGAGGCAGGCGACATTCTGTTGCTGCTATGCCCACGTGACCGCAGTGCCGATGTGACCGAATGGCTGGGTTGTTTGCCACTTGCTGAACGCGGTCTGAACGTCACCGCCAACGAAAAAGCGTGGCTTGCCATTGGCTTGTTTGGTGCAGCTGTTCTGGCGGCCAGTGTCGGGCTGATCTACCTGCCCATCGCTTTGGGGTTGGTCGTTGTCGCCTATGTTCTGACCAAGATCATGCCGATTGCCGATATCTACAATCATATCGAGTGGCCCGTTGTCGTTCTGCTGGGTTCAATGATCCCGCTAGGCAGCGCATTGGAGACTTCCGGCGGTACAGAACTGATTGCGAATGCTTTGATTCAATTGACCGACGGGCTGCCGGCCTGGGCCATTCTGACCGTGTTGATGGTGGTCACAATGACCCTGTCAGACGTGCTGAACAACACAGCCACCGCCATTGTTGCGGCTCCGGTCGGTATCCAGATGGCCCGCACGCTTGAGGTTTCGCCCGACCCTTTCCTGATGACCGTCGCCGTCGCAGCCTCGGCCGCGTTCCTGACGCCGATTGGACATAAGAACAATACGCTGGTCCTGGGTCCCGGAGGGTATCAGTTTGGTGACTATTGGCGCATGGGGCTGCCGCTGGAAATCCTGATCATTGCGGTTTCTGTTCCCGCCATCCTTGTGTTCTGGCCACTGTGACGGATAAAGGCCTTTCATGAAACGCTTTCTGATCCTGCAGCTACGTCCGGAAACCGATGCCTCGGATGCCGAATATACCTCGATCCTGGACAAAACGGGGCTGACTCCCGACCAGACCCATCGTATCCGATTGGATTGTGAGGCTTTGCCCGACGATTTAAATGTCACGGACTATTCCGGGGTGATCGTCGGCGGTGGACCGGGATGCGTCAGTGACGATCCGGCAACCAAATCGGAAACTGATGCACGTACCGAGGCGGCCATCATGGGATTGATGCCGCAGATCATCGCTCAGGATCATCCCTTCATGGGCTGTTGCTATGGGCTGGGCATTCTGGCTGCCCATCTTGGTGGTGACGTCAGCAAAGAGAAATACGGTGAACCTGTCGGGCCTTCGACCTGCCACCTGACTGCAGACGGAGCGCAAGACCCGCTGACGGCAGGGCTGACCGGAACATTCGACGCCTTCGTGGGCCACAAAGAGGCCGTGCAGGCGCTGCCGAACGGGTGCATCCACCTGCTGACCTCGGACCCCTGCCCGTTCCAGATGATCCGCTGGGGGCAGAATGTTTATGCCACGCAGTTCCACCCCGAGGCGGACGCGCGCGATTTTGAGCAGCGCATCAATATCTACAAGAACCACGGCTATTTTCCGCCCGAAGACGCCCAACGCCTGATCGACATTTGTCACGCAGCGGACGTCACGCAACCGGCCGAAATCCTCCGCAGATTTGCCGAACGCTATGGGTGACCCAACGGCGTTATTGCCTGATCCACGACCGCTCGCTTAGGGTGGCCCGAACGGCTTTGGGAGGAGTTGTTCTTGGATCTTCTAATAAATGTCGGCCTGCCGCTATCGCTGGCCATTATCATGCTGTCTCTAGGCGTTGGGCTCGAAGTCGCCGATTTTCGCCGTGTCCTTAGCCGGCGCTATCCTTTCGCCATCGGTGCGTTGTGCCAGGTTGTGTTGCTGCCGGTCGCGGCTTTTGTCACAGTCACTCTTTTTGCGTTGCCACCCGAGATCGCTGTTGGCTTCATGATCCTCAGTTTTTGCCCCGGCGGTGTGACCAGCAACATCCTGTCGAAACTGGCAAAGGGTGATGTTGCCCTGTCGGTCAGCCTGACTGCCGTCATCAGCCTGCTTTCGATGGTCACCGTGCCGTTTCTTGCCGCCTGGTCAGTGAACTATTTCATGGGCGATGCGGCACCCGAGGTGTCCATCTCAGGGCTTGCCATCGCCATGTTCCTGATCACCACGCTACCCGTGGCGCTTGGCGTCACACTTCGCAGCTTTGCAACAGATTTTGCAAAGCGGATCGAGCCCGCGCTGTCCAAGCTTGCGACCGTTCTGTTCGTGCTGATCGTTGTGGCTGCTCTGGCTGGAAACTGGCAACTGTTTGTCGACAACCTCGGCGTCATGGGCGCTGGGTTGATTACATTGAACATCGCGCTTTTGCTGATCGGGCTAGGGCTGGCGCGTGCGGCAAAGCTGTCGTGGAACGAAGGCAAGACTGTTTCCATCGAAACCGGCATACAAAACTCGACACTTGGGATTACACTGGCTGCATTGATCACGGCGACGGAAAGCGGGTTCAGCCCGTTGGCCCTGCCCTCGGCTGTGTACGGAATAACGATGTATGTTGTGGCCTTGCCCTTCATCCTTTGGTTCCGCAGCCGCTGAAAGGATAAGACATGACGAATAACTCTGCCGATGCCATCGTCGTGGGGGCTGGGCTTGCCGGGTTGGTCGCAGCTGCCGAACTGGGCGACCGGGGCAAGAAGGTGATCGTGGTCGATCAGGAGCCCGCGCATTTCCTCGGTGGCCAGGCGTTTTGGAGTCTCGGCGGCCTATTCATGGTCGACACGCCGGAACAGCGGCGCATGGGGATCAAAGACAGCTATGATCTGGCACTGCGCGACTGGATGGGCAGCGCGCAGTTCGATCGTGACGAGGACGCATGGCCCAGGAAATGGGCCGAGGCCTATGTTGAATTTGCCGCCGGCGAGATGCGCCCTTGGCTGCATGACATGGGCCTGCGCTGGTTTCCGATTGTCGGCTGGGCCGAACGCGGTGGATCATATGCGGATGGTCACGGCAATTCTGTGCCCCGTTTTCATATCACTTGGGGCACCGGCCCCGGTGTTCTGGAGCATTTCAAACGCCGGGTGCGTGACCATGTCAGCAACGGGTTGATCGAGCTAAAATTCCGCCATCAAGTCAGCCACATCATCATGCAGAACGGCGCTGCCAAAGGCGTCTCGGGCGAAGTTCTGGCAGACGACACCGCACCCCACGGCGCCAAGACCAACCGTGATGAGGTCGGCGAGTTCGAGTTTTACGCCCCAGCCGTCATCGTCACGTCAGGCGGCATCGGAGGCAACTTTGAAATGGTGCGCAAAAGCTGGCCACGCGACCGTCTGGGCGAGCCGCCGAAGGACATGGTCGCAGGCGTGCCATTCCACGTCGATGGACGCATGATTGGCATCAGCGAAAAGGCTGGCGGTCATGTGATCAACGGCGACCGGATGTGGCATTACACCGAAGGCGTGCGTAACTGGAATCCGATCTGGCCATCGCACGGTATTCGCATTCTGCCCGGCCCAAGCTCAATGTGGTTCGACGCCGAGGGAAACCGGTTGAAACCGCCATGCCTGCCGGGTTTTGATACGTTGGGGACGTTAAAGGAAATCCTGAAAACCGGTCATGAATACAGCTGGTTCGTTCTGACCCAGAAGGTAATCAAAAAAGAGTTCGCCCTGTCCGGGTCTGAACAGAACCCCGACATGACGGACGGTGGTTGGAAAGAAGTTCTGTTCCAACGCATTCTGACCGGGTCCAAGGCCACCGCTCCGGTCGAAGCATTCAAGGAACACGGCGAAGACTTCATCGTCGCCAATACCTTGACCGAGCTTGTTAACGGCATGAACCATCTGGGCGGAGGGCTGATCGATGAGGCGCATCTACGCGCCCAGATCGAGGCGCGCGATTCCCAGATCGACAACCCGTTCACCAAGGATGCGCAGATGGCCGCCATTCTGGCCGCGCGCAACTACCGTGGTGACAAGCTGATCCGGACGGCCAAGCCGCACAAGTTCCTTGATCCGGCCAATGGCCCGTTGATCGCTGTGAAACTGCACGTGCTGACGCGCAAGACGCTGGGTGGGCTTCAGACCAATCTGGACAGTCAGATGGTGGGCGCAGACGGTCAGGTCGTTCCCGGCCTGTTCGCAGCCGGAGAGGTCGCAGGTTTTGGCGGCGGTGGCTATCACGGCTACAACGCGCTCGAAGGTTCATTTCTGGGGGGCTGCATTTTCTCGGGACGCAATGCAGGGCGGTCGAGGGCCGTCGCGTGACGGCCCCTTAAACCCTACTGTTCCCGGGCAAACTGCACGACGGATTGCCCGGCGTTGTCCAGCAACACCAGCGTATCGCCTTTGAAGGCATATGCTGTCACCCCCTGAAGGGCTTTGAAAAACTGCCGCTCAACTTCATCCAGTGGCGGCGGACAGGCCATCAAGGTGGCGGCCATGTTGTCGGGGAATTCAATATTGTTGCCCGCAATCTCGGCTTGGCCGGAAAACCGGTTACATCCACCGCTGCCTGAGAACGCGCCATCATTGGCGAATGAAAGCGCGGGGCGCCTTTCGGTCTCAAGTGCTGCGCCATTCAGGCCGGTTGCAGTCCAGTTGGTGTTCTCCAGCACGGCTGCCCCGGGCGGTTGTACTTTGACCAGCATCAGATCGGTCGTGTTCCCGGCCCCATTCGTCAGAACAGGGTAGGCAGTATCGGTTGTGAACAACAGCTTGTCGCCCTGAAAGATCGAACCACGCACTACGTAGCGCATCCCCTCTTGAATAAGGGCGTCGTCATAGCTCAGCTCGAATTGTGCTGGCACTCCGGTCAGCGCATAGCGCTTTGCCGACAGGGTCACCGACGGTGCGTCCGCGCGCGAGACGTCCTGCAATTGCACGTAAAGCGTCGCATCCGGTGGTACGGCGATGCGTTCGCGATATGCTGCAGTGCCTTCGATCGTTCCGCCGATGGCCGCGCTGCTCAGCATGGCTGATGTGGCCGCAACCGTAAGCGCAGTATATCCGGTCTTGAGCATTGGCGTGCTCCTTTTCGCAAAATCACTTATTCAAAACATTGTATGAGGTTTTGATTTTACAAGGACTTCGCCGGAAAACCAGCGGTTCCGTGCCGAACTCAAAGCGGCCAGATCAGAGGGATCAACAGCGAAGCCAGCAAACCCACAGTCAGATTCAGCGGCACGCCAACTTTCAGAAAATCTGTGAACCTGTACCCACCGGGGCCGTAAACCATCATGTTGGTCTGATATCCGATCGGCGTCGCGAATGAAGCCGAGGCCGCCACCATGACCGCCACGACCAGAGGTCGCGGATCAACGCCCACTGCCTGCGCCAATCCGATGGCAATCGGTGTCACCACAACCGCCACAGCGTTATTCGACACCAGCTCTGTCAGCACAGAGGTCAGCAAGTATACAGCCCAGATGATCAGGAATGGTGGCAGGGCACCAAGACCCGGCGCCACGGCTTCGACAATTAAGGAAACTGCACCGGATTTATCCAAGGCCGCGCCTATGGCCAGCATTGAGAAGATGAGGGCGAGCAATCGTCCTTCGACAAAGGAAAACGCCTCATCCGCGTCGATGCAGCGCGTAATCAAAACTATCGCAACAGCAAGGATCGACAGCAGCAGGATCGGTGCAACACCCAGCGCCGCCAGCACAACGATCATGACCAGCGCACCAATCGCAATCGGGGCGTGGCTTCGGCGGAATGCGCGGGCCGAAGGTTGGGTCACATCGACCATATCCATATCAGCAGCCAGTTTCCGGATATCCGCTGGTGATCCCTCCAGCAGCAGCGTGTCACCGACCCGCACGACCAGATCATCCAATTGCCGCCCGATATTCTGGTTTCTCCGATGCACCGCCAGCACATAGACGCCATAACGGCGGCGTAAACGCATCGCGCCAAGCGTCCGCCCGACCATGCGGCAACCCGGAGTGATCAGCACCTCGACCGTTTTCGTCTCAACCGCCGAGACCTGATCGACACGCTTGAGTTCCCTGTTGGTTTGCAGGCTCAGCAGTTCCGTCATCTCGGTCCGAAGAACGACACGGTCGCCAACTTTCAAAGCGACGCCCTTGAGGTTGCGCCGCAACGACTCGTCGCCGCGCACGACGTCGATCAGGCGCACGCCCGGTCGCTTGAACAGCTGCACGCCCGTCACCTCACGCCCGATCAGGTTGCTGTCGGGCGGGATGACGGCTTCGGTGAAAAACTTCATCTTCGACCGGTCGCTAAGCATGGATGCCATGCTGTCCCGTTCCGGCAGTAGGCGGGGCGCGACAAACCGCAGGTAGAACATGCCGTAAATGACTAGCGCAATGCCCAGCGGCGTGACCTCGAAGATCGTAAACGGGGCCATCCCCTGGGACCGCGCAACACCATCAACCAACAGGTTGGTCGAGGTCCCGATCAGGGTCAGGGTACCACCCAGAATGGCCGCATAACTTAGCGGGATCAGCAGTTTCGAGGCCGACACGTTCAGCGTCCGCGCGATCTGAACGAATACGGGGATCATGACGACCACAACAGGCGTGTTTGAAACCACCGCCGAGGCAAAGACAACAAAGGCCATCAATGTCGCGATTGCGACTTTGGGACTTACCTGTGCCTGTTTTTGTGCGGTCGATGTGAATGCGTCCAGTGCTCCGGTACGCACCAATGCTCCCATGATGATGAACATCGCCGCAATCGTCCAAGGGGCCGGATTTGACAGAACGGCAAGTGCACTTTGATAGGGCAGAATGCCCGTCACCAGCATCACAGCCACGCCACCGATTGCGACCACTTCAGTCGGATAGGATTCGCGCAGAAACATGATGAACATGCCTGCAACGACCAACAGCGCCAGTATCGCGCTTCCCATTTCTGTCAGTTGAAGGAATTGCATTCTTGGTATTCTGTCCGAACCCTGGCCTGGCTTACGCGCCCGTCAGGCAGTTTCACGCATTGCGCGCGACAGAGCAAGCCTGACGTGCCCTTACTGTGGGCCAGCTTGCTGCAGCCGCCCGCCAACGCGCACCATTTGAACAGATTTTGCCTGACCGTCCCGGTCGTCAGTTTCAACGAACACACCACTTAGCGTGGCCTCGCCATTGGCGGGGGTGAACCGGGCCTTGGGCATGCCAGTGATAAACCGGCGCATCGGTTCCAGCTTGTCCATGCCGATGACCGAGTCATAATCGCCGCACATGCCCGCATCCGTCAGGTAAGCCGTTCCACCCGGCAGTATCTGCGCATCCGCAGTCGGCACATGCGTATGCGTGCCCACAACAAGGCTGGCGCGCTTATCGCAATAGTGGCCCATGGCCATTTTTTCGGATGTGGCTTCGCAATGCATATCAACGATCACGGCCTGCGCCTGTCCGCCACGCGGGTGCGATTTCAGGATCGGTTCAATCGCCGAAAACGGATCGTCGAAGGGGCGCTTCATGAAGACCTGCCCCAATACCTGGACCACCAGAACCTTGCGCCCACCGGGCGCAGTATACAAACGATGCCCCCGGCCCGGCGCACCCTTGGCAAAATTCACGGGCCGCACGATTCGCGGCTCTTTCTCGATGAACTGCAACATGTCTTTCTGGTCGAACGCGTGATCGCCCAGTGTCAGGCAATCGGCCCCGGCATCCAGCAGCAGCTTGGCGTGATCCCCGGTCAGACCCATCCCGTTCGAGGCGTTCTCGCCATTGACTACGACAAAATCCAACCGCCATTCGTCGCGCAGACGCGGCAAATGTTGCTGAATGGCCGCGCGTCCAGCGCGGCCCATCACGTCACCCAGAAAAAGTATCCTCATTCGAACTGTCCTAAGTGTGGTATCTCTCAAGCACAAGTGGTTAAGCTGGCAGAATAAACCGCCAAAGCACATTATGCAGGAGATTTCCCATGCGCCTTGCCATTCTGACCGCCGCCAGCTTGACCGCGCTTTCAGCTTGCGACCAGCCTGCTTCAAATGACTCGTCCACCCAGCTGGCGAACCCGGCAGCAACCTTTTGCGTTGAAAGCGGCAATCGTTACGAGATCCGCGATGGCGAAGGCGGCCAGACCGGCATCTGCATCCTGCCCGATGGCACAGAAGTGGACGCGTGGGAGTACTTTCGCGAAAACAGCCCGACCTGAGGCGGTCAGGCCAGAAACGTCAGTACCCGGCTTTCAGTGATGACCATATCCAACGGTTGATCCGTGGGTTCCAGCGGCAGCCCCTCGGCCTCTTGCGCGTCAAAGGCAAAGCCGATGGCCAGTGTGGGGCGCTTGGCGCGCAATCCCTCCAGCGTCCGGTCATAAAAGCCGCCACCATATCCCAGTCTTCCGCCTTGCGCGTCAAAAGCAACCAGCGGCACTACAAGAATTTCGGGGTCAAAATAATCGTCAATCTCGGGAACCTTGGCGCCGAAAGGGCCGTCCTTTAGCACTCCCTCGGGCGTCCAGCGCGAAAATCGCAACGCCTGACCGGCGGCCTGAATGACCGGCACACCGACCGGACCATAAGCCGCGGCCTCGGCCATAGCAGGCAAAGGATCAATTTCGGTGCGGATCGGCATGTACCCTGACATCGGGACGCCGCGATGCCCCGCAAGCACTTCGGACAATCGCCCGGCCGCCCCCGGCAAACGCGCATCGAACGCGGCCTTGCGGCGCGCAAAAGCCGCCTTGCGCGCAGCGGCTTTGATTTCAGTCAGATCGGTCACAGAAGCACCACGCTGGCAAGTCCAAGAAAGATGAAGAACCCCATGACGTCTGTTGTGGTCGTTACAAAGGTTCCCGATGCCAACGCCGGGTCAACGCCCAGACGATCCAGCACAACCGGTACTACCGTACCTGCAAAGCCTGCGATCGCCATATTCACCACCAAGGCCGAGCCGATCACGACACCCAGCAAGGGTGAATCGAACCACATCATGCCGACAGTCCCCAAAATGGTCGCGAAACAAAGACCATTGAGCACACCCACAAGCAATTCTCGCCGGATAACGCGCGCCACGTTTGATCCGGTCAGGTCGCGCGTTGCAAGCGCCCGCACCGCAACCGTCAGTGACTGCGTCCCGGCATTACCCCCCATCGAGGCAACGATCGGCATCAGGATTGCCAGTGCCACCAACTGATTAATCGCCGCCTCGAACTGCGAGATGACCAGTGACGCGCATATTGCGGTACACAGATTGACAGCCAGCCACGGTAAGCGCCGCCTACTGGTTGCGGCGACACTGTCGGACAGCGAGCTTTCGTCGCTGACACCGGCAAGGCGTAACATGTCCTCTTCGTATTCTTCGTCCAGAACAACCATGGCGTCATCAATGGTAATCACGCCGACCAAACGCCCATCGGCATCGACCACCGGGGCGGAAATCAGGTGGTACTGGTTAAAGGCGTAGGCCACATCCTCTTCGTCCTGATCGACGGGGATGGTGTGAAATTCCTCTTCGGCGATGTCGTGCAACGGCACTTCGCGCCGGGTTGCCATCAGCTTGCCCAGCGTGACTTGTGCCACCGGTTTGAGCCGCGGATCAACCAGAACAACGTGATAGAACTGTTCCGGCAAGTCATCATTGGCGCGCATGAAATCGATGGTCTGCCCCACGGTCCAATGCTCGGGCGACATGACCACCTCGCGCTGCATGAGGCGACCGGCCGAGTTTTCCGGATAGGACAGCGCCTGTTCCGCGGCGATCCGTTCGGAATCTTCCAATGCGCCCAGGATGGCTTCTTGCTGCGGCTCTTCAAGGTCTTCCAGCAGGTCGACAACGTCATCGCTTTCCATGTCCCGCACGGCGTCGGCCAGAACGTCGGGGCGCAGGACACTGATAACCTCTTCGCGGACGGACTCATCCAGTTCGGATAAGATATCGCCATCGAATTCCTTGTCGTAAAGACGGATCAAACGCCCACGGTCATAGGGATTAATCTGTTCAAGGAGGTCGGCAATGTCCGCAGGGTGCAGCGGCTCCATCAGCTCGATCAGTTTGTCGCGATCTTCCACATCAACCGCATACAGGATCGCGGCAACCATCCGGCGATCCAGCGCATAGGCGTCATCGTCGCTTGCGGAATCGATTACGGGTTCATCATAGCCTGTCGTCATGTCTGCCCCCGGTTGGTTCGCGCATTGACCCCTAATTAGAAGAAGCAGCTACCGGAAAACAATGACAATGCGCCGATTTACCGACAAGTTTCGCCCCACTATGCTGTTTCGCAGTCCCATACAGGCGGAGATGAACGGAAATGGCGCAAAAAACGCTGCTGAAAGGGCGTGTCCTGAGCTTCAACGGATCACCATTCGAAGGTGAGCCGACAGAGGCTGTGACAATCAGCGAAGCGGTCCTGATCGAAGACGGCTGCATATCTGCAGTCGGCGATGCCGACAGCTTGATATCCGCGAACCCCGATGCCGAAGTTGTAAACCACGGTCAACACGTGATCATGGCTGGCTTTGTGGATGCGCATGTCCATTACCCACAGACCGCGATGATCGCCAGCTGGGGCAAGCGCCTGATCGACTGGCTGAACACATATACTTTCCCCGAGGAAATGAAGTTCGGGAATCCCGACTATGCAGCCGAGATCGCCAACCGTTATTTGGATCTGACGGCCTCGCATGGCACCACAACAATGTGCAGTTTCTGCACCATCCACCCCGAAAGCGTCGACGCATTCTTCACAGCCGCGCAGCAACGCCGGCAGCGTGTGGTGGCAGGCAAAACCTGCATGGATCGCAACGCGCCCGAAGGGCTGCGGGATACCCCGCAGACGGCCTATGATCAATCGCAGGCGCTGCTTGAGAAATGGCACGGTGTCGACCGGATATCCTACGCCATCACACCACGGTTCTCGCCCACATCCACGCCCGAGCAGCTTGAGGCGATGGGCGCACTGTGGGCCGAACACCCGCATTGCCTGATGCAAACACACCTGAGCGAGCAGACAGACGAAATCTCATGGGTTCGTGAGCTTTTCCCTGATGCGCGAGACTATCTGGATACCTATGAAAAGTTCGGGCTGCTGGGCTCGCATGGCGTTTACGGCCACGTTATCCACCTGGAATCGCGCGAACGTGACCGGCTGCGCGAGGTTGATGCCTCGTTGATCCACTGCCCGACCTCGAACACCTTTATCGGATCCGGCTTGTTCGACATGGACGGACTGATGCGCGAAGGGCACCGGGTTGGCCTGGCAACAGATACCGGCGGCGGGTCGAGCTTTTCAATGCTGCACACGATGGCCTCGGCCTATGAAATCGGGCAGCTGCGCGGCTCGCCGCTGCACGCGGCACAACTGCTGTGGCTGGGCACGGTTGGCTCGGCCCGTACGCTGCGGATGGATGATCGCATCGGCAATGTCGCACCGGGGATGGAGGCTGATCTGGTCGTTCTCGACCTTGCCTCAACCCCTGCAATTGCCCAGCGTGAGGCCTGCTCCGATGATCTGTGGGAGGCGATCTTTCCAACGATCATGATGGGCGACGACCGGGCGATTGCGGAAGTTTGGATCGCCGGTCGCCGCGTGTCTTCCTAAGCCTGCAAATCGCGGGCCAATTGGGTCTGCCGTTCGATCACGCGCGGCAGGTCCAACGTCGTGACATGCCCGTCGCGCACGATCTGGCGGCCTTCAACAAACAGGTGTTTCACCTTCATCGGTCCGGCCAACAGCAATGCGGCCGGGTCCCAACTGCCCGCGCTTTCGATGCCGCGCGTGTCCCATATGGCAATGTCGGCGCGCTTTCCGGGCTCTAGCCGACCACAATCAGGGCGGTTCAGCACGTCTGCTCCGCCGCGCGTCGCGATTTCCAGCGCTTCGCGTGACGACATCGCATCCGCACCATTGGCAACGCGCTGCAGCAGCATGGCCTGTCGAGCCTCGAGGATCAGACTGCCGTTATCGTTGCTGGCCGAACCGTCGGCGCCCAGACCCACCGGAACCCCGTGATCACGCATGGTTCGAACCGGTGCGATACCGGACCCCAAGCGGCAGTTTGAGCACGGGCAATGCGCCACCCCCGTTTGGGTTCGGGCGAAAAGATCAATCTCGGCCCCGTCCAGTTTCACGCAATGCGCGTGCCAGACGTCTGATCCGGTCCAACCCAGATCTTCGGCATATTGACCAGGGCGGCACCCGAACTGCGCCTGCGAATACGCTATATCTTCATCATTTTCCGCCAGATGAGTGTGCAGCATCACACCCTTGTCGCGCGCAAGGATTGCTGTGTCGCGCATCAGGTCCCTGCTGACGGAAAACGGGGAGCAAGGCGCCAACCCTACCCGGCACATCGCCCCATCGGATGGATCATGAAACGCGTCAACCACACGGATCATGTCGTCGAGGATTTCGGATTCGACCTCGACCAACGCATCTGGCGGCAAACCTCCGTCGCTTTCCCCGATACTCATCGCGCCGCGGGTCGGATGGAATCGCAGGCCAATTTCGGCGGCGGCAGCGATCGTGTCGTCCAGGCGCGCGCCGTTGGGGTAAAGGTAAAGGTGGTCAGAGCTGAGCGTACAGCCCGACAGAGCCAATTCAGCCAGACCAATCTGAGCCGACACAAACATCTCTTCAGGGCCGAAACGGGACCAGATCGGATAGAGTGTCTGCAACCATCCGAACAGCAGTGCATCCTGCCCGCCCGGCACAGCCCGCGTCAGGGTTTGGTACAGATGGTGATGGGTATTCACCAGCCCGGGCGTCACAACACAACCCGCAGCATCGTGGATCTCACCGTCGGTTTGCAAGTTGTGGCCGATCTGCGCGATCTGCCCCCCCACGATCAGAATGTCTGCGCCCGACAACTCATGCCGCGCGTCATCCATCGTCAGAATGGTATCTGCATTTTTGATAAGGATTTCGGTCAATTCGCCCTCCTGCAACAGCCCGTCTCATGCAAGAAGTGCAAAGGCTGGCGGAAAACGGGCATAAGAACCAGCCGCGTAGAACCTACCCGACCGGCCAAATTGCGGCAACCAGTTTCAATAGTTGCGCAGGATTTCCAGTGCGACCGCGTGCAGTTCGGGATTCGCCGCCGCCAGAGCCCGCCCGCCATTATGGGCCGGACCGCCCTGCCAGTCGGTCACAACCCCCCCCGCAGCCTCGATTACTGCGATAGGGGCCTGAATGTCATAGGCGTTCAGGCTGGATTCGATCACCAGATCAACCTGCCCGGCCGCCACCAGCGCATAGGCATAGCAATCCATGCCATAACGGGTCAGCTTTGCTTGCCGGGCCACCGCTTCGAACCCTGCGCGGTCCTCGGGCGTCCCAACCTCTGGGAAGGTCGTGAAAACAACCGCCTGATCCAAAACGGATGTCGCGCGCGTTTTCAGCGTCGCCGTTCCGGATGGGCCGGTGACCTCCGCAATATCCGCCGAACCCACAAACCGTTCGCCGATATAGGGCTGGTCAATCACCCCCATGATCGGGCCGTCAGATGTGCTGAGCGCAATCAGAACCCCCCAAGTCGGAGTACCACTGATAAACCCGCGGGTACCGTCGATGGGGTCCAGAACCCAGGTCCGTCCGCTGGAGCCTTCTTCGCGACCAAACTCTTCGCCGAAAATGCCATCTTCGGGCCGATAGCGCGCCAGAACCGCGCGCATCGCCTTTTCGGCGTTTCGGTCGGCTATAGTGACGGGGTCAAACCCATCGTCCAGTTTGTTCGTGGTGGCCAGATTGGTTTGCCGAAAATACGGAAGTATAGCCGCACGCGCCGCGTCGGCCATTTCTTCGGCAACTTCCAGATCGCTTAGAGAGGTCTCTTGCATGCGTAACCCGTGAGGCGCACACGGTTTGGAGTCAACCCGCTAAATTATGCGACGTCGCTGAGAACCCGAGCAAGCTCGAACAGGCGGCGGCGCTGGTTTTCGGGAATCGCGTAATAGGACCGCACGAGGTCCAGCGCTTCCTTGTCCCCCATCAGATCGGCAGGAACCGACTTTTTGCCAGAGGTCTCTTTTTCGGCCTCTTCCAGACCTTCAAAGAAAAAGCTGACGGGAACGTCCAATGCCTCGGCAATGTCCCACAGGCGAGACGCGCTGATCCGGTTGGCCCCAGTTTCATACTTTTGAATTTGTTGAAACTTAATACCAACTTGCTGCGCCAACTGCTGCTGGGTCATGCCAATCAGCCAGCGGCGATGCCGGACGCGCTTGCCCACATGGACATCGACGTGATGGGTCATTGGTATTCTCCTCTTTTACACACAACTACCTGGGGCGCGCGTTGCTTTTTATCGCAACACTAGCGAGTCGCACTTAACCACTCCCTAATTTGGAACATACCCCCAAAACAGCACCATAGCGCAATATTGCCGCATTTGGGTATTTTTTCAAGAAGGTTGAATCTGTTTCGGGTCACAAAGATTTAGGGTTGTGTGTTTTTAATGCTGGGATTGTCCCCGCATCCACCACCACGCACCTGAAACGAGCCGAATTGGCCGGGGAAAAGATTGACAAACCCTAGCTGAAAAGAATCTATGCCCCAAAATTACGGAGCGCGATCATGCAGGCATTCACGATTCAATCCCAGGGAAGCGCGGCTCAATTGGCTGATATTGACCTTCCCGAACCCGACACCGGGCAAGTGCGCATCGCGATCAAGGCCTGCGGATTGAATTTTGCCGACCTGCTAATGCAGAAGGGTACGTATCAGGACACGCCCGAGGCTCCGTTCACGCTGGGTATGGAAGTCGCGGGCGTTGTCGACAAGCTGGGTAACAGTGTTACGCGCCTGAATGTCGGGGACCGCGTGGCCGTATATTCCGGTCAGGGCGGACTGGCGGAATATGGCGTTTTTGATGCGAGCCGTGCAATTCCCCTGCCCGACGCAATTAGCTTTGAAAATGCCGCGGCCATTCAGATCGCTTATGGCACCAGCCACATCGCCCTGGATCACCGGGCGCATCTGCGACCGGGCGAGACCCTTTTGGTGACCGGTGCCGCAGGTGGGGTTGGACTTACCGCCGTCGAAATCGGCAAGCTGATGGGCGCGACGGTAATTGCCCATGCGCGCGGGCAGGAAAAACTGGATGTGGCCCGCGCGGCTGGTGCGGATCACCTAATCGACGCCTCAGAAGACTTGCGCGCACGCGTCAAGGAACTGGGCGGCGCGGATGTCGTCTATGACGCTGTCGGAGGGGATGTCTTCAAGGCCGCGTTCCGGGCAACCAACCCCGAAGGCCGTCTGTTGCCCATCGGGTTTGCGGGCGGCGACGTCCCCCAAATTCCGGCCAACCATCTGTTGGTGAAAAACCTGACCGTTATTGGGTTTTACATCGGCGGCTACCTGAGATTCCGACCTCAGGTCGTTCAGGACAGCTTTGACACGCTGTTCGGCTGGCTCGCCGAGGGGCGGATCAAGCCGCATATCAGCCACGTTCTTCCGCTGGCCGAGGCCGACAAAGGCATGCAGCTGCTGCGCGATCGCGTGGCCACCGGCAAAGTGGTTATTACTCCCTGACGGGCGCTTACCCCACGACAGCCTTGAGCGGGGCACTGCCCAGCATACGAAAATTCTGACGCACCAGCGCGGCCAGCGCTTCGACGACGGCGCCGCGCCCGGTCTCGCCCCCGTACAGGTTGATCAAGTGGGCCGGCAGTTCCGGCAATGCCCCTCCGGTATCGATCTGTTCAAGATGTGCGGGTTCAGTCCCGTCCAGCATGGCGTGGACAGCCAGATCCGCGCTGACTGTCGCCTCGATCGTGCGGTCGTTTTCTGTTTCGACCGACAATTCCCACGGGATACCTTCCGCATCAAGGGCCGAGATCATCTGGGGCCGAAACGCGCATCGCCGCCCAACAGCCAACGGAATCGGATTCTTGCGCCACGCTGACCCGCCCGGCGCCCCAATCCACCGCAAGGGCAGTTCGGCGACGGTCTCAGATCCATCACTGGCTGATGCTTCGGTTGTCAGGATCAGATCACATTCGCCGCGTTTGAACATTTCTTTCAGCTGAAGGGAATATGACGAAATCAGCTGCACCCGAACCCGCGGGAAGTCAGCGTTGAAACGCTGCAAGACCCGCGGAATGGCCGGGTAGACGATGTCATGCGGAACGCCCAGAACGACCTCGCCTTCATAGGCCTGATCCGTGAGCTTTGAGATTACTTCGTCATTCAGCGCGATCATGCGCCGGGCATAGGCAAGCAGCTGTTCACCGGATGCAGTCAACGCAATTGTGCGCCCACTACGGTCCAACAATTCAAGGCCCAGCAGCTCTTCCAACCGCTTCAACTGCATCGACACAGCGGATTGCGTCAGATGCAGAAATCCGGCGGCCCGTGTGACGCCACCCTGGTCTGCAACGGCAACGAAGGAACGAAGCGTGGTGATATCCAGATTTCGCATGTTCACAAATCCTTATGTATCTCTTCATAAATATTCATTTTCAAAATGTGACATGTTGCGCCATATAAATCAAGGAAGTTGATGGAAAGACGGCAAACCATCATGAAACAGAGAAAGGACAATAAATATGACCCAAATTGCAATCAAACAACACTGCAAACCGCAGCGTCGCTCTTTGTTGTCCTCGCTTCTGGACTCGCTGTCTCTTCTGCGCCAGCGCCAAACGCTTGCCAGACTTGATGATCGCGCTCTGGAAGACATCGGCATCACCCGCCAACAGGCCGAAGTCGAGGCGTCACGATCCATTTGGGATGCGCCGGAGTTCTGGCAAAAGTGATTCGACACTGCACCTTTTCTCGGTGAATGGCAGCGCGAACCGTCGGGCTGCCATTTTTGTTGCGTGTTTTAGCCAGTTTCGGGCGTTAAACCCTTGAAACACAGCCCGCACTTGCCGATATTTGCGGGGAACGGTGCCAATTTCATTGGTCCGACAAGAAATATGCAAAGGGAGACCCTTAATGGCACAATTTGACACGATCCGGACGGCGACCGGTGCGCGCGCTGCCCAGATTGACGAGGGCCTGCGCGCCCATATGAACAAAGTCTACGGCACGATGTCTGTGGGCATGCTGATTACATTCATGGCGGCCTGGGCCATTTCCGGCCTTGCAACCACAACCGACCCGTCGGCTGCGGTCGGGCAAATCAACTCGGGCACCTATCTGACGTCGCTGGGTGCCGCGATCTATACCTCGCCCCTGCGCTGGGTGATCATGTTTGCACCGCTGGCGTTCATCTTTGGCTTTAGTGCCGGGATCAACCGCCTGTCCGCGTCGGCAGCACAATTGGTGTTTTATGCTTTCGCGGCGGTGATGGGCCTGTCGATCAGCTGGATTTTCATTGCCTTTACCGGGATGTCGATCATTCAGGTGTTCCTGATCACTTCGATCGCTTTCGCTGGCCTGTCCCTTTATGGCTACGTGACCAAAAAAGACCTGTCCGGAATGGGTACCTTCCTGATGATGGGTCTGATCGGCCTGATCGTGGCTATGGTGGTAAACATCTTCCTGCAGTCGCCCGCGATCATGTACGCGATTTCGGTGATCGGCGTTCTGATCTTTGCTGGTCTGACCGCCTATGACACCCAGAAGATCAAAACCACATACCTGCAGATGGCCCATTCGGGTGATCAGGAATGGTTGGGTAAAGCCGCAATCATGGGCGCGCTCAGCCTGTACCTGGACTTTATCAACATGTTCATGTTCCTGCTGCAGTTGTTCGGCAACCGCGAATAAGACAGCCGAGATTCGATTTCAAAGGCGGGCCAGATTTGGCCCGCTTTTTTTGTTTGCCTCGCTGCATGGCATCCCGCCCGAGACGGAAAACAGGCGGCGCAGACTTATGTCGCCAAGAACAAAAAAGCCTCCACTGGGCCAGTGAAGGCTTTTCGTTTCGTAACTGCGTGGTTCGATCAGCTGCAGTTCAGAGCAACCGCAAAACCCGAGCTGCGCGACGACGACCCCTTGCGGAACACGTCACCTGCAGGCAAGCACCCGGTAAACTGTTCGGCATTTTGGCCAAAGGCTGCGCCGATGTTATTGTCCACGCGGGTGCTGTTGTTTGCGGTTCGAAGAACTCCGAACAAAGTGCCGTTCACGCTGACTGTGCTTAAGAACAGGTTCATGTCCGAACCGGTCAGAACGACTGAGTTTGTGTCGCTGCGCCCACCGTTGTCGATCGCGACGCGGGCTACTTTTTCCGCCTCGGTCTGATCCGTTACGACCGGGATTGATGGCAACAAAGCCAGTTCCGCCGGAATATTAGTGGCGTCGGGAAGGAACGAGACCGCACCCGGAACATCCGAGAGGGTCCGCGGCTCACCATCGATGCCCGTGAAGCCAACGCCCGATCGGTTATAGGGGTCTTCACAAGCCGCAAGGGCGAATACGGCAATTGTGGATAACAAGATTTTTTTCATGGCGACCAACATTTTGGAACGATTTGCTGAAGCGTATGGCCAAGGGGTTCCAAAAAGCAACCCGGCGCCCAACCGAATGGCCGTTACGCTGATGCGTCACTGCAACGGCCAATTCCTGATCCCGGGCATTTCACCCAGCCGCATACACAAAGAAAAAGGGTTCCGCATCAGCGAAACCCTTTTCTAGTCTGTCCAAATTGGACGGCAGATTACTTAATCTTGCCTTCCTTGTACTCGACGTGTTTCCGAACAACCGGATCGTATTTACGAACGGTCATTTTCTCGGTCATGGTGCGAGCGTTCTTTTTGGTCACGTAGAAGTGGCCCGTGCCCGCGGTCGAGTTCAGACGGATCTTGATTGTCGTCGGCTTCGCCATGGTTATCTCCTGCGTCCGAAAAGGCAGGGGCCTTTCGGTTGAATTCCTATGAGCGTGCGCTTTTACGCCTTGCACGGCTCGTGTCAAGGGCAATTGGGCACATGATCGGCTGATCAGGGATCAGGCCTAGGTCGAAAGGGTCGGCGCGCCCATATACGTGTGAATCTGGTCGCGTTCGGCATCAGATAAACCCAGAGCAGTTGCTAGTTGAACAAGGTAAGAGGCCTCGCGCTGGTTATCCAGACGAATCGCCGCCAGAGACGTGGCATAGACCTGTGCTTTCAATGGTGCACCGGAATCAGCAGCCAGGCCGATCACATCAATCGGGCCATTCAACTGATCCTGGACAAAGGCGCGTTCTTCGTCGCTGATGTCATCACCCAATTCGCCCAGAATGGTTTCCTTCTCTTGCTCATCTAGCTCTCCGTCCGCCTTGGCTGCCTGGATCATCGCGCGCAGCATCAGCTTGGCTTGCGCCTCCATCGCCGCGCCCCCGGGTGTGCCTTTGAACACCGTATCCATCATGTCGACGGTCTGCTGATTGCCTGTCTTTGCGGCGCCCTGCATGGCATTCATCAACCCACCAAGACCAGCGGCCCCCGCCGGATTGGCCATGCCAAGCTTTCCAATCATCTCTTGCAGCCCACCCGCACCCCCCGGCAACCCGAACTGTTCTGCCATCTTGCCCAGTTGATCCATGCCAAAGCCGCCCCCGGCGCCTTGCATCATGTCTTGCAGGCCGGCCATTCCGCCCATCTGCTTGTATTTTTCCATGCCTTTTGCGGCGGCAAATCCAACTGCGACCGAAGCCAGTGCCTTCATGAAACTCATAACAATCCTCCCAATATTCAAAATGCGTTTTTGCAATATAGCAGATATCTGCGACTCAATAATCCACAGATCAGGCAGATGCCCTAACGCTAGCGCACAGCTGACCAATGGTGGCTTCGCTTCAGCAAGTGAACATGTAACAGGCGTATTCCCGCGCAAGTGCATGTCTAATTTGTCAGAAATTCGAATATGTGATACTTACCGCGCCATCAACAATCCAAAGAAGCCAATTTTCGGCTCGATCTTCGAGGCACCATGAATAGGCAAGCAACCGTGCAAGCAGGGTTTGCACGATTGATTTTGTTTAGGGGGCATCATGACTGAATGGACTATTAAGGGCGAAGAGCTGGCCAATTGTAACTGCAACTTCGGTTGTCCTTGCCAGTTCAGCGTACTTCCGACACATGGCAATTGCGAGGCCGTCGTCGTATTCGACATCGAAAGCGGTCACTATGGGGACACAGATCTGGCGGGCGTAAGGGCGGCTGGGGTGTACTATTGGCCCGGCCCGATCCATGAGGGCAACGGTCAGATGCAACTGATCATAGATGCCAGCGCCAGCGCCGATCAGCGTGCGGCCCTGCAAGCCATCATGACCGGTGAAGATACTGATGAAATGGCAACCTTCTGGTATGTTTACAGCGCGATGGCCCCGACCAAACATGAAACGCTTTTCGTGCCCATCGAACTGAACTGGGACCGCGACGAGCGCACCGGGTTTGCAAAGGTGAACGGCGTCTTCGATGTCGAAGTCAGCCCGATTCCGCATATCGTTTCGGGTGCGGCGCACCGGGCGTCAATTCAGCTGCCAAACGGGTTTGAATACCGACACGCCGAAGCTGCCTCGGGCTCGGCCAAGACACATGGCGGCGAAATTAGCCTGACCTTTGACGCGACACACGCCCATCTGGCCCACCTGAACATTTCGGGCCACGGTGTCCTGGGCGCCTGATCCGGGGGTCATCATGACATCCCATCCCACACCGCCCCGCACCGGGGCGGTTGAGCGGCTTATGCGGCGTGAGCGGGTCATCGTGCTGGCCGGTGTGTCGCTGATTGTTCTGGTTGCAGCCTGGTACACCATCGCCGGGATCGGCATGAACATGACGGCCACCGAAATGACCACGATGGCGGGTCCGATCGGAGAGCCCATGCAAATGGGTGAAGCGCCCGGTTGGGGCCTGCAATACGTAATCCTGATCTTTCTGATGTGGTGGGTCATGATGATCGCGATGATGACCCCCAGCGCCGCACCTGCGGTCTTGCTGTATTCGGCGATAAAGCGTGCGGGACCCGAACGTGACAAGGCCGCGCAGTACAGCTTTTGCTTTCTCGCGGGCTACCTGATCGCCTGGGCTTTGTTCAGCCTTGCCGCGACGGGGTTGCAATGGGGTCTGGAAAGCATTGGGCTGTCCGATGGTCCAATGATGACAATCCGGTCCAAAACATTTGCTGGCTGCGTCCTGATTGCGGCAGGCGCGTATCAGCTGTCGGACCTCAAGTCCGCCTGTCTGCGGCATTGTCAAAGCCCTGCCCGGTTCATCGCCGATCATCACAGGCCCGGAGCGTATGGCGCGTTCCGAACCGGCGCGTTGCATGGCGCGTACTGCCTTGGCTGTTGTTGGGCCTTGATGGCGTTGCTGTTCGTGGGTGGGATCATGAATCTGTACTGGATTGCCGGAATTGCCGTCTACGTGGCTTTGGAGAAGCTGCTGCCGGGCGCACGCTGGTTGCCCACTTTGACTGGCTTGGCCCTGATTGCCGTGGGTTTCTGGATCGTCCTGGACGCCGTTGTGAGCATTTTTTAGATTCCGTTTCCAGGCCACGGAACCGGCCAATTTCAGCGTTCCAACCATTGAAACAAGGAGAAGACATATGCCCATTTTCATTACTTATGCGACCTACTCGCAGGATGGCGTCAAAGGAATGCTGAAGAAACCGACGGACCGCTCAACGGCCGTGAAGAAGCTGCTGAAACAGGTGGGGGGCAAGCTGCTGGCGTTTTATATGACGACCGGCGAGAATGACGTTGTCGCCATCACCGAGGTACCGGACGGCACCGATGCGGTTGCTATTGGCATGGCTGTCGCGGCCTCGGGTGCGGCCACAAAGGTTGAAACTGTGCGCGCCTGGACAGCAAAGGACTTTTCCGCCATTGCCAAAAAGGCCGCCAAGCTGACCGGGGCTTATACGCCGCCCGGAAAATGAATAGAGGTATGCGCGGAGGGCCTGTAAGCCGGATCTTGTTCCGGGGTTACCCCCTTCGATGACCATTCCTCTAGGCCGCGCATTGCTGCGCGGCTCAAGCTGCCAACCCGGTCCCTCTTGGCCAGGACATGCCTAGCGGCGGTTTCGACTGACGCCGACCTGCCCGCGCGGGGACCCTATTTGGCATTGCTCCCGGTGGGGCTTGCCGTGCCGCCACTGTTGCCAGCGGCGCGGTGGGCTCTTACCCCACCGTTTCACCCTTACCCCTGACCGAAATCCGGGGCGGTCTGATTTCTGTGGCGCTTTCCGTCGGGTTTCCCCGCCCGGGCGTTACCCGGCACCGTTGTCTTGTGGAGTCCGGACTTTCCTCTCGGGCCTTGCGACCCCAGCGGCCATCCGGCCCTCCGCGCAAGCGGTGGGTATGCCTTGTGCCAGGCCGCGTCAAGAGTGGAGAGCGTGCGAAGGGGCCAGCCTCTTCTTGGCCTGCGGCCAATTCAACCCCGGGATATTTTTGGCCAGATGAAGAGCGGATCAGGGCTGAGGGGTCAAGGGCGCGAAATCGGCCTGTTGCAACGGGCCTGCACCCCAAGGGCGATATCGCAGTCGGACGGCGCTCAGCAGGGTTTCGTCGTCTATGTCAGCGCTGAAACCGGCCGCTTGAGCCAGGGTTCGAAACCGGGTCTGTGAGACATATTGTTGGCAATCTCCGCATCCGCGTGGTGCGGCCAGCGCGTTGCGCTCCAGCCGCAGCCAGTCAAATCGTGGGCCCGGATCGAATTTTCGCCCGGGTGCCATGTCGGAATGGCCGATAACGCCGTTTGGCTGGATGGTCCAACGGTGCATGATCTTGTCCAACAATTTCTCCAACCGTTGCATTTGCCGTTCTGAGAACGGATGTTTGCCGGTGTTGTCCAGTTCGATGCCGATCGAACGGGAGTTGATGTCGCTCTGACCGTGCCACTCTCCGGCGCCTGCGTGCCAGGCGCGGTCCTCTTCCCGCACCAACTGCCAGAGCGTTCCATCATTTCCGATCAGGTAATGCGCAGACACTTCGTGGACGGGGTCGCATAACCTGTCCAGCGCCTCTTGCGCGCTGTTCATAGCCGTATAGTGCAAAACGATCAGGGACGGCTTCAACCCGTCCCTACGCGGCCCGAAATTGGGCGATGGGTGCCAGATCGGCGCCAATGCGTCAGTTGTTGACGGCGCTACGGAAGGCGCTGGGATCCCAGCCACAAGCGTATCCGTCTCCATCGGGGTCTAGCCCGTTGCGATCACGCTGTGGGCCGCCATTGGCCAGAAACTCGATCTGGGCCTGGTCGGGCGACGGGTACTTGGCGCAGTTCCGCTGGGCTTTGGCCTCAAGGTTAAAGCCTGCGCGACTGTATAGCTGCGTACCGACGGGATTCGAGGTGCTCAGGGCATATTGTACGATATTGGGTTGGCCGTCCGTACCACGCTGCGGAATGGCGGTCGGGGTGACAACTTCGTAAGTTTGGCGGTTCTGTTGGATCAGGGCCGCGTCGTTTTCGATCGTGCGGCGGCCCGATACAGCCGCGAAATCCTGTTCGTCCGAGATCGCAGTGTTGCCGTTGGCGGACAAAGGCACTTGTGTCAAAGTGTTTTGCCCCGACGTGTTGGCCAAGGCAGCTGCCGTTGCCGACGCGATATCAGCGTTGTCCCCGGCCGGTATGCTGCCGGGCGCGCCGAGTTGTTGTTCTGACACGTCAGCAGGGCCGACCAAAGGATTTCCGGTGTAGCCCGGCCCGGCCAGTGCGGCCTCGCGCTGTGCCTGGTACTGAGGCGTATTAAATCCAGTACCCTGGACCGGGGCCACCGTGTTGCAGGCGGCCACAAGTCCGATTGCGGGGATCAGATGCGTAAAGCGCATTCAGCTGCTCCGTTTTAGCTGGTCTTGCCTGATCCGAGGATTACCACCATTTGCCCGGCTTGGCCACAAATCCGGCGGCACTTTCCAACGCATAAGCTGTGTTCAGCAAATCGCCTTCTTCCCACGGACGGCCGATCAGCTGCAGACCCAGCGGCAAACCCTGTTGGTCCAAACCTGCCGGAACCGAAATACCGGGCAAGCCGGCAAGGTTCACTGTCACGGTAAAGACGTCGTTGAGGTACATCTGCACCGGGTCCGCCTCGGTCATCTCGCCCAGACCGAAAGACGCCGACGGGGTTGCCGGTGTCAGGATCGCGTCGATCCCTGCGGCGAAGACATCTTCGAAGTCTTTCTTGATCAGGGTCCGCACCTTGCGAGCACGGTTGTAATAAGCGTCATAGAACCCTGCCGACAGCACATAGGTGCCGATCATGACACGGCGCTGCACTTCGTGACCAAAGCCTTCAGCGCGGGTTTTTTCGTACATCTCGGTGATGCCATCACCCTGCGCCAGCTGGGCGCGGAGGCCATAACGGACACCGTCATAACGCGCGAGGTTCGAGGACGCCTCGGCCGGGGCAATCACGTAATACGCAGGTAGCGCGTATTTGGTGTGCGGCAGCGAAATGTCGACGATCTCGGCGCCTGCTGCTTTCAGCATCTCAGCGCCATCGGCCCACAGCTTTTCGATCTCGGCGGGCATACCGTCCATGCGGTATTCCTTGGGGATACCGATCTTCTTGCCTTTGATATCGCCGGTCAGCATCGCCTCAAAATTCGGCACGGCCAGTTCGGTGCTGGTCGAATCCTTGGGGTCATGACCACACATGGTCTCGAGCATAATCGCAGCGTCACGCACGTTCTTGGTCATCGGCCCGGCCTGATCCAACGACGAAGCAAACGCCACAATACCCCAGCGCGAGCAACGACCATAGGTCGGCTTGATGCCAGTGATGCCAACAAATGCAGCAGGCTGGCGGATCGAACCACCGGTATCGGTACCGGTGGCAGCCAGACAAAGATCTGCCGCGACGGCCGAGGCCGACCCACCGGACGAGCCACCGGGTGTCAGCTGTGCGTCGTCATTGCCGCGGCGCCACGGGCTGACCGCATTGCCGTAAACAGAGGTTTCGTTGGACGAGCCCATGGCGAATTCGTCCATGTTCAGCTTGCCCAGCATAACCGCGCCTGCGTCTGCCAGTTGCTGAGACACAGTAGATTCGTATTCGGGCTTGAAACCTTCGAGGATTTTAGATGCCGCCTGCGAGGGTACGCCTTTGGTGCAGAACAGATCCTTGATACCGATCGGCAGGCCGCACATCGACGTTGCGTCGCCTGCTTTGATCCGCTCATCCGCCGCTTTGGCGCGTTCCAGCGCGATCTCGGGCGTTTTGTGGACAAAAGCGTTCAGCGCGTCGGCGTCATCGATCGCCTTCAGGCAGGATTCGGTCAGCTCGACAGAGGTTACGTCGCCCGCGCGCAGTGCGTCGCGCGCTTCGGCCAGGCCCAGTTTGTTCAGATCGCTCATGTCTTACTCCACAACTTTGGGAACAGCGAAGAACCCTTCGCGCGCATCGGGGGCATTGGCCAGAACTTTGTCTTGCTGGTTGCCGTCAGTGACCACATCCTCGCGGCGTTTCAGGCGCATTGGCTCGACCGAGACCATCGGCTCGACACCTTCGACATCAACCTCGTTGAGTTGCTCGATGAAGCCAAGGATGGTGTTGAATTCGGATGCCAGCGCAGGCAGCGCGTCATCCTCGACCTTGATCCGGGCCAGTTTGGCCACCTTGGCGGCGTTGCTTTGGTCAATCGACATCGGATATCCTCATATGCGTTAGGGGGCATTTACCTGTCTGGTCGCCGGGTCGCAAGAGCGCCAAGGCGCTGATCCACCCTTGAGCGCATGGCAAAGGTCCATAAATCCTGTCCGATCATTCATTTCTAATTACTCCCATGCAAAAAATGAACCAATTAGTTCACTTCGCATCTTGAAATACTGAACTGAACTGTTCACTTCATATGGTACGGCACAGCCTTATATGGAGAAAAACGATGAAAACGTTCATGACTGCCTTTGTACTGGCCACTACGGTTCTTGCTGCGCAAGCTCAGGCGGGCGCTTTTGGCCCAAGCATGGACACCCTGACCCGCAGCCTGATTTTCCCCGATCAGGTGTCGGAACCTGTCACTCAGGATCAGAACAAACCGGGCAAGTAATTTAGCCCGCAAAAACCGGGTCGGGTCCAAATGCCCCGGCCCGGCAATTGCCTGCTGCGTTCCGCGCGGCGTATCGCTACGGTGGTCCACAAGTAACCCGCCGGCCTGCCCTGCAGACCCGGCAAGCCAACGGAGCGGAAGATGAACGCGCGCAAGCAAGCTGTTCTGGACGCAATTGATGCGGCCAACTCACACGACCCCAACCTCGAAGACGGCCAGCCCACTGAACTGCTTTATGGTCAACGCATGAGCGCCGAGTTGGACAGGTTGTTCCCGGACGCCTCTGACCCGTTGCAGATTGCAGCGCGGGGTCAGCATGTGGAGCGGTGGAAACTGGCGCGCGGCGAATACCCCGAAGGTCGCGCTGGATATCTGGCCTGGCGCAAGGCGCAGGGCGTCCACCACGCCGAGGTCGTGATGGGGCTTATGGAGCAGAACGGCTACTCTGCCGAGATTATCGAATCCGCCAGTCGGATGCTGCGCAAACAGGGCATCAAGCGTGATGACGAGGTGCAGGCGCTGGAGGATGTGATCTGTTTCGTTTTCCTCAAATGGTATTTCGCGCCGTTCGCCGAAAAGCACTCGGCCGAGAAAATCCAAAGCATTGTCGAGAAAACCGCGCGCAAGATGTCGGATCAAGGCCGTGCACGCGTGCTGTCCGAATTTGACCTGCCCTCAGAACTGGCCGCAGCGTTTCAGGCCTGAGCCGCGTGGGTCAGGTGCCTACGATACACCTCGATCATCCAGCCCAGCATGAGGGCATTCAGGATGTGCCACATGAAATGCGTGCCAAACGGGATCTGCCCACATATGGGTTCGTCCAGCGCACGAAAGGTGATCGAGGCGATCAGGATCATCGCCCCGATGGCCAGACCACGGGCGGTGTCCGGCACCCGGTGGCGCAAAAGAAACGCATAGATCAGTATCAGCAGCGGCACCGGAGCATAGGCTGCTGATCCACCCAATCCCGGCACAAGCTGGAACAACGGCACCGTCGCTGCGGCATAGGGAATAAACAGGGCTGTCGCGATCCCAGCCACAAGCGGCCGCATGTGCCAGACGTCCCGGTTGATCGCGAAAATGTAGACCAAGATGTACAGCAAAATCGGCAGAACATCCGCTATAGCGGCCCAGACCTGCGCGTGGGTATGGAACAGGTAACTGCCGACCCCGATAGCGGCGAGAATGACGACCAACACCATCGCCAACGGCATCCCCTGCCCGCGCACGCGCAGCCACATGACAAATGCTGCAATCAGAAACGCCGCGTTTGTCACCGCGTTTATCGGTTCGGCCCAATAGGCGGGCGACAAGCGCTCGCAATAGCCATCAATTTCCTGAAACCAGTCCATGAACTTTTACATAGCCAATGCTAAGTTAATGCCAACAGTTTGTTTTGGGAGGATGAATTCATGAACATCATTTGGCTGGGACACGGCAGTTTCCGCATCGAAACCGGCGGGCAGGTTCTGCTAATCGACCCTTGGCTGACCGGCAACCCGGTCTTGTCCGAGGAACAACATGATGACGCTCTAAACGGTGCGACTCACATCCTTCTGACTCATACACACTTCGATCACGTCGCCGATGTCGTATCGCTGGCCAAGCACCTGAACGTCCCCGTGGTCGGACAATACGACCTGATGGGGTATTGGAGCGAGTCCGAGGGGCTGGAAACTATTGGCTACAACAAGGGTGGCACCGTGAACCTGAACGGAGTCAAAGTATCGATGGTGCCAGCCTCGCACAGCTCGACCTTTTCTACACCTGACGGGCTGCGTACCGGCGGCAGCGAGGTCGGGTTCATGATCGCCTCGGACGGGCACATGCTGTATGTCTCGGGCGATACCGACATCATGGCCGATATGGATTGGATGGGGGATTACTACAAACCCGATATCGGGATCCTGTCGGCAGGCGGTCATTTCACGATGGACATGAAGGGCGCCGCATATGCATCCAAGCGGTACTTCAACTTCAAGACCGTGATTCCCTGCCATTACAAGACCTTCCCGATCCTCGAACAATCAGCTCAGGCGCTGGTCGACGGGTTGCCGGGGGTCGATGTCATCGAACCCGAGGTGATGAAGGCCATTACCCTTTGAGGTTAACGCCGCGCGGCGAAGAACTCTTTCAAAAGGTCGGCGGCCTCTTGCCCTCGGATGCCGTCGTAAACCTCTGGCACGTGGTGTGCTTGTGTATGGGTGAATACCCGCGCGCCGTGGGCGACGCCGCCGGATTTCGGATCGGCAGCCCCGTAATAGATGCGCCGGATACGCGCCGCTGCCAGTGCCGCCGCACACATCGCGCAAGGCTCTAACGTCACATAGAGGTCGTGATCAGGCAAACGTTCGGATCCGGCTGCGGCACATGCGGCACGCAGGGCCAGTATCTCGGCATGGGCGGTGGGATCGTTCAGTTCTCGTGTTCGGTTGCCCGCAAAGGCCACGATCACGCCATCGGGACCGGCAATAACAGCGCCCACTGGCACCTCGCCGCGATCCGCCGCTGCGCGCGCTTCAACCAGCGCCTTATCCATGTGCGATCTGAACACCATGCCTCTGACTGCAACAGAAACCTGTCTTTCGCAAGCGGCCGGGATGCGCTATGGGCTGCGGATGACCAAAACCCCTCCTCCAGGCGACCGGATCGCCAAAGTCCTTGCCCGCGCAGGCGTTGCCTCGCGCCGTGAAGCCGAACGCATGATCGAAGCAGGTCGTGTGAGTGTAAACGGCAAGACCATCGACAGCCCCGCGCTGAACGTCACAGCCAAAGACAAGATCAACGTCGATGGCAAACCGGTGTCGGAACCGGAACCTTCGCGCCTGTGGCTGTACCACAAACCTTCGGGTCTGGTGACAACGACACGTGACGAAAAAGGACGCGCGACCATTTTTGACAAACTGCCCGAGGATATGCCCCGGGTCATGAGCGTCGGGCGGTTGGACCTGAACTCGGAAGGGTTGCTGCTGTTGACCAATGATGGCGGCATCAAGCGCAAGCTGGAACTGCCCTCGACCGGATGGCTACGCAAATACCGCGTGCGGGTGAATGGCCGCCCCAAGGACGAGGATTTTGCACCGCTTCGTAAGGGGCTTGTGATCGACGGGGAACGCTTTTTGCCGATGGACGTCACGCTGGACCGTCAACAAGGCGCGAATGCCTGGCTGACTATCGGTCTTCGCGAAGGCAAGAACCGTGAAATTCGTCGTGCGATAGAAGATATCGGTTTTGCGGTGAACCGGCTGCTGCGTGTGTCCTACGGCCCCTTCCAACTGGGAAGCCTGAAACCCGGTGAAGTCGAAGAGATCCGCCGACGGGTCATGCGCGATCAACTGGGTTTGGAAGCCGAGCCCGAAGCACCGGCCAAACGACCCGCCCGTCCACAGCGAAATCGGCCCCCAATCGGCAAGAAACCTCGCAAGTGACGCAGGTTAGGCAACCTTCCCCCTAGCGCCACGGCCTCTCATGGCCTAGATTCCCCCAAGGGACATTTTTGGGGGGCGCCATGTCCGGGACCGGAGTGCAAAAACTGGCCTATGTCGTGTTGTTGATGCTGATGTTCGGCGTCTGCACCGGCGTGTTGGGAGGCTTGTAAGCACATGGCCAAACGGTATGGCGGGAAATTCAGCCCTCAGGACGACTCCTCGTCTCCGAATCAACCTCCGCGCGGTCAGTTTGACGTCGCTCGGGTCGAACCGGCCGGGGCTCGCGCTAACCTGTTGTTTCTTCCGGCTGTTCCCTTGGTTTTTCTGTCGCTGAACGACGGGGCCGTCGGATTGACGATCGGCCTGATCGCAGCGGGTCTTTTGACAGCTGCAGCATTTCTGCTGCGCGAAGGGCTGCGGGCCGAATCCGCCTACAACGCTCGCCGCACAGCCCGTCGCCCGGCGTTTCCCAGAAAGGTATTCTCCAGCCTGCTGACCGGACTTGGCGTCGGATTGGCTGCTTATCGCACCGAATATCTGGATGCAGCAGCAGCGTCTGAGGCCAGCCTGATCGCCCCGATTCTGTTCGGTTTGATGGCCAGCGTCCTACACTCTGTCTCTTTCGGAATTGATCCGATGACTGACAAAGGGATGGAAGGCATCGACACTTTCCAGCAAGACCGCGTTGCCCGCGTCGTGGAAGGTGCTGAAACACATCTGTCCGAGATGACCGACGCCATCAAACGCGCAGGCGACCGCAGGATCGAAGCCCGGGTTGAACGTTTTCAGGATACCGCCCGCGACCTGTTCCGCACGGTCGAGGAAGACCCCCGCGATCTGGCCGGTGCGCGAAAATACCTGACCGTTTACTTAAAGGGCGCGCGTGACGCGACGGTCAAATTTGCTGACGTTTATGCCCGCACCCGCGATGCGCAGGCGCTGGAGGATTATTCGTCCCTCCTGGATGATCTTGAACAAAATTTCGCGGCGCGTACCCGCAAGTTGCTTTTGGACGACCGCAGTGATCTGACGGTTGAAATTGATGTGTTGCGCGAAAGACTGCAACGCGAAGGCGTCCGGTTGGACTGACCGGCCACAATTTGAGAGAGGATTACCCCATGTCCGATGACATCAAGAATAAGGCGGTCGAGGCTGAAACGCTGGTGCAGGAAGTGACTGCTGTCACCCTGCCCGACCCGACCGCCGAAATCGTCTTGCTTGAGGAAGCCGACGAACCTGTCAGCGCCGAAATCCGCAAGCGGATGAATGAGATCGACATGGATAACACCAATTCCATCGTCGCGTTCGGGTCGTCTGCCCAGGCGGAATTGCAGGAAATCAGCCAGGCCATGCTGGCGGATGTCCGCAACAAAGATGTCGGACCTGCCGGAGATAGCCTGCGCAATATCGTCACGACGATCCGCGGGTTTTCGGTCAGTGAGCTGGACGTCCGGCGCGAACGCAGCTGGTGGGAAAAGTTGTTGGGCAAGGCTGCGCCTTTCGCCCAGTTTACCGCCAAGTTTGAAGATGTTCAGGGGCAGATCGACAGGATCACCGACGACTTGCTGGGCCACGAACATACGCTGCTGAAAGACATCAAGTCACTGGACCTGTTGTATGAAAAGACGCTGGGCTTTTATGACGAGCTTGCGCTGTATATCGCAGCAGGTGAAGAAAAACTGACCGAGCTGGACAGCCAGAACATCCCCGAAAAAGAAGCCGAAGTTCAGGCCGCGCCCGAAGACCAACAAGTCATGAAGGCGCAAGAGCTGCGTGACCTGCGCGCAGCGCGGGATGATCTGGAACGGCGTGTTCACGACCTGAAGCTGACGCGACAGGTGACGATGCAATCCCTGCCCTCGATCCGGTTGGTGCAGGAAAATGACAAGTCGCTGGTGACCAAGATCAACTCGACCCTCGTCAACACCGTGCCGCTGTGGGAAACGCAACTGGCTCAGGCCGTCACCATCCAGCGTAGCGCCGAGGCGGCCGCGGCCGTGCGTGATGCGAATGACCTGACGAATGAGCTGCTGACCTCGAACGCGGCGAACCTGCGTGAGTCGAACAAGATGATCCGCGAGGAAATGGAACGCGGTGTGTTTGATATCGAGGCGGTCAAGCAAGCCAATGCTGACCTGATCGGTACGATCAACGAAAGTCTTGCAATTGCTGACGAAGGCAAGGCCAAGCGCGCCGCAGCCGAGCAGGAACTGCAGAAAATGGAGACCGAGCTGCGCGACACCCTTGCCTCTGCCAAGGCGCGCAAAGACGGCGTCGGCGACAACGCTGGAACTGCGGTTTCGAGCTAAAGGCAGGCTGGACGTGCGAGTGCTGGGATATCTGAAACCCCTGTTGGGCATGGTGGCGCTGTTGGCGCTGGCCAATTGCGATGAGGCATTGACGTCGTCCGTCGTGCCGCAACCGCGCCCGGTGGCACCTGCACCGGCACCAAATGCTTATGTTCCCCCGTCTGCGGCAAGTCAGGATCTGGCCCGGTTCTATCAGCGGGTCGAACGTGACCTGCTGACCCGCGATATGTTGCGCGTGGACGGAGGCGGCCCCGACACACCCTATGATGCCGATGATCTGGCCCGCAATTTCGAGGCCATAGCCTTTTACAGCGAATACCCCGATCACGCTGTAACCACGCGCATTCGGCGAACGGACGGGCAGCTTAGCCGGTGGGCAGGACCTGTGCGGATTCAGACCGAATTCGCCCCGTCCGTGGCACCCGAGATACGCGCAAAAGATTCCGCCGACGTCGAAGCGTTTGCGGAACGGCTGAGCAAATTGACGGATCATCCTGTTTCGGTCGTCAATCGCAAGGCCAATTTCCATGTCTTCTTTGCAGGCAAAGATGACAGCGCCTATGTGGTGAAACGCCTGAAACAGCTAATCCCTGGTATCAGCACGCCTTCACTGGATTTGGTTGCAAACCCGCGCGCCAATATTGACTGTCTTGTTTTTGCGTCTCCTACCAATACCTCACCGTATAAATTTGTGCGGGCTGTCACGCTCATCCGAGCTGAACTGCCGGACTTGACCCGGCGCAGCTGCATCCACGAGGAAATTGCGCAGGGGCTTGGATTGTCCAATGACAGCCCGGCGGCACGGCCTTCGATTTTCAACGACAATGACGAGTTTGCGCTGTTGACCAGCCATGACGAGAAACTTCTGACAATGCTCTACGATCCGCGACTTGAGCCCGGTGTGACAGCCGAGGACGCCCGCCCCGTGGTACGGATTATTGCACGCGAATTGATGGGCCAGCAGCTCTGAGCCCAAGAAAAGGAGACCCCAATGGGTATTTTCGATTTTCTGACCGGAGAATTTATCGACGTCATTCACTGGGTCGACGACACCCGTGACACCATGGTCTGGCGGTTCGAGCGTGAAGGGCATGCCATCAAGTACGGCGCCAAACTGACGGTGCGCGAAGGACAGGCAGCGGTGTTCGTGCACGAAGGGCAATTGGCGGATGTATTCACGCCCGGCCTCTACATGCTTGAGACCAACAACATGCCGATCCTAACGACGCTGCAGCATTGGGATCACGGGTTTCAATCACCCTTCAAGTCTGAAATCTATTTCGTCAACACGACGCGGTTCAACAACCTGAAATGGGGCACCAAGAACCCAATCATGTTGCGTGATCCGGAATTCGGCCCGACGCGCATTCGTGCCTTTGGCACCTACACGGTCCGGGTCAAGGACCCGGCGAAGTTTCTGATTGAGATCGTCGGCACCGATGGTGAATTCACCATGGACGAAATCAGCTTTCAGATCCGCAACATCATCGTGCAGGAATTCAGCCGCGTAATTGCCGGGTCCGGCATTCCGGTTCTGGACATGGCCGCCAACACCGCCGATCTGGGCAAACTGATCGCGGCCGAGGTCTCGCCCGTGCTGGAAGGCTATGGCCTGGAAATGCCGGAGTTCTACATCGAAAACATCTCGCTACCGCCCGCAGTTGAAGCGGCCCTGGACAAGCGGACCTCGATGGGGCTGGCGGGCGATCTGGGCAAGTTCACCCAGTATTCGGCCGCCGAAGCAATGACCGCAGCAGCGACCAACCCCGGTCAGGGCGGCGGCATGGGTGCCGGTCTTGGCATGGGAATGGGCATGGCGATGGCACAGCAGATGTCGAACATGGCAGCGGGTCAACCGGGCGGGCCTTGGGGCGGTTCCGCCCCCGCTGCGCCGCAACCAGCGGCGCATGCGGCACCGCCCCCTCCTCCGCCGGTCGAGCATGTCTGGCATATCGCGGTGGACGGGCAGACCAGCGGGCCGTTTTCCAAGGCCAAGATGGGCCGCATGGCGACCGACGGTGATATCACCCGTGACACACATGTCTGGACCGCCGGTCAGGACGGATGGAAAAAGGCCGGTGACGTGCAGGAACTGGCGCAACTGTTCACGATATTGCCACCACCACCGCCGGGAAGCTAACCTTGTGGCTGACGCCGGTAAGACAGCTCCTTATTCCCAACGCGATATCGCGTGCGCGGTCAAACTGTCCGCGCTTCTGGGATGGGCAGGAGTTATTGGCGTTCCGGTTTTCTCCAACGCGTATCGAAATGGATTTGATCTGAACTCGCTGTCCCTTGTTTTCTGGTACGCGTTGTTTGGGTTGCCAATTTCTCTTTTCATCTGTTGGCTAGTGGTCAAACCGTTTTTGCGCATCTTGATGCGGCGCACCGTTAGCTATGTCCGCGCTGCTTTCTGGGGCGCGGGAATTGGGTTTGGCCTTGTAGCCGTTTGGGTTGCCATAAGCCGCTACCGTGGTTGGCGAAAGTCACAGAACCCCGACACTAGGTTTGGCTTTGGCGACGCTAACGGAACAATCGAAGAAAACGGCATTTTGACTGATTATGGCTGGTGGCGGCTCGCCGAGAACTCTTTCCAGTTCATTCTGATCTGCGTCCTCGCTGCGTTGATCGTGCGCCTGATTATCGGGCCCGGAAAATACCCCCCTCCAATCAAGGTTCACCCATGACAGACGAACACCGCTTTCCCTGCGAGCAATGCGGCTCGGACTATCGGTTCAATCCGGGCGACGGGACCCTGACCTGCGATCATTGCGGGCATTCGGAATCCATAGGTGCCGGACCGTGGGGCGGTGCCAGCCTGAAAGAACTGGATTTCAACGCGGCGCTGGCGAACAAGCTGCCGGAAGCAGAGATCGAGGAAACGCGGGTTCTGTCCTGCCCGAACTGCGCAGCTGAGGTCGAGTTTGACCCGAACACCCATGCGGCCGAATGCCCGTTCTGTGCCACTCCGGTAGTCACAGAGACAGGAGTTAACCGGCATATCAAGCCAAAAGGCGTGTTGCCCTTTGCTCTGGACGAACGGTCGGCTCACAAGGCGATGTCGAGCTGGCTTGGCAAGTTGTGGTTCGCGCCCAACGGGTTGAAGGATTATGCCCGCAAAGGTCGCAAGATGCAGGGGATTTACGTCCCCTACTGGACCTTCGACGCGGATACCAAGTCAGCTTATCGCGGCGAGCGGGGCACGGTGTATTACGAGACCCGGACCGTCATGCGTGACGGCAAACGCGTGCAACAGCAAGTGGCCAAGGTGCGTTGGTCCCCAAAATCCGGTCGGGTTGCCCGGTTCTTTGACGATGTTCTTGTGCTGGCGTCCCAGTCATTGCCGAAACGCTATACCGACGCGTTGGAACCCTGGGACCTGCCGGCGCTTGAACCTTACCAGCCCGAGTATCTGGCGGGATTCCGGGCCGAGGCTTATACAGTCGAATTGCAGGACGGGTATACCGAAGCGCGCGGGCATATGGCCCGGGTGATCGAACGGGATGTTCGGTTCGATATCGGCGGTGACCGGCAGCGCATTCACGCAATCGACACGAATGTGCAAAATGTAACCTTCAAACATATTCTACTGCCTGTCTGGCTGGCCGCATACAAATACCGGGGTCAGACCTATCGTTTCGTTGTGAACGGCAGAACGGGGCGCGTTCAGGGCGAACGCCCTTGGTCCGCTTTGAAGATCACGATCGCGGTTGTCCTTGGCCTGCTGGTTGCGGCGGGTGTCGGGTACATGATGGCAACCGGTCAGCAATAGAACCGCGTCGCGTTCGCGTGCTTTTTTGGCGGTTTAACCGCTTGAACATCGCTGATCCTGCCGCCATCCTGCGCCTCGGCTACACGAAGGGGGAGCAGTGTGACGCTATCCGATCTGGATCGATTACTGGCTGAGCGACATTCTTGCCGGGCGTTCCGACCTGAACCCGTTCCCAAGGACCAGATCGAACAGATTCTGACCTGTGCGTCACGTGCCCCCAGCTGGTGCAATGCGCAGCCCTGGAACATCGTGATCACCAGTGGAGCCGAGACTGACGCTTTTCGAAAAGCGCTGCAAAACGAAGTCACAACCGGCGCACCGGAACCCGACCTGCCGTTCCCGACGGCGTATACCGGTATTTATCAGGAACGCCGCCGCGAATGTGGCTGGGCATTATACGAAGCCGTGGGCGTGCAACGCGGTGATCGCACCGGTTCGGCCAAGCAAATGATGAAAAACTTTGCCCTTTTCGGTGCGCCGCATTGCGCGATTATTTCAAGCCCTGCGGACCTTGGTCCTTACGGAGCAATGGACTGCGGTGGTTTTGTCATGGCCTTCACCCTCGCCGCGCAAGCCTTGGGAGTGGCCACAATCCCTCAGGCCGCCGTGGCCAGCTATGGCAAGTTTCTGCACCGGTATTTTGACATCCCCGATGATCGGTTGATCTTGTGCGCAATCTCATTCGGCTACTCGGACACAGACCACCCTGCGAACGGGTTTCGAGCCAGCCGGGCCGATCTGGGCGAGATCGCAAGCTGGGTCGGGTAACCACGACACCAAACGGAGAACAGATTTGCGTGCACTTTTACAGAGGGTTTCCCGGGCAAAGGTCTCGGTTGACGGACAAACGGTTGGGCAGTCCGGTCCGGGGCTGATGATCCTGGTCTGTGCGATGAAGGGTGACGACGAACAAAAGGTCGAACAACTAGCGGCCAAGGTTTCAAAGCTGCGTATTTTCAAAGATGAAAGCGGCAAGATGAACCGCTCTGTCGTGGATGTGGGTGGCTCGGCGCTGGTGATCAGCCAGTTCACGCTGGCCGCCGATACCTCGCGCGGGAACCGGCCGGGGTTTTCCGAGGCCGCCCCGCCGGATGTGGGGCAGCGCCTCTATGAAGAGTTTGCGCGGCGGTTGCAGGCCCATGGCGTGCCCGTCGAAACCGGGCAGTTCGGGGCCGACATGGCGGTAGAGCTGGTCAATGATGGACCGGTCACAATTTGGATGGAAAGCTGATGGACCAAAGGCAACAGGCAATTCGTATTTGGCAGGCCGGTGTTGATGCGGTTGACGGAAAACGAGCCACCAAAGCTGCTCTGGATGAGGTCCAAACGCCCGACCGGATTCTGGCCGTCGGCAAGGCAGCCGCGGCGATGGCCAGCGCGGCATTGGACCATTTCGGTCCGCGTCCGACGCTGGTTGTCACCAAGGACGATCACGGGCGCGACTTGCCAGAACATGTTCAGTTGATCGAAGCCTCTCATCCGGTTCCGGACGCACGCAGCCTGGACGGTGGCCGTGCCCTGCGCGAAGCGATCGAGGCGATGGCACCTGGTTCCCATGTACTGCTGCTGGTCTCGGGCGGGGCATCATCTTTGGCAGAGGATTTGCTGCCGGGGAACTCATTGGCAGATCTGGCGCAACTGAACTCAAGGCTGCTGGCCGAAGGTTTGGATATCACCGCAATGAATGCCGAGCGTCGAAAGCTGTCGCGGATCAAGGGCGGCGGGCTGTTGTCCCATTTCAACGGGGCCAAAGCGACCGTTCTGGCAATCTCGGATGTGCCCGGGGACGACCTGAACGTCATCGGATCGGGAATTGGCGCATTGCCTGACACTTACAAATTTGACGCCTCGACCACGATCGTTGCTTCGAACGCCCATGCACGCTCGGCAGCCGCAGAAATGGCGCGCCGAGACGGTTTGCAAGTGCTGGCTGACGAAGAATGCCTGCATGACGATTTCTTGCAAATCGCATCCAATCTGGGGAAACGCCTGAGGGATATGCCGACCGGCGTCATGGTATTCGGCGGCGAACCAACGGTGGTTTTACCGGACAAGCCGGGCCGTGGCGGGCGCAATCAGGCTCTGGCGCTGGCACTCGCCCGGGAAATAGCTGGAACATCAGACTTGACTGTTGTTGTCGGTGGTACCGATGGCACCGATGGCCCAACCAATGCGGCCGGAGCCGTAGTCGACGGCAAAACTTGGGGCAAAGGGGCCGATACCGCCTTGCAGCAGGCAGACAGTGGCAGTTTTCTGGACAAGGCCGGAGCTTTGCTGGTGACAGGCCCAACCGGAACGAACGTGATGGACCTTGTTGTCGCAATCAAACAGTGATTTGACGATTTTAGTACATTGCGAAAAGACAAAGACCGAAAGACTTCCAAAATGACTCGCTCGCCCAATTCGCTATGCGATATCGAAGATTTACCGGATGTCGGCATAGTGATGCCGGATGGATGTCGTCTTTCAGCGCGTGTCTGGCGCCCGGTGGATGCAGACAGCAGTCCCGTTCCGGCCATTTTGGAATTCCTGCCCTATCGCAAACGCGACGGCACGGCGACGCGGGATGCCCTGACCCATCCCTGGTTTGCCAAACGCGGCTATGCCTGCATTCGTGTGGACATGCGCGGCAATGGGGACAGCGAAGGGTTGATGGAAGACGAGTACACCCAGCAAGAGCTGGATGATGCCGTTTCCACAATCCAATGGCTGGCGGATCAGCCGTGGTGTTCAGGCACCGTTGGGATGATGGGAATCAGCTGGGGCGGGTTCAACGCGCTGCAGGTTGCCGCCCTTCAACCCGCGCCGCTGAAGGCAATTATCACCCTGTGTTCAACCGCGGATCGGTACGCAGACGACATCCATTACAAGGGCGGGTGCCTGCTGAATGAAAACCTGGGTTGGGGCGCGACTATGTGGTCCTACTCATCCCGCGCACCCGACCCAGCGCTGCGCTCCAACTGGCGCGAGTTGTGGCTTAAGCGTTTGGAAAACCAAACGTTCCTGCCCTCGACCTGGCTGCGCCACCAGACGCGCGACGCCTATTGGCAGCATGGCTCTGTCTGCGAGGATTTCAGCGCGATCCGCGCGGCGACCTTGGCCATTGGCGGCTGGGGCGATGCCTATAAGAATACAGTGCCATTGCTGGTCGAACAGCTTAGTGCTCCGGTCAAGGGGATCGTGGGGCCTTGGGTGCACAAATACCCGCATTTCGCAGTGCCCGAACCGAGGATCGGTTTTCTGCAAGAGGCGCTGCGTTGGTGGGATCATTGGCTAAAGGGTCTGGATAGCGGCGTTGAAACCGACCCAGACTATCGAGCGTATCTGATGGACGGTGTCCGTCCTAAGCGGTGGTACAACAACAGACCCGGGTGCTGGATCAGCGAGCAATCCGGCGCGACCTCGCATTTGTCCAACCTAACTTTGAACCTGTCGAACGGTGGCCTCGGGCAAGATGATCCGCTGGACACGCGGATCCGGTCACCCCAAACCTGCGGCATGGATAGCGGCGAGTTTTGCGCAATTTGGCTGGGCCCGGACATGCCCGGCGATCAGCGCGCCGATGATGCGTTGTCCGCCTGTTTCGATGGCCCGCCTTTGTCGGAAGATCTGGATATTGTCGGCGCTCCGCGCATTTGCCTGACTGTTAGTGCCGACCGTCCGCAGGCACAGATTGCCGTGCGGTTAAATCATGTCCATCCGGATGGGGCCTCAACCCGGATCACCTATGGCGTTCTGAACCTGTCGCACCGAGATTGCCACGCGCAACCAACTCCGTTGACGCCCGGAGCACCCTACGAAATCTCATTGGACCTGGATCACATCGCCTATCGCGTTCCCAAAGGGCATCGCGTGCGGGTGGCTGTGTCCAGCGCGTATTGGCCGCTGATCTGGCCAGCGCCTGAACCCGTCGAACTGCACCTGACAGGTGGTACGATCACGATCCCCAACCGGCCGACCGCGGGTGATGATGAGCATGTGTTTCAGCCGCCCGATTCTGAAACCCCGATTGATGTGACGACCCTGCGGGACAGCAGCAACTCTCGCCGGGTGGAGACTGACTTGAATTCAGGTGAAACCCGATTGATCATCGAAGACGATTTCGGTCGCGTAACGGACAATCACCACGGGCTTACGCATGGTGGCACTGCATATGAACGCTGGACCATCCACCCCGACAACCCGCTATCCGCCCACGGGCGGTGCCGCTGGACACAGGAGATCAGTCGGGACGGGATAGACCTGCGCACGGAAACATCCTGCGAAATGTGGTCGGATCGAGAGAGCTTTTTTCTTAAGGCGCAAATAAGTGCCTTTGAAAACGAAACTTTGGTATTCTCTAAACAAACGGAGGACGCCGTTCCACGAAACCAGATGTGATATTTTGGTGGCCAAAGGTCAGACATTTGTCCTTGCTCGGTAGACCGAAATGCGCCTAACTTGACTCATGCGTCAATAAAAATGCCCGAGAAGGGCTGAAATCCAATCAACTGGGAGATCACTAGATGAACGAACAACTCACTCACATGGCCGGTCAGGTCACTGCGGGCAAACTGACCCGTCGCGAATTCATGGGGAAAGCGGCGGCTCTGGGTGTGTCGGCGGCGATGGCCAGCACCATGTTCGCTGACGCTGCGCGCGCGGCAGGACCGAAGAAGGGTGGCGACCTGAAATTTGGCCTGCAGGGCGGCGAATCCACCAATTCGCTGGATCCGGCGACCTATGCCAGCTCGGTGCCGTTCCAGAACGGCAAACAATTCGGCGACCAGCTTGTGGAAGTTGCGCCCGACGGGTCGATCGAGCCGCGCCTGGCTGAAGCCGTCGAAGGCAGCGCGGACGCCAAAGTTTGGACGTTCAAACTGCGTCAGGGCGTCGAATTCCACAACGGCAAGACCATGACCAGCGAAGACGTGCTGAAAACCATGGAGCGCCACTCGAACGAAGACTCCAAGTCCGGTGCCCTGGGTATCATGAAGGGCATCGAGTCAATGAAGGCCGATGGCGACAATTTCCAGGTCACACTGACCGAGCCAAATGCCGACTTGCCTTATCTGATGGCCGACTATCACCTGATCATTCAGCCTGATGGTGGAATGGAAAACCCAGGTGCGGGCATTGGCACCGGACCATACCAGTTGGAAGTCGACGAGCCCGGCGTACGCCACGTGTTCAAGAAGTTCGCCAACCACTGGAACCCCGATTTCGGCAATTTCGACAGCGTCGAAGTAATTGTCATCAACGATGCGACTGCTCGTACGGCTGCTCTGCAATCCGGTCAGGTTCATGCGATCAACCGCGTCGAACCAAAGGTTGCCGATCTGCTGGGCCGCGCCCCGAACTTGACGGTGCACTCGACCGCCGGCCGTGGACATTATGTGTTCATCATGCATTGCGACACCGCGCCGTTCGACAACAACGAACTGCGGCTGGCGCTAAAACACGCAATCAACCGCCAGGACTTGGTCGACAAGGTTCTGCGCGGCTACGGCACAATTGGCAACGACATGCCGATCAATGCGGCATACCCGCTGTTTGACGGCTCTATCCCGCAACGCGACTACAGCCTTGAAAAGGCGGCAGAGCACTATGCGAAGTCGGGCCATGACGGTTCGCCGATCATCCTGCGTGTTGCAGATGGCGCCTTCCCGGGTGCCGTTGACGCAGCGGCCCTGTTCCAGCAAAGCGCGGCTCAGGCCGGTATCCCGCTGGAAATCAAGCGCGAGCCCAACGATGGCTATTGGTCCGAGGTCTGGAACGTTCAGCCGTTCTGCGCATCCTATTGGGGTGGCCGTCCGGTGCAGGATCAGATGTACGCGACAGCGTATCTGTCGACTGCCGACTGGAACGACACCCGCTTCAAGGTGCCAGAGTTCGACGAAATGCTGTTTGCAGCACGGGCCGAACTGGACAACGACAAACGCAAGGACATCTACAGCAAAATGGGCATGATGGTCCGCGACCAGGGCGGTCTGATCTGCCCGATGTTCAACGATTTTGTCGAAGGCGTCACCAATCAGCTCGAAGGTTGGGAAAGCGACCCAACCCAAGAGATGATGAATGGCAACATGTCACGCAAGATGTGGTTCGCCTGATAGGGCCCACGGATAATGCATCCTATCATCAAACTGGTTTCCCAGCGCCTTGCGCTGGGACTCCTGCTTCTCTTCGGTGCATCGGCTCTGATTTTCGGCCTCACCGAAGCCCTGCCTGGGGACGCTGCGCAAGCGGTCCTTGGCCAATCCGCAACCCCCGAGGCGCTGGCAAACCTGCGCGAGGAAATGGGCCTCAACCGTCCCGCTCTAACCCGATATTTCGAATGGTTGGGCGGCATCCTGCAGGGCGATCTGGGTCAGTCTTTGACCAACAAACTCGACATCGCAGAAAGCATCGGAAAGCGCTTGGGGAACACCCTGTTCCTAGCATGTGCTGCAGCCGTGGTTTCCGTGCCGCTAGCTATCTTTCTAGGCCTTCTGGCCGTTCGGTACCGCAACCGCTGGCCTGACAAACTGATTTCTGCAATCACCCTGACAACGGTTTCAATCCCGGAATTCCTGATCGGTTACGTGGTGATCTACTTCGTCTCAGTGAAACTGGGCTGGTTCTCCTCACTCGCAATGATCAACGACACAATGTCCTTCGGGCAAAAGCTCAATGCCATCGCCCTGCCTGCCTTCGTTCTGACACTGGTGGTTCTGGCGCAGATGATGCGAATGACCCGCGCTGCGATCCTGAACCTGATGCAATCGGCCTACATCGAAACGGCTGAACTGAAAGGCCTCTCGAATTTTCAGGTCATTGCACGCCATGCGTTTCCCAACGCGATTTCCCCTATTGTCAACGTTGTGATGCTGAACCTGGCCTATCTGGTTGTGGGCGTCGTCGTTGTCGAAGTGGTGTTTGTATATCCTGGCATGGGGCAATATTTGGTGGATTCGGTGACCAAGCGTGACGTGCCGGTCGTTCTGGCCTGCGGCGTCGTCTTTGCCGCTGTCTATATCGGGCTCAACATGGTTGCCGATATCGTGTCCATCCTTGCCAACCCAAGACTGAGGCATCCGAAATGATGAAGAACATTCCTATTTCGGCTGCCATCGGTCTGTTTTTCACCGGACTGTACTTTTTCATGGCCCTCGCAGCCCCACTGATCGCCCCTTACGGAATGGCCGAAGTGGTCGGTGATGTGTGGGAACCGTCAAGCGCCGAGCATCTGCTGGGTACGGACAATATCGGGCGCGATCTGCTGACACGTATGATCTATGGTGGTCGCACGACAATCTTTATCGCTGCGATGGCCACAATCCTCAGCTTTATCACAGGCACCTCGCTGGGCCTTTTGGCTGCGGTTCTGGGTGGTTGGGCTGACCAGGCGCTTAGCCGGACGGTTGACCTGATCATGTCGATCCCGACGCTGATCCTGGCACTGGTTATCCTGGCGATTGTTCCGGTGACCGTTCCGATCCTGATCCTTGTGATGGGGCTGTTGGACGCCACACGTCCTTACCGACTGTCTCGATCGGTCGCCGTGGACATCAACGTGATGGACTATGTCGAAGCCGCAAAGCTGCGCGGTGAAGGTCGACGCTGGATCATCTTCCGGGAAATCCTGCCAAACGCTCTGTCGCCTCTGGTGGCTGAATTCGGGCTGCGGTTCATCTTCATGGTCCTGTTCATCTCGACCCTGTCGTTCCTGGGTCTGGGCGTCCAGCCGCCGCTGGCGGACTGGGGCGGCATCGTGAAGGAAAACAAGGACGGGATCGTCTATGGCATCGGCGCGGCCCTGTACCCCGCTGTCGCCATCGCAACGCTCGCCATCTCGGTCAACCTTGTGGCTGACTGGGTTCTGAACCGTACCACATCGCTGAAAGGAGGCCGGGGATGAGTGATACCCTTCTCAAGGTCCGCAACCTCAAGATCGGCGCGACCGTCTATCCGCCGGGTGAAAAACCCCATGACATCGAAATCGTGCACGGGGTCAGCTTTGACCTCGAACGCGGCAAGGTGTTGGGGCTGATCGGTGAATCGGGTGCCGGTAAATCGACCATCGGTTTGGCGTCCATGGCTTATGGCCGCGGTGGCGTCGAACTGACCGGTGGAGAAGTCTGGGTCAACGGGCGCGACATTCTGAAGACCCCGCATAGCGATATCCGCAATCTGCGTGGGGGCGAAGTTGCCTATGTCTCGCAATCCGCGGCCGCGTCGTTTAACCCGGCCAAGAAGATCATGGATCAGGTGGTCGAAGCGGCGGTCGAACATAAGAAGTTTTCACGTAAAGAGGCCGAAGGCCGTGCGCGGGAACTGTTCGCCAAGCTAGGGCTGCCCGATCCGGACAATATCGGTGATCGTTACCCGCACCAGGTCTCGGGCGGTCAGCTACAGCGTTGCATGACGGCGCTGGCACTGTGCCCCGAGCCTGATCTGGTTGTGTTTGATGAACCGACCACAGCACTGGATGTGACCACGCAGATCGACGTTCTGATGGCGATCAAAGAGGCCATTCGCGATACTGGCGTTGCTGCGCTCTATATCACGCATGACCTCGCCGTTGTCGCTCAGGTCAGTGATGACATTATGGTTCTGCGGATGGGCAATACGGTCGAATATGGCAATACCGACCAGATCATCAACAACCCGCAGGAAGAGTATACCAAGGCGCTGGTCTCGGTCCGCTCGATCGAGCACGAAGAGAAGAAGCCTACACCGGATGCGGTTTTGAGCGTCGAAGGTATCACCGCGCGCTACAAGGGTTTGAATTTCGACGTGCTACACAACGTCAATGTCGATCTTCACCCGGGGCAGACACTGGCGGTTGTCGGCGAATCCGGCTCGGGCAAGTCGACACTGGCACGGGTGATCACAGGCTTGCTGCCGCCGCGCGATGGTGAGATCACCTTTGCTGGCCGCAAGCTTAGTGGCGATCTGAAAGGCCGCAGCCGTGAAGACCTGCGCGAGTTGCAGATGATCTACCAGATGGCCGACGTGGCAATGAACCCACGCCAGACCGTTGGTACGATCATCGGACGCCCGCTGGAGTTCTACTTCAACATGCGCGGTGCCGAAAAACGCAAGCGGATCGTCGAACTGTTGGATGAGATCGAACTGGGCGAAAAGTACATGGATCGCTATCCGGCGGAACTGTCAGGTGGTCAGAAACAGCGTGTCTGTATCGCGCGGTCGCTGGCGGCCAAGCCCAAGATGATCATCTGTGACGAGGTCACCTCGGCGCTTGATCCACTGGTGGCGGACGGCATCCTGAAACTGCTGTTGGACCTGCAAAAGATCGAGGATGTGGCATACCTGTTCATCACCCACGATCTGGCGACGGTGCGCGCGATCAGCGATAGTATCGCGGTGATGTATCAGGGTCGCGTGGTTCGCTATGGGTCGAAAAGCGAGGTGCTGAGCCCGCCGTTTGACGACTATACCGATCTGCTTCTCAGTTCCGTCCCCGAAATGCATCTGGGTTGGCTGGAAGAGGTCGTTGCCCACCGCAAAATGGAAAGCGCCGGAAACTGACCCCTGCCCTTTCCGTGACAGGTAAGTGAAAAATTGAAATCCCGGCGCCTTGGTCGATGACAGGTGTCGGGATTTTGCTATTGGGGGCGCGAACAGGCAGACCCCTGATCGAGAATCCCCTAGGGTCGCCCGAAATATTTAGTCAAAAGGCCAATGACATGGACCGCAAACTACTCCTTATCATCCTGGACGGTGTTCCGTGGCGCAATTTCCGACGGTTGTTCGGTAACCTTGAAGGTTGGGTCGACAGCGGTGAGGCGCGCGTGTGGAAACTGCGCGCTGTTTTGCCGTCCACGTCCGCCAGCTGCTATGCCTCGATCCACACCGGTGTCACACCACAGGAGCATGGCTGTACCGGCAACGGTAATGTCTTTCGCCTAGGCCATAAGGACGTCTTCAGCCAGGTCCGTGAAGCTGGTGGTGTAACCGGTGCGGTCACCCACAGCTATTGGTCGCAGTTCTTCAACCGCCACCCGTTCGATTACGTCCGCGACATCGAATATGATGAGCCTGAGAGCAAGACAATCAACCACGGCCGCTTTCACACCATGACCGGCTATGGCAAAGCCAATCAGATGACCCCGTCTGACGTGGATCTCTATGCCACTCTGACCAACCTTTGCCTGCGTCATGGGCTGGATTACGGCCTGCTGCATGCCTGCACATTGGATAGTATGGGGCACCGTTTCTACCATGATTGCGAAGAGATGGACCACGCCTGTTTCGTCGCAGACGAGATGCTGGCCCCCTTCATCCCGCGTTGGCGGCAACTAGGCTATGAGGTCATCGTGACCGCCGATCACGGTCAGGACGAACGCGGACATCACGGCGGGCGCAGCCCGCTGCAACAGGAAACGGCACTGTACTACTTTGGCGACGCGGAAGGCCCCGAGGTCGACACGGTGATCGACCAGCTACGGCTGGCGCCTACAATCCTGAACCGGATGGGTGCGCCCATTGCTGAAACGATGAAGGCACAGTCTTTCTTGAAGTAACGGGTTAGTCGTAGGGCCAGATCTGCTGGCCCAGCGCCTCGATCGCGACTGAGATTCGCTCAAAGCTGTCTACCGCCCGCTTAACACTGGTACGCGCGCGCAGATAGCCGTGAACGAGACCCGGCTCGTTGATCCAATGCGCTTGCCCTCCGGCGGCGGAAATCTTGTCGCAATAAGCGCCACCATCATCCCGCAGCGGATCACAATCTGCAGTCACCACCACGGTCGGCGGAAGACCCGAGAAATCTGTGTCATGAAGCGGCGCGAAGGTCGGATCATCTTGCGGGACATCACCACCACAACGCACTTTTTCGTAGAACTGAATCTCATCCAGCGTCAAAAGCGGCGCGTGAGCGTGCTCTATATACGACCCTTTCGTGCTGTCACCACCCAAACCGGGGTAGATCAAGACCTGCCCCAGCACATGGTCCAACTTACCTCGTCCGTATTGGGCGACTGCGGCCGCCAGGTTGCCACCGGCACTGTCACCCGCAAGGACAATCGGGTCGCCGAATTCCTGCGCCACCCAGTTTGTCGCATTCCAGCTGTCCTGAAACTGCGCCGGGTGGACATGTTCAGGACACAGACGGTAGTCCACGGCCACAACCCGATATCCGGTCTGCGCGCAGATCTCGGCGCAAACATCATCGTGGCTGTCCAGACCTCCAACAACAAATCCGCCACCATGAAAATAAGTGACGGTTCGCGTCGGCTGACCCGCATTGTAGACCCGGACAGGCACGCCAAATGCCTGCCTGTCCTCAGTCTCGACCCCCTGCGGGCGGGGTTGGCGAAAGTCGCGACACATCGTGTCGTACACCCGGCGCTGATCCTCGATCGACTGTTCGACCGCGTCATCGGGATAGCTTTCAGCCGTTCGTTTTATGAACGCCCAAGTCTCTTCATCAATCAGACGTTCATAATCCATGTTTCCTCCCGGTCAGGCAGCCCACTCCCACGGCCGGGTGAACGATCCCAGCACTTTGCTGACATCGTCCTCTGCGGAACCCTTCGCGTCAAGCTGCGCAACGAGTCCACGCTTCTTATCGTCGATGACCGAAATGACCCGTGCCTCAAGACCAGCCTCTTCCAACGCGCCGTTATAGATACGCGTGATCGCCTGTTTGCGAAGTTCGGGCTTAAAGACCTTACCGACCGCAGTTTTGGGCAGCTCGTCCAGAATGGTCATGTGCTTGGGTTGTGCCGCGCGTTCATGGACATGCACATTGCAATACTCCATCAGCTCTTTCTCGGTGACCGAGGCCCCATCGACCAGTTCGACAAAGGCGCAAGGCACCTCGCCCGAATAGGCGTCAGGCTGCCCGATGGCACCGGCAAACGCGACAGCATCGTGCCCCAGCAGAGCTTCTTCGATCTCGGCCGGGTCAATGTTGTGACCGCCGCGAATGATCAGGTCCTTGGCACGACCTGTGATCCACAGATAGCCGTCCCCGTCAAAACGTCCCAGATCACCTGTGCGCAGGTATTTGTCGAAGTGGTAAAGACCTACGTTCTTATCCGCCTCAGTATAGGTATTGCCCGCAAAGACACCGGGGTTCGAAATGCAAATCTCACCAATTTCATCTGCGGCGCATTCCTTTGGTCCGTCCGGACCATCCTGCAGGATTTTCACATCTGTATAGGGGAACGGAATACCGATCGAGCCAATCTTCTTTTCCCCGTCCACCGGGTTGCAGGACACCAGACAGGTGGCCTCGGTTAGCCCATAGCCTTCTACGATGGTCACACCGGTCGCTTCTTCGAACCTGCGGAACAGTTCGACGGGCAAAGGCGCTGAACCTGAGAACGCCGTCTTTACGCTTGAGATGTCCGCATCTACGGGGCGCTGCATCTTGGCAGCAATCGCTGTGGGTACGGTGATGATGAACGTTACTTTCCAGCGCTCAATCAATTTCCAGAAATTGTCGAAAACACCGTCGCCGCGATATCCCGCAGGCGTCGGGAAAACCACATGCGCGCCGGATGAGACGGCAGCCATCATGATCACATGCACAGCAAAAACGTGGAACATGGGCAGCGGGCACATGATCACGTCCTCGTCCGAGAACAACAGAGTGTTCCCCAGCCAGCCGTTGTAGACAAGGCCCGAGTATTTGTGCTGCGCGACCTTCGGCATGCCCGTTGTGCCGCCGGTGTGGAAATAGCAGGCAACGCGATCTTCCTTGCTGTCTTCGAAAGTCAGCGTCGTAGGCTGCTTGGCCAGTTCTTTATTGAAGTTCTTGTAATCCGCATGGGCCAGTTTTTCCTTGTCGCCCATCTTTGGACGCAGGAACGGCACCAGCCAGGATTTTGGCGGCGTCAGATAGCGGTTGAGATCAATCTCGAGAATGGTTTTGACGTTGGGCGCGTGGCGCACCGCCTCTTCGACCTTTTGCGCCACATCCGTTTTGGGGAAGGACTTCAACGTCACAACCACTTTGGCACCGGTTTCGCGCAGGATTGCGGCGATCTGCTCGGGCTCTAGCAGCGGGTTGATCGGGTTCACGATCCCTGCGACTGCACCGCCCATCATGGTGACCAGCGTTTCGTTACAGTTGGGCAGCACATAGGCCACCACGTCTTTCTCACCGACACCCAAAGACCGAAAAAGGTTCGCTGCCTGATTGACTTTGCCAAGCAGTTGCGACCACGTCAGAGTCTCGGCCTTGTCTGTCGGACCAGACATGAGCTGAAAGCTGACCGCATCACTGTTCGGAAATTTGCCTGCTGTGCGTGACAGCAACTGGTGGAAAGTGACCGGAACATCCCGATCCTCCCACGACATTTCCTGCTCCATTCTCGCCTTGTCTTCCAAACCCACAAAGGCCATGTGACTCCTCCCTGTTTTTCTCCCGCGTCTTGCGCGGTTTTTTCCAAAACAAGATGGAAGCAAAACCCCGCAGGTGCAAGCGACGGGTTAGAGGGGCCACGCCCAAATTTGTAGAATTACGCAGCGGCGTAAAACTGACTTCCCCAACGTCAGGCTATTCTGCCGCAACTCCGTCGGTGAATTGCAGGCGCGCCAGACGGGCATACAAGCCATCCTGAACGACCAGATCCTCGTGCGTGCCTTGGGCCACGATCTGACCGGCTTCCATCACAACGATCCGATCCGCCTTTTTGACCGTCGCCAGACGGTGGGCCACGATCAGTGTGGTACGCCCGGCGCGCATCTGGTCAACCGCGCCCTGAACCGCGCGTTCGCTTTCGGCATCCAAGGCCGAAGTCGCCTCGTCCAGCAGCAGAACCGGAGCATCACGCAAGATGGCGCGGGCAATCGCTATGCGTTGTTTCTGACCGCCCGACAGCATAACGCCGCGTTCCCCGACAAAGCTGTCATAGCCTTCGGGCAGTTTCGAGATGAACTCATGTGCCGCAGCTGCACGCGCGGCGGCCTCAACCTCGGCATCCGAGGCGTTCAGACGCCCGAACCGAATATTCTCGCGGGCCGAGGCTGCAAAGATGATCGGGTCCTGGGGCACCAATGCCATGTGCTGCCGGAAATCGGATCGGTCGAGGTCACGCAGGTCAACGCCGTCCAGACTGACATGACCTGCATCCGGATCGTAGAACCGCTGGATCATTTGAATCACTGTGGTTTTGCCTGCACCCGATGGACCAACGAAAGCCACGGTTTCACCCGGTTGGATCGACAGGGTCAGATGGTCCAGGGCCACAACATCCGGACGGGCCGGATAGTGGAAGATCACATCCTCAAAACGGATCTCGCCCCGAACAGGTGTAGGCAGCGATGCTGCCTTGTCCGGATCAATCACGGTATCCTGCGCATTCAGCAATTCCACCAGGCGCTCGGTCGCGCCGGCTGCACGTTGCAGCTCGCTCCAAATCTCAGAGAGGGCGGCGACAGAGCCGGCCATGATGATTGAATAGATCACGAACTGGATCAGAACACCTTCGGTCATCACGCCGTTGCGAACGTCGTTTGCCCCCATCCACAGCACGCCGACGATGCCTGAAAATACAAGGAAGATAACGATTACCGTCATTACAGCGCGCGTTTGAATACGCCGAAGAGAAACCGCATAAGAGGTTTCAGTCATATCGCCGAACTGCTTCCGGCTGGCTTTTTCATGCGTAAAGGCCTGAACGGTTTGAACCGCACTCAGTGCCTCGCCCGCGTTACCCGACGAGGCCGCAATCCAGTCCTGATTTTCGCGGCTGAGGACCCGCAAACGACGCCCCAGAACAAGTATCGGCACCACCACAACCGGGATCAGCAAAAGCACCAAACCCGTTAGCTTGGCCGAGGTCAGCAGCATCAGAACCAAACCACCCGCGAACAAAAGCATATTGCGCAACGCAATGGATACGGACGATCCCAGCACAGACTGAATCAGGGTCGTGTCCGTGGTGATACGGCTGAGAACCTCTCCGGTCATGACCCGTTCGTAGAACTCGGGGCTCATTCCTATGACGCGGTTAAACACGGCCTTGCGGATATCGGCCACAACGCGCTCACCCAACCGGGTCACCAACGCATACCGGATGCCAGTTCCCACTGCCAAAATCGCGGCAATGCCCAGTGCCGCCAGAAAGTACCAATCCAGCAATTCGCCATCTTCAATTCGGAAATTGTCGACTACTCGGCGTACCGCAAGTGGCAGGGTTAGCGTCATGCTGGCCGTCAACACCAGCGCCAATACCGCACCCGTCATCAGAGCCCGATACGGCTTCATAAATGGCCAAAGAGACGACAGAACGCCTATCTTCCGCGATCCAGCACGCTCTTCCGTGGCACCGGGTGCAGGTTTGCCCTTAGGCGTGGCTGAGGCAGAGTTCGCCATAATTGGCCCTTACGTCTTTTTCGCACTTAAGTGTTCGCTTCTTGGCGGCCACGGCAAGCCGGGTCAAGAACCACAATATATGACCCAACATAAAAGGGCTATTTGACGCAGAATTTTAGGGCTGATTTGGAGCGGGCGGCGGGAATCGAACCCGCTTCATCAGCTTGGAAGGCTGAGGTAATAGCCAGTATACGACGCCCGCTCAGCGCTGGTCGGTTTAAGCGATGCGTCAGATATCGTCAAGCGCCGTTCGAAGCCAGATTTCAAATTCGTCGACAAAAATTGACAGGCGGTATACCGCATCCCGCAGACAGTCGGTCTGGCAGTTAAAGACAAACTCAAGATTGCGCGGGCAGCCATTCGCAACGGCTGAAATCGGCAGATATCCGGATTACCGAACCGTATTCAAAGACCGTTGGCGGGGCCAACCCGATCAGCTGAGCCGGATAAGAAGTGGCCGCCGCCAGTGCGTCCTGCAACGGCACGCCGACTTGATTGACCAGCACGCCAACGGCGGTCGTCAGGTCCAAATCTGCGCCGGCCAGCGTTCCGTCCGCCAGTGTCAACCTGCCGTCGGTTCGCGTGATTTTGCGGCCTTCAAGGGTGAATTCGGTTTGATCAGTACCCGCCACAGCCATTGCATCGCTGACCAGAAAGATTTGACCCGGCGCAGTTTTCGCAGCCCAGGCAGCGCGCATCGCGGCGGGGTGCACATGGACACCATCGGCAATCATCCCTGCAGACAGCGTTCCGCTGGCCAGCGCCGCGCCGACGAGGCCGGGTTCACGATTGCCCAGCTGACTCATCGCGTTGAACAGATGGGTTACGCAACGCGCACCGGCGGCAGCATACCGCTGGCAAGTCGCAAAATCCGCATCGCTGTGCCCGAGCGAAACAAGGATACCAGCGTCGCTCATGGCGCGGACTTGCTTCTCGGACACAGCCTCGGGGGCGACAGTTACCTTCAGGCAGGGAAGTGCATTTGCGGCTTCTATCAGCGTGTTCAAATCCGCCGCTTCCATCGGCCTTATCAAATTACCGTCGTGCGCCCCTTTCCGCGCGACCGACAAATGCGGCCCTTCCAAATGCAATCCGGCAACGCCCGGCACCTGTGCACGTACCGCCTCGATCGTCGCATCTATTGCTGCGCGGGTTTTGGCGGGTTCGTCGGTGATCAGCGTGGGCAGCAGCGAAATCACACCCAATCGGCGATGGGCACCGGCGATTCTGCGGATCGTTTCGACCGACGGATCATCGTTGAACATAACGCCATCGCCGCCATTGACCTGCAGATCCACAAAACCGGGGCTGAGGATATCGCCGTTCAGATCTACAACGTCCTTTTCCTCGGTCACCTCAGCGTCAGGGAAAACTTCACCCACCCGCCCCTCGCGAAAAACAATCGCGTGGTCGTTTAACAACCGGCTGCCGTCGAAAATCGGCCCGTTTCGAAAGATCACCTTGCGTTCTGTCATACCGTTTCGGTCACTTTTTTAAGGTGCCGCGGTGCGTCCGGGTCGATCCCCCGCGCACTGGCGACGGCCTCTACCATGCTGTAGAAAGACGTAATCGCCGTTATTGGGTCGGTGATCCAATGATCCGTTCGAACCACTGGCAGAGCCTGCGCGCGCGATACTTTGGTGGTCGTCGCAAAGACCGCTGCCCCTTTTTCGGCCAAGGCATCAGCCGCATCGGCAGTCGCCTGTTCAGCTGCATCATTGGCCGCGAACGAAATCACCGGAAACCCTTCTTCGACAATCGACACCGGGCCATGCAGCACTTCGGCCGCTGAATAGCTTTCGGCATGGATTTGGCAGGTCTCCTTGATTTTCAACGCAGCTTCATCAGAGATCGCATAAGAGGGCCCCCGGCCAAGCGTAAACAAAGACCGCCCGGTGATTGTTTCGGCTGCAGCCGACCAATCGCATTGGGCCGCTCGCGCCAGGTATTCGGGCAAGGATTGGATCGCCCCGATCAATTCAGCATCCTCTTTGACCTCGGCCAGCAACCATAGACCGGACACCAACGAGGTCACAAATGTCTTGGTTGCTGCGACGCTCAACTCTGGCCCCGCGTGCAATGGCAGAACCGCATCCGCCACGTCGGCCAGGCGCGATTCCAAGTTGTTGGTCACCGCAATTGTCAGTGCGCCAGAGTTTCGCAAAGACCCTGTCAGGCCCACGATATCCGGGCTTTGGCCGGACTGCGAGATGGACAGGCAGACAGATCCTTTTGCCCTGAGATCCACCCCGTAAATCGAACTGACGGACGGCCCTACTGAGGCAACCGGTAATCCCAGAAGCAGTTCACTGGCGTATTTCAAATAGCTGCAGGCATGGTCGGATGATCCCCGGGCGACCGAGATCAAAAAACGTGGATCCGTATCCCTCACGCTTTGCGCAGCTGCTCGGATATTGTCTGCCCCCGTGCTCAACAGTCTGTCAACGGCATCAGGGATCTCCAGGATTTCCTGACGCATTTTCGAGTTCTTTTCGGACATTTGATCCCGGTCCTTCCGGTTATAGGCGCAATTCAGCGACAAAGTCATAAGCGTCGCCGCGATAGAGCGACCGCGTCATCTCTGCGACCCGCCCGTTTTTTAGAAATGAGATACGCTCGATGTTCAGCCCCGCCGCACCTTCGGGCACCTCCAGCAGTTCGGCTTCTCGCGCGGCTAGATTCAGAGCCGATATCTTTTGCACCGCGCGCACCGGGCGGCGCCCCAGACCATCAAGCACTTCGTACAGAGACGTGGTGACTTCGATTGGGTTCGGCAGAATATCCAGCGGCAGCGCAGCACGTTCCAGCGCCAGCGGACGCCCGTCCGCCTCGCGCAGGCGGTAAATGCGGGATATCTGCTCACCCTCTGATAGATTCAGCGCGTTGATCTCTTCCCGGGTTGGCGCAAATACTCCTCGCTCCAACCACTTTGACGTCGTCTCCATCCCCCGGCTCGACATATCTTCGGTGAACGAGGTCAGGTGTTTCAGCGATTGTTCAACCCTTTGAACACGTTCCCGAATGAAGGACCCTGACCCCTGCCGCTGCTCGATTACACCTTCCTGCACCAGCTCCTGAATCGCCTTGCGTACGGTTACGCGGGATAATTCCGTGATTTCCACCAGTTCCCGTTCGGATGGCAACGATGAGTTCGGCGCAAGGACGCCCGTGTCGATCCCCTCTTGCAACCTGCGCCGCAACTGCACGTAGCGGGGACCATTTTCAGGGGTCAGCCAAAGATCAGAGCGTAGGAATTCAGCAATGCTCATGCGAGACCTCCTTCGCCAAAGCCAGCGCCCCGGTCAACGGATCGCCCGATGGAGGGCGTATCTCTGACTGCATGGCAGCAGGCAGATAGTCCGCATAATGCGGAGAGATACCGCCGGTCAGGCAGATCGCGACTTCTGGCTGCCATCCGAGACGTGCCGCCATATCGGCGATGTAAGTAGCACCGGCCTGCATAATTTTTCTGGCTACGTCATCTCCGGAAACTGCTGCAGTGGTAACCACCGGGGCCAACGCGCCTAACTCTGTCGGCGTCGCCCGTCCGGCAAATTCGACGATCCCTGCACTACCGCCAAAATCATCCAGCAATTTCTGCGTAATATCGCTAGTGACCTGAATTCCATCCACGGAATTCAATGCTTCTGCCAATGCAAAACGCCCTACCCATTGCGCAGATGCTTCATCCCCCAATACTGGCCCCCACCCCCCGGCAAACCGCATCACCCGATCTCTCTGAGAAGCAACAAACGACCCCGTACCACAATGCGCGATAAGCCCATCCTGAGACCCAAGCGCACCGCGAAGCGCGGCGGGCCGGTCATCTGAAACGCGCGCACACGTCAGGCCCAGCGCGCTCTGCACGCGACCGGCAATATGGTCATCTGTGACGCCAGCCAATCCGACAAAGGCGGGCAACTGAGTCAGGTCTTGAACATCTACAGCAAGCATTTGTGCAATCTGGGTGATCCCCGATTTCATCTGCAGAACGGACGCATCGAAGTCCGTCGAGACATTGGCAGCCCCGGTTTCAACGGAATGGACGATACCAGCGACTTCACAAGCAACCCGGCATCGGGTTCCGCCACCGTCTATGGCCAGTACATCATTGCTCAGAGACTCAGTCATGACAATACCATTATAATACCTATTTGAATTTAGGAAGGCTAAAATGGACCAATTCCTGCAGATTCTCCCTATTTTGATACCGAATACGTTGATTTCCGCCGGAAAAATAAAATTATGGACAAGTGGTATTGAATAGGTATTGTATTGGGAACCGCAAAGGGGGATTCTTTTGACGCTGCCGCCAACCGAACAACTGCATCCAGACGCCATCAAGCTGGACCCACAAGACCCTGTCGCCTCAGCTCGGGCGCTGGTTGAGGGGCAGATTGCAGCCGCGACCTCGGCGCGGGGCGCACTGGATGCGATCGCGCGGGGCGGCAACGCCATGGCGCAGACGATCCGCGCGGGCGGCGTTTTGCACTATGTGGCGGCTGGCTCATCCGGGTTGATGGCTGCTGCCGACGCACAAGAGCTGGGCGGCACCTTCTCAATCCCCGCGAACCAACTCCGTATACATATGGCCGGCGGCCTGCCTACCGGTGTCGAAATGCCGGGTGGCGCAGAAGACGAGGCCGACGGGCTTGAGGACGCGCTTTCGACACTGCAACCGTCGGACACGATCATCGCGGTGTCCGCAAGCGGATCGACGCCATACACCCTGACTGCCAGCAATATCGCACAGTCACATGGCGCAACCGTTATCGGAATTGCCAACAATGCAGGCAGCCCTTTGCTGGAAAGCGCGGATATTCCGATTCTTTTGGCAACGCCGCCGGAATTGATCTCGGGCTCGACGCGCATGGGCGCGGGAACGGCCCAGAAAATCGCCCTGAACATGCTGTCATCGCTCATGGCACTGCAACTCGGCCACGTTCACGGCGGCATGATGGTCAACCTTCGCGCCGATAACGACAAGCTGCGCGCGCGCGCAACTGGGATCGTCGCGCGGACCGCCAAAGTTGATATCGAAACAGCAAGGCGCGCGCTGGATGCCGCAAACGGGGACGTGAAGCCGGCGGTTTTGATCGCGGCGCGCGGCATGTCACTCAAGGATGCCTCGACCGTTCTGGATGCAAGCGACGGAGTTCTGCAATCCGCGCTGGAACAAGATAAATGACTGCTAACCAACTGGGAGAACACGAATGAAACGCAATAGCCTGAAACTGGCCTTACTGGGCACGACCCTGATGGCTTCAAGCGCCTATGCCGAGGACGTCACGCTGATCATCGAAAGCTGGCGCAATGACGACCTGACCTTGTGGCAGGAACAGATCATCCCGGCGTTCGAAGCCAAACACCCCGGCATCAAACTGCAGTTCACGCCCTCGGCTCCGGCCGAGTACAACGCTGTGCTGAACTCGAAACTGGATGCGGGTTCAGCCGGTGACCTTATCACGTGCCGCCCGTTCGACGCCTCTTTGGCGCTATTTGAAGCGGGGCACCTGAGCGATCTGTCTTCGGTCGAAGCGATGAGCAACTTCTCGGACGTGGCCAAATCCGCATGGCAGACGGATGACGGCTCGGCCAGCTTCTGTGTTCCCATGGCGTCGGTGATCCACGGCTTTATCTACAACAAGGATGCGTTTGCCGAGCTGGGCATCGAAGTCCCAACGACTGAAGAAGAGTTCTTTGCAGCACTCGACAAGATCAAAGAAGACGGCACCTACATTCCGATGGCGATGGGCACCAACGATCAGTGGGAAGCCGCCACAATGGGCTACAACAACATCGGTCCGAACTACTGGAAAGGTGAAGAAGGTCGTCAGGCCCTTATCGCGGGCGAGCAGAAACTGACAGATGAAGCCTGGACCGCCCCCTACGCCACTCTGGCACGCTGGGGACAGTATCTGGGCGACGGGTATGAGGCACAAACCTATCCCGACAGCCAGAACATCTTCACCCTGGGCCGGGCTGCGATCTACCCTGCCGGATCGTGGGAAATCGCTGGCTTCAACACACAGGCCGACTTTGAGATGGGGGCATTCAAGCCGCCAGTCCAAAACGCAGGCGACACCTGCTATATCTCGGACCACACAGATATCGGCATCGGCATGAACGCCGCCACCGAAAATCCCGAAGCGGCCAAAACATTCCTGGCGTGGGTCGCAAGCCCCGAGTTTGCCGAAATCTTTGGCAACGCCGTGCCGGGCTTCTTCCCGCTGTCCAACACTCCGGTCGAGCTGGCAGATCCGTTGGCCAAGGAGTTCGTCGGATGGCGCGATGAATGTGAATCGACTATCCGTTCGACATATCAGATCCTGTCGCGCGGCACGCCGAACCTTGAGAACGAGACCTGGGGCGCGTCGGTTGCCGCCATCAAGGGCGCCAACAGCCCCGAAGAACTGGGCGCAGACCTGCAAAAAGGTCTGTCCACCTGGTACGCTCCGCACCAGTAAACCGTGATCTGACACATACCCGGGCGGTAGTGATCGCCCGGGTATCCCCGACACCCCATTGAAAGCAATCCCATGAACCGCCCCCGCTTCCGCTGGCATATCCTTGTGTTTCTTGCACCGGCCGTTCTTGTTTACACGGCGGTGATGATCTTCCCGCTGTTCAACACGCTGCGTCTGGCGCTCTATACCGAGATTGACCAAAGCCGCGTATTCGTTGGATTGCAGAACTTTCAAACCCTGTTCTTTGATCCGATCTGGTCCGAACAGTTCTGGAACGCACTGGGCAATAACTTCTGGTTCTTCCTGATCCACATGCTGGTTCAAAACCCGATCGGGATCGCCTTGGCCGCCCTGCTCAGCCACCCGCGCCTGAGGTTTGCGGCCTTGTATCGGTCGGCGATCTTCATTCCCACGATCCTGAGCTTTGTGATTGTCGGGTTCGCGTGGAAACTGATCCTCTCGCCGATCTGGGGAATCGCGCCGTCGATGCTGGACGCCGTCGGGCTCAAGTCGCTGTTCGCCCCATGGCTGGGGAAAGAGGAATACGCGTTGACCACACTGGCGCTGGTCTCGGTCTGGCAGTTTGTCGGCATCCCGATGATGCTGATCTACGCCGCCTTGCTGACCATTCCGGAAGAAATTCTTGAGGCTGGAGAGATCGACGGAATCACCGGAACCGCGGCCTTCTGGAAGATCAAACTGCCGCTGATCCTGCCTTCGATCGGGATCATCTCGATCCTGACCTTCGTGGGGAATTTCAACGCATTCGATCTGATCTACGCGTCACAAGGCGCGCTGGCGGGACCGGACTTCTCGACCGATATTCTTGGTACCTTCATGTACCGCACATTCTTTGGCTTCCAGCTGCAACTGGGTGACCCGCATATGGGTTCGGCTATCGCCGGGGCGATGTTCGCCATCATCCTTGTGGGTGTCTGTATCTACCTGTTCGGCATCCAGACCCGGATGCGCCGGTATCAATTGTGAGGGCCACGCGATGAACAAAGCACGTCATAACCCCCTCAACATGGTCGCGATGCACGGCGCGCTGATCCTGTACACACTGATCGCGCTGTTTCCGGTCTTTGTTATCCTGATCAACAGCTTCAAATCCCGCCGCGCGATCTTTCGCGAACCACTGGCCCTGCCCAATGCGGACAGCTTCTCGATGATCGGCTATGAGACGGTGATGAAGCAGGGTGACTTCTTCCTGTATTTCCAGAACTCGATGATTGTCACCGTGGCATCGCTGTCCTTTATCCTGTTGTTTGGCGCGATGGCCGCCTATGCGTTGTCGGAATACCAGTTCAAGGGCAACCTGATCATGGGGCTGTACCTCGCGCTGGGGATCATGATCCCCATCCGCATCGGCACCGTGGCAATCCTTGAGATGATGGTGGCGACCGGGCTGGTAAACTCGCTCTGGGCGCTGATCCTAGTATATACGGCTCAAGGGTTACCACTGGCCGTATTCATCCTGTCCGAATTCATGCGACAAGTCAGCGATGACCTGAAGAATGCCGGGCGCATCGACGGTTTGTCCGAATACACGATATTCTTCCGCCTTGTTCTGCCTCTGGTCCGGCCCGCGATGGCGACCGTGGCCGTGTTCAACATGATCCCGATCTGGAACGACCTTTGGTTCCCGTTGATCCTGGCCCCAGCCGAAGAAACCAAGACCCTGACGCTGGGAAGCCAAGTGTTCATCGGCCAGTTCGTGACCGATTGGAACGCAGTTCTGTCGGCCCTGTCGATGGCTATTCTGCCGGTGCTTGTCCTGTACGTAATCTTCTCGCGACAGCTGATCCGCGGCATCACATCCGGAGCAGTCAAATGACCCGCGTTCTGGTTGCAGGTCTCGGCAATATGGGTTTGAGCCACGCGCTGGCGCACCATCACCGCCCCGACGCGCAGATCGTTGGTTTGGTGAACCGGTCTGGCCGTGTGGATCACCCGCATCTCACCGATTATCCGGCCTATTCCGATTTCGACTTGGCGCTGGCCGAAACCAAACCCGATCTGGTCGTGGTCGCGACCTACTCTGATAGCCACGCGGACTTTGCATGTGCGGCCATGGAGGCCGGCGCACATGTGTTTGTTGAAAAACCGCTGGCCACCAATGTCGCCGACGCACGACGTGTGGTTGAGGCAGCCGCGCGGCTGAATCGCAAGCTAGTGGTTGGATATATCCTGCGCCATCACCCCTCTTGGATGCGGCTGATCGATGAGGCGCGCAATCTTGGCGGGCCCTATGTGTTCCGGTTGAACCTGAACCAGCAGTCGTCGGGCGCGGAATGGGAAACGCATAAGGCATTGATGCAGACCACTTCGCCCATTGTCGATTGCGGCGTGCACTATGTCGACGTGATGTGCCAGATCACCGACGCGCTGCCCGTCCGGGTGCATGGTATGGGCCTGCGCCTGTCGGATGAAATTGCACCGGACATGTACAATTACGGCCAGTTTCAGGTGGTCTTCGACGACGGCTCGGTCGGCTGGTACGAGGCCGGATGGGGCCCGATGATGTCGGAAACCGCGTTCTTTGTGAAAGATATCGTGTCGCCCAACGGGTCCGTTTCGATTACCGATGGGAACAAGGGTGCGTCTGCCGACATCGACGGCCATACCAAAGTCGGCGGCTTGCTGGTCCATACACCGCAAGGCGACCACACCATCGAGATGCCGGACGAACCCGGCCATCAAGACCTTTGTGATGCTGAGCAGGCTTATATGCTGCGCGCCATCGCCGAAGATATCGACCTGACCCGTCATATGAATGACGCCATCCAATCGCTCGCCATTTGTCTGGCTGCGGATCAAAGTATCCGAACCGGCCAGCCCGTTTCCCTTGAGGAGCCCGCATCATGACCGCCCTGACGCTGAACAATGTGAACAAGTCCTTTGGCAACGTGCATGTCCTGAAAGACATCACGCTGGAGGTCGAAGAAGGTGAATTTGTCGTCTTTGTCGGCCCGTCGGGCTGTGGCAAGTCCACCCTGCTGCGGGTGATTGCGGGGCTCGAGGATGCATCGTCCGGTGAGATCAACATTGGCGGGCAGCAAGTCAATCTGGTACCGCCATCCAAGCGTGGGATCGCGATGGTTTTCCAAAGCTATGCGCTCTACCCGCACCTCAGCGTTCGGGGCAATATGACCCTTGCACTGAAGCAGGAAAAGCAGCCCAAATCGGAAATCGAAGGCCGCGTGGCCAAAGCCAGCCGGATGCTGAACCTTGAACCCTATCTGGACCGCTACCCGTCCGAGTTGTCAGGCGGCCAGCGCCAGCGTGTCGCCATCGGGCGCGCCATTGTACGTGAACCTAAACTGTTCCTGTTTGATGAGCCGCTGTCCAATCTGGACGCCGCCCTGCGGATGAACACACGGATCGAGATCGCCAATCTGCACCGGGCACTGGATGCATCAATGATCTATGTGACCCATGATCAGACCGAAGCGATGACGCTGGCCGACAAGATCGTTGTTCTGCGCGATGGTCGGGTCGAGCAGATCGGTAGCCCGATGGAATTGTACAACAACCCCACAAATCAGTTTGTCGCCGGGTTCCTGGGCTCACCTTCCATGAACTTCCTGCCTGAAGCGTTAGTTCAAGAAAGCGGTCAGAACACGATCGGAATTCGCCCCGAGGACCTGTTCCTGTCAGATGACGGCCCGCTTGCCGCGCGTGTCAGCCACGTGGAAAAGTTGGGCGGGGACACCAATGTGATAGCCAAAGTTCAGGACCACGACGTCACAGCCCGTTTGTTTGGCCAACATGCCATCGCAGAAGGTCAAGAATTGCGATTCGGATATGCATCCGAGAAGGCCTATCGCTTTAACGAAGCAGGGCAGCGGCTGGCTTAAACCTGCATTTCGCTGGGATCACGCAACCTGATCGTAACAACTACATTTTACCAAGATAACAAGCGCGGCTGGCAGAAAGCTTTGGTTTGCCTTCGCCAGCCGATTGGCTTTTCTGCGTGGACAGGTGAAGTCATTAATATTGTTGTTAAGAACATGTCACAAAGACGCCCTACATGCCTTTCATCGACTACCTAAAGACAGCCAGGAGCCATTCATGAAAGACGTTGATACCACCACCCTGTCCGCCGACGATTGGGACGAGCTGCATTTCCCCCGCCCCGAGGAAAACGATTTTGACCGCGTCGTCGAAAGCGCCATCTCGCGCCGTGGCTTTCTGGCTGGTGTAGTGGCCTTTGGCTCGGGTGCCGCAGCAATGGGCACGGGCCTGCTGGGCTCAACTGCAGCACACGCTGTTACGGCCTCGCGCTTTGCCTTCACGCCAATCGCTGCCCAGACCGACGGCACCGTTCACGTGCCGGAAGGCTATGAGTGGAAGGTTATGACCCGCTGGGGCGACCCGCTGTTCTCGGATGCCGACGGCTATGACATCACCGATGGTGGCCCGATTGAGAAATCGGATCGCATCTTCGGCGAAAACACCGACGGGATGGAGACCTTCTCGTTCCAGGGTCACGAGCTGATCGCGATCAACCACGAATATCCGAACCGCAAGATCAACATGCCCGTCGCTCAGGAAGGTGTTCCGGCCAGCGCCGAGGACGTTTTGAAACTGCAGAACATTCAGGGCGTGACTGTGATGGAAATCACCGAAAGCCCCGATGGCTGGTCAGTTGTCAAAGACAGCCCCTTCAACCGCCGTATCCACCACAATACGCCAATGAAGATCGTAGGCCCCGCCGCTGGTCACGACCTGCTGAAAACTGAAGCTGATCCGACCGGAACCACGTCGCTAGGTACGGTGAACAACTGTGGTGCGGGTAAAACTCCGTGGGGTACCTACCTGACCTGCGAAGAGAACTTTAACGGCTACTTCGGGTCTAGCGATGAAAACGCCAGCTACGACCAAAAGGTTGCAGATGGGTTCAAACGCTATGGCGTCAAGGCCGAAAGCTGGAACGGCTATGAACTGTTCGATGCTCGTTTCGATACGTCGAAAAACCCGAACGAGCCGCACCGCGCGGGCTGGATCGTCGAAATCGACCCGACCAAGCCCGATAGCACGCCGGTCAAGCACACCGGGCTGGGTCGTTTCAAACACGAGAATGCCGAGGTCACTCTGGCCGCAGATGGTCGTGTTGTTGTCTACATGGGCGACGATGAGCGGGGCGAGTACCTGTACAAGTTTGTGTCGAACGGCACCTACCAACCGGGAGGTGAAACCGAGGGCCTGCTGAACGACGGCACGCTCTACGTCGCAAAGTTCAACGACGACATGAAGGGCGAATGGCTGGCTCTGACACCGGAAACCACCGGGATGGACGAAGCCGATATCGCAGTCTTTACCCGTATGGCCGCGTCCAAGGCCGGCGGCACGACCATGGACCGCCCTGAATGGGTCGCATCCAGCCCTGTTGCGGTAGAAGCGTATTGCTGTCTGACCAACAACAAGAACCGCGGCGTGAAGGCTAACGCCGGTGGAGATGACACCTCGGTCAACGCCCCCAACCCGCGCGAGGCCAACAAGTACGGTCAGATCGTGCGCTGGCGCCCCGCAAATGACGACCACGCCGCCGAAGGGTTCGATTGGGACCTGTACGTGATGGCGGGCAATCCGACGGTTCACTCGGACGATCGCGCCGGCTCGGCAAACGTGAATGAAGGGAACCTGTTCAACTCGCCCGATGGCATGGTGATAGACTCCACCGGGTTGATCTGGATCCAGACGGACGGCAATGACGACAACGAGGGAGACTTCGCAGGCAACGGCAACAACCAGATGCTGGTTGGGGATCCGATCACCGGCGAGATCGCGCGCTTCATGACCGGCCCGAACGGCTGTGAGGTCACCGGTCTGGCCTGGTCCGGCGATCTGCGCACCATGTTTGTCGGCATCCAGCACCCCGGCAGCAACTGGCCGGACGGCGGAACGCCGAGATCATCGGTTATCGCCATAAAGCGCACCGATAATGGTCTGGTCGGCTAAAATCTTAATAATCAAAACGCCCCCGGCCTTGCGGCTCGGGGGCGTTTTTTTCAGATATCCTCACCCGGCACTGCAAGCGGTCCGCCCGGGGCCATGAGATGACGTTCCGATAGCCAAGGGTTCAGTTCCAATGCCTGGGACAACGCCTCACGCGCTTCATCAACGCGTTGAAGCCCCAACAAAGTCAGCGCTCGGCCACTGATCGCGGCGACATGGTTGGGCGACAACTCGATTGCCTTGTCCAGGTCGGGCAGTGCGGATTGAAAATCCTGGCGCAGGTAGTGGGCGAATGCGCGTTGGTTGTACCCTTCGGCGTAGGACGGGCAATACGCAACCAACTTGTCAAAATCTTCAATCGCGCCTAGCAGGTCCCACGCATTTCGACGTGTCATGCCACGATCCAGAACAGCCTGCGCGCTTTCGTCCGGGGCATCGGTCCAGAACTCCCATAACTGACCGGACAGTGCACGAGCGGACTGTTCGGTTTCAGCGCTCTGTATCTGTTCCAGAACCGCCGATACATCCGCGGAATGGTCTGGCGCGACAGGGCAGTCCTGAGCATTGGCCGCAAAAACGGTCGCAGCATAGAAAATTGAGGCGTAAGCAAAGCGTTTCATGCGCCAATGGTGACGCGTGCAACGTGTTCGTCAACCCATCGCATCCAAGGCCCCAGACATCCCGGTCTCTTTCACAGCCTCCATCGCGACAAAGGTTGAGGTGCTGGCGACATGCGGCAATGATGAGATCTTTTCGGCCAGAACCGCGCGGTATTCCGACATAGACCCGGTGCGAATTTTCAGAAGATAGTCAAAATTCGACGCAATCATATGGGCTTGTTCGATCTCAGGCACTTTACGAACGGCCGCGTTGAAATCGGCTAAAGCTCTCTCGCGCGTGTCAGTCAATCGGACTTCGACAAAGGCTACGTGGTCCAAACCAAGTCGAATGGGGTCCAGCAAGGCACGATATCCGGTAATGATGCCATCAGCCTCAAGTCTCTTCACACGTGCTTGAGTTGGGGATTTCGAAAGCCCGATACGCCGCGCGAGATCGGCGATGGGGATCCGGCCGTCCTCGGCCAGAATCGCCAGAATTGATCTGTCGAACCTATCCAGCCCCGGAAAGTCTTTTTGCATCGCTCAAACCCCTGAAATCAGGCCAATCGCCTAGCCGTAGATAAAACTAAGGCAATCGTCCCGGAAGATCGACACTATATTACTCAAAAGACCGGAGGACACATGTCACACAGCCTGCGCGCCCGCATTGATGCCAAAACCTATGCCGATCCGTCGGAAATTCTTGACGCGTTGATCGCAAATGCTGATCTGAGCGAAGCCGACCGCAACGCGATTTGTGCGTCTGCGGCGCAATTGGTGCGTGATATCAGGTCCAGCACCTCACCCGGTATGATGGAAGTGTTCCTTGCAGAGTATGGCCTCTCCACGGACGAAGGCATCGCGTTGATGTGTCTGGCCGAGGCGCTGCTGCGCGTACCAGACGCCGACACGATCGACGCGCTGATTGAAGACAAGATCGCCCCGTCGGATTGGGGCAAGCATCTGGGTCGGTCTTCTTCATCGCTGGTCAACGCGTCCACGTGGGCTCTGATGTTAACGGGCAAGGTTCTGGACGAAGACAAGACCTCTCCAGTCGGTGTCTTGCGCGGTGCGATCAAACGGCTGGGCGAACCCGTGATCCGCACGGCCGTCGGGCGCGCGATGAAGGAAATGGGTCGCCAGTTTGTCCTGGGCGAGACCATCAAATCCGCCATGGATCGCGCCAGCGGGACGGAGGCTAAGGGCTACACCTATTCCTACGACATGCTGGGAGAGGCGGCGCGAACCGAAGCCGATGCCGCCCGCTATCACCTGTCATACTCGCGCGCGATTGCTGCAATCGCCGAGGCCTGCATTCACGACGATATCCGGGCCAACCCGGGGATTTCCGTCAAGCTGTCGGCGCTGCATCCACGCTATGAACTGGCGCAAGAAGCAGAAGTCATGGAAGAACTGGTGCCCCGGATGCAGGCTTTGGCCCTTTTGGCCAAGGCGGCAGGTATGGGCCTAAATGTGGACGCTGAAGAAGCAGATCGCCTTTCCCTGTCTCTGCAGGTGATCGAGGCGGTGATGGCCGAACCGGCCCTGGATGGTTGGGACGGCCTGGGTATCGTCGTTCAGGCTTATGGCCCGCGTGCCGGGATCGTGCTGGACACACTGTATGACATGGCCGGGCGTCATGACCGAAAGCTGATGGTTCGCTTGGTTAAAGGGGCCTACTGGGATACCGAGGTCAAACGAGCTCAGGTTGAAGGCATCGATGGCTTTCCCGTGTTCACTCGCAAGGCGGCCACGGACATTTCCTACATCTCGAATGCGCGCAAACTGCTGGGTATGACCGATCGAATTTACCCGCAATTTGCCACCCACAACGCCCATACGGTCGGCGCGATCCTTCACATGGCCGACGACCAGCCATTCGAGTTCCAGCGCCTGCATGGAATGGGAGAAACCCTGCACCAGCTTGTCAAAGACCAAAACAACACACGGTGCCGGATCTATGCGCCGGTCGGGGCGCATCGCGATCTGCTTGCCTATCTGGTGCGGCGTCTGTTGGAGAACGGTGCAAACTCATCATTCGTCAACCAGATTGTAGACGAGAACGTTCCGCCGGAAGAGGTCGCCGCTGATCCGTTCCTGACCATTGTGGATCAAGTACGACCGCTGCCAACCGGACCGAACCTGTTCCAACCGGAACGCGTCAATTCGAAGGGTTTCGACCTTCACCACACCCCGACATTGGACAAGATCGACGCCGCGCGGGATGCTTTCCGGGCGCACCACTGGTATGCCCAGCCGCTGCTGTCCGGCGATGCATGCCCGGAACAGGACCAACCGGTCACCAATCCGGCCCAACCGCAGGATCGCCCCGGAGCTATCGCCCCCGCCAGCGCCGAGGATGTCGAGCTTGCCCTGAATTCCGCGGCACCGTGGCAGGCACCACCAGCAGAACGGTCGCGTATCTTGAATACTGCTGCCGATCTATATGAGGCTCATTTTGGCGAGCTTTTCGCCTTGCTCGCGCGCGAGGCAGGTAAGTCCCTGCCTGATGCCGTTGCCGAACTGCGTGAGGCGGTCGATTTCCTGCGCTACTACGCTGCGAACATTCCCAAAGCGGAACCGGCAGGCGTTTTCACCTGCATCAGCCCGTGGAACTTCCCGCTCGCTATCTTCACGGGCCAGATTTCAGCAGCCTTGGCCACAGGCAACGCAGTTCTGGCCAAGCCCGCACCGCAAACGCCACTGATCTCGCATCGCGCCTTGCAAATGCTGCACGAGGCCGGCGTTCCCCGCGACGTGCTGCAATTATTGCCCGGCGGCCCGTCCGTTGGCGCGGCGTTGACCTCTGATCCGCGTGTATCTGGCGTGGCGTTTACCGGTTCGACGGCGACCGCGTTGAAAATACGCGCAGCCATGGCCGATAACCTGCGCCCCGGCACGCCTCTGATCGCCGAGACCGGCGGGTTGAACGCGATGATCGTGGACAGTACCGCCCTGCCCGAACAGGCCGTTCAGTCCATCATCGAAAGTGCGTTTCAATCTGCCGGGCAGCGGTGTTCTGCCTTGCGGTGTCTCTATGTCCAGGAAGATATCGCCGACGATTTGCTGACAATGCTAACCGGTGCAATGCAGGCTCTACAGGTCGGAGATCCTTGGTTGATCTCAACCGATTGCGGACCGGTTATTGACGAGTCGGCGCGCCAGGGCATTGCAGATCACGTTGCCAATGCCCGCGCCGCAGGCCGCGTTTTAAAGGACACGCCCATACCGCCGGAAGGGACGTTCATCGCCCCAACACTTATTGAGATACCCGGCATTTCCGCGCTGAAGCGTGAGATTTTTGGCCCTGTCCTGCATGTCGTTCGCTTCAAGGCATCTGAGATTGATCAGGTGATCGCCGACATTAACGCAACCGGGTACGGACTGACATTTGGTTTGCACACACGTATTGACGACCGGGTGCAACACATCACCGAAGCGGTGCATGCGGGCAATATCTACGTCAACCGCAACCAAATCGGCGCCATCGTAGGATCTCAGCCATTTGGCGGTGAGGGGCTTTCGGGCACAGGCCCCAAGGCGGGTGGGCCGAATTACATGACGCGGTTCTGCGCCCCGGACCGGCAGCAGTCCGACGAACAATGGGACCACCCAATGAGCGAGCTTCCCGATGTTCAGGGTACGCCCGCGTCGGTGCAGACCCAATCCCTGCCCGGCCCGACGGGCGAATCCAACCGGTTGAGCGAATTCCCACGCGCGCCATTGCTGTGCCTGGGTCCCGGAGCCGAGGCCGCACGTGTACAGACCGACGCCGTTCAGGCGCTGGGTGGTACGGCCATTCAGGCGACCGGTTCGTTAGACTTGCATCGGTTGGAGAACGTGACCGGGATATCGGGCGTTCTTTGGTGGGGCGATGACGACACAGCGCGTGAGATCGAACGTCACCTCGCCCGCCGGGACGGTCCGATCCTGCCGCTGATCCCCGGCCTTCCGGACCGCGCACGAGTTCTGGCCGAGCGCCACCTGTGCGTTGATACAACAGCCGCGGGCGGCAATGCCGCATTGCTTGGGGGTGCGGCGTAAGCATGCCTTGACGCTGGGTCGGGAAAAGCCCAGCGTCGCCTCATGTTTCCAATCCGCGACCATAACCCTTCGGGGCGAACACCCTATGTCGTCTATCTGCTGATGGCGGCCAATATCCTGATATTCCTCAGCTATGTGGGTATCATGAACGATGTCCGGCTGATCAATCAGCTGTACTACGACTATGCGATTATCCCGGCGCGGATCACGGACGGTTTTGCTTTTGAGACGCTGGTGACCTCGATGTTCCTGCACGGAGGTTGGATGCATCTGGCCGGAAACATGCTGTTCCTGTGGATTTTCGGCGACAACCTCGAAGATGAAATGGGCCACCTGCCCTTTCTGCTGTTCTATATTGCAGCCGGAATCGGGGCGGGTCTGATCCATGTTTTCACAGCGCCGGGCTCGGTCGTGCCGACCATTGGCGCATCCGGTGCGATTGCGGGTGTCATGGGTGGTTACTTGCTGCTGTTCCCCAAGGCCCGCGTGGATATCCTGCTGATCCTCATTGTCTATTTCCGCATATTCACAATACCTGCCTTTGTCATGCTGGGGGTTTGGTTGGCTATGCAGTTCTTTGGCAGTCTGGCCAGCAACCCGGACGAAGGCGGGGTGGCCTATTGGGCGCATACGGGTGGGTTTTTCGTGGGTCTGATCTTGTGCATCCCAATCTGGCTGCGGCGCGGCGGCACTGATTTTTGGGGCCGAACCCACGGCCATCCGCCGCATCCTGAACACAAGTACAAGCTAACTCAGTCGCGTATTCCCCGCGTACCCCGCAGGTAGCAGGGCTTCAGGTTTTCGGGGTCTGGCCGCCGCTAAGATGGGTGATTTCCCGCGCTGCGGCCAGAACCAATTCACCCAGCGCATGCGCTCGATCCGCGCCAAACCGAGCGGTCGGACCCGATACCGAGATCCCTGCACATGGCTCCCCCCGGTCATTGAAAATCGCCGAGCCGATACAGGACATGCCCTGATATCTTTCTTCTCGGTCATGCGACCAGCCGCGTGCACGGGTCTTGGAAAGATCCTGTTGAAGTCCGTCGCCCGGTATCTGCGTGTTCGCGGTGAATTCCACCGGATCAATTGCCTCTAGCGTTTTGGCCAACCCCGTTTCGGTCATCGCGGCAAGGATCGCCTTGCCGGTGCCCGAGGCATACATCGGCGTTCTTGCCCCGGGCGGGAAAAAGGCGCGAATGGGGTTCGGAGTTTCGACCTGCCCGACAAAGACCACCTCGGACCCATCCGGAACCGCCAGGTTGGCGGTCTCACCGCTCTCCTGCATAAGGCGTCTCAGGATTGGGCGCCCGATTTCAAGCACGCTGTTGCGGCGCAGGAACGAAGCGCCGGTCCGGTATGCCTCGATCCCGATCATCCATTCCTGACGCTCGTCGTCAAAGGCAACAAAGCCGTGTTTCTGCAAGGTCACCAGAATGCGGTGCGTCGTGGCCGTCGGAACATCGATCTCGCGTGCCAGATCGCTGAGTGCCGCGCGTTCCAACCGGGCCACCGTTGTCAAAACGCCCAGCGCCCGATCCAGCGATTGCATGGTCCCGGCCGAGCTTTCCTTGAACAGGGATTTGGGTCTGCCGCGCGGTCTTTTCTGATTGTCCATCACCCTACTCCCTTGCACAACGCCAGAATATTTCTGAACCATCCATTTTTGAGATTCAAAAATGAAAAACGAAAAACTGCATAAATACAGCGCGTTAAATATTTAATCGCAAAAATGAAAATATTTTTCAAGAAAATTGCGCGCCGTGAGGTTTTCCCGGACACTTACATCCAAAGCGGAGGAATAACAGATGTCCAACCAAAACCCGGTTTTCATACCCGGCCCAACCAACATCCCAGACCGGTTGCGTCTTGCCATGCAGGTTCAGACGCAGGATCACCGCGCACCGGATTTTGTCGAAACCTTTGCGCCCGTTCTTGAGGACACAAAAAAGGTGTTCGGCACCACGACCGGCCAGATCGTGACCTTCCCAGCCAGCGGCACCGGTGGGTGGGAAGCAGCCGTAACCAACACACTCAGCCCCGGCGACAAGGTTCTGGTTGCGCGCTATGGCGTGTTCAGCCACCGCTGGATCGACCTGTGCGAGCGTCATGGGCTGGACGTTCAGATCGTCGAATGTCCTTGGGGCACCGGCGCGCCCGCTGATCAGTTTCAGGCCGCTTTGGCCGATGACACTGCGCATGAAATCCGCGCTGTTCTGGTCACGCACAACGAAACGGCCACTGGGGTGCGTTCGGACATCGCCGCGGTTCGCCAAGCGATGGATGCAGAAAATCATCCTGCGATGCTGTTTGTCGATTGCGTCAGCTCTTTGGCCTCGATGCCGTTCGACTTTGACGCTTGGGGCGTCGATATCGCCGTATCGGGGTCGCAAAAGGGGTTTATGCTGGCGACCGGCATGGCAATCCTATGCGTCAGCCCAAAGGCACAGGACGCGATGAAAAGCGCCAAGCTACCGCGTACCTTCTTTGACTTCGACGATATGATGGCAGCCAATGCCTCGGGCGGGTTTCCCTATACTCCGCCGCTGCAACTGATCTACGGCATGCGCGAAAGCCTCAAGATGCTGTTCGAAGAAGGGCTTGAGAACGTTTATGCCCGGCATTTCCGACTGGCCGAAGGTGTGCGCCGCGCCGTTGACGCATGGGGGCTGAAACTGGTCGCGCAATCGCCCGATCTGTATTCTGACACTGTCAGCGCGATCTACGTGCCCGACGGGTATGATAGCAACACACTCACTGACCACGCGTTCAACGCTTATGGCGTGTCCTTTGGTATTGGACTGGGTCAACTGAATGGTAAGGTGTTCCGCATCGGCCATCTGGGCAGTCTGACGGATGTGATGGTTCTGTCCGGCCTCAGCACAATCGAGATGGCGATGGCCGATCTGAACTATCCGATCACTTTGGGCAGCGGGGTCGCGGCGGCGCAGGATTTCTATCGCACCGGCCCATCTGACCGCGCCCAGGCCGCAGCCTGAGGAGGATGGCAATGCTGGATCACATCCCCGCAGCCGATCTGACAATCGACGATATGCGCGCCGCGCATGAACGGATCAAACCCTTCATCCGACGCACGCCGATCATGGTGTCGGACTATTTGAACGACCTGACCGGAGCGCAGCTGTTCTTTAAATGCGAGAACTTTCAAGAGGCTGGTGCGTTCAAAGTACGCGGTGCGAGCAACGCCGTGTTTGGCCTGAGTGATGATATGGCGACCAAGGGTGTTTGCACACACTCCAGTGGCAACCACGCTTTGTCCCTGTCTTATGCCGCTGGACGGCGGGGTATTCCCTGCAACGTGGTGATGCCGCGTACCGCGCCGCAAGCCAAGAAGGACGCCGTGCGCCGCTATGGCGGGACGATCACGGAGTGCGAGCCGTCAACCTCATCCCGCGAGGCGACCTTTGCCGAAGTGCAGGTCAGAACGGGCGGAGAGTTCGTGCACCCTTATAACGACCCGCGCGTCATTGCGGGTCAGGCCACTTGCTCGGCCGAAATGTTGGAACAGACAGACGGAGTGGATGCGGTCATCGCCCCGATCGGAGGCGGGGGCATGGTCTCGGGCACGTGCCTGACTGTTTCGAACCTGGCCCCCGACACCGCGATCTATGCCGCCGAGCCAGAACAGGCGGATGACGCGTATCGGTCCTTCAAAGCAGGCCACATCATTGCCGATGATGCGCCGAAAACGATCGCCGACGGGCTGCTGGTGCCGCTGAAAGAGAACACGTGGCACTTCGTGTCCCGAAATGTGACCGACATTTTCACCGCCTCTGACGACGAGATCATCGAAGCGATGAAGCTGACGTGGAAATACCTGCGCGTCGTGATGGAGCCGTCATCGGCGGTGCCTCTGGCAACCATACTCAAGAACCCGGACGTATTCCGCGGCAAGCGCGTCGGTGTGATCGTGACCGGCGGCAACGTGGATCTGGACAAACTGCCCTGGCTGAAAGGGTTAGGAGGAACGACATGAACAAATCTGTAAACTTCAAAGAACTCGAAGTCGGGTTCGACATCCCCGCCGCCATCGGCATGGATGAAAGCGAAATCCAGACCCCTTGCCTGATCCTGGATCTTGATGCGCTGGAGCGAAACATCAAGAAGATGGGCGATTATGCGAAGGCCCACGATATGCGCCACCGCGTGCACGGCAAGATGCACAAGTCCGTCGACGTCGCCAAGTTACAAGAACAGCTCGGCGGTGCGGTTGGCGTCTGCTGTCAAAAGGTATCTGAGGCTGAGGTATTCGCGCGGGGCGGCATCAAGGATGTCCTCGTGTCGAACCAGGTCCGCGACCCGGCCAAGATCGACCGGTTGGCGCAACTGCCCAAATTGGGCGCGCGCACTATTGTGTGCGTAGACGATATCGACAATGTCGCCGACCTGTCCAAAGCCGCTGTCGATCACGGCACGGAACTTGAAGTCTTTGTCGAAATTGACTGCGGTGCAGGTCGGTGCGGCGTGACCACGACCCAAGCGGTTGTCGATATAGCAAAGGCAGTCAACGCAGCGCCCAACCTGAAATTTACCGGCATTCAGGCCTATCAGGGTGCAATGCAGCACCTCGACACCTATGAGGCGCGCAAAGAGAAGCTCGATACAGCCATCGCCATGGTCAAAGACGCGGTTGACGGTTTGAAAGCCGAAGGCATCGACTGCGAGCTGGTTTCGGGTGGTGGCACAGGGTCGTACTACTTCGAGAGTAACTCGGGCGTTTACAACGAGTTGCAGTGCGGATCCTACGCCTTCATGGATGCGGATTATGGGCGCATTCTGGACGAGAACGGCAAGCGGATCGATCAGAGCGAATGGGAAAACGCGCTGTTCATTCTGACCAGCGTTATGAGCCATGCCAAGACTGACAAGGCCATCTGCGACGCCGGCCTTAAGGCGCAATCGGTCGATAGCGGCCTGCCCTTCATCTTTGGGCGCGATGATGTGGAATACCTCAAATGTTCGGACGAGCACGGTGTCATTGGCGATCCCGACGGCGTTTTGAAGGTGAACGACAAGCTGCGGCTTGTGCCCGGACATTGTGATCCCACCTGCAACGTCCACGATTGGTATGTCGGCGTACGGGACGGCAAGGTCGAGGCTCTGTGGCCCGTGTCGGCCCGCGGAAAGGCTTATTGATGAGGGATGCTATGACCACGCAAGATGGCCTGCTGATTGTGGGCGAAGACCTGTGCGAACAGCTGGTGGGCCGCCAACAGGCCTTTGACGCGGTCCAATCCGTGTTTGGTGCGATGGCCAGCGGCGGGGCACGGAACTTTCCTGTCGTTCGCGAGGCACTGGGCTACGCTGATGCGCTGTATGGTTTCAAATCCGGATTCGATCGGGATGGGCAGGTGTTGGGCGTGAAATCTGGCGGCTATTGGCCGGGCAATGCCGAACAAGGATTGACCAATCACCAATCCACGGTGTTTCTGTTCGATCCCGACACGGGGCGGCTTTCGGCATTGGTGGGTGGCAACTACCTAACGGCCGTGCGAACAGCAGCTTCATCAGCGGTTTCCATCGCACATCTTGCCCGAAAAGACGCCAAAGTGCTGGGCATGGTTGGCGCCGGACATCAGTCGGCCTTCCAGCTACGCGCCGCCGCTGAACAGCGGGGCTTTGAAAAAGTTGTCGCCTGGAATCCGCACCCCGACATGCTGCCGCGTTTAGCGGCTGTCGCAGAGGAAATCGGACTGGAATTCGAAGCCGTCAGTCAACAACAGCTGGGTGCCCAATCGGATGTCATCATCACCATCACCTCGGCGTTCGAGCCGCTATTAATGAAAGACTGGATCAAACCCGGCACGCATCTGGCCTGTATGGGCACAGACACGAAAGGCAAGATGGAGGTCGACCCGGCGCTGGTCGCCTCGGCCACCGTTTTCACCGACGAGGTCACTCAATCCGCGACGATTGGCGAGGCACAGCACGCCATGGGAAGCGGCACTTTGACAGAAACACAAATCACCCCAATTGGTGCGGTCATCAACGGCGATCACCCCGGGCGAAGCAGTGCTGACGAGATCACCCTGTTCGACGGAACTGGCGTGGGTCTGCAGGACCTCGCTGTTGCATCCGTCGCCGCGCGGTTGGCGGACGAAGCAGGTCTGGCGCAACGCGCGACCCTCTAAAAACAAAAAAGCGCGCCTCAATCGGGGCGCGCTTGCGGAATTGCTATGTGGCCAGTCAGCCCCGTATCACCTTGGAAAACTGGTCGAAAATCGGCTCGTTCGAACAGATCACTTCACCGTCTTCCAAAACGTTGCCTTCAGGGTTTAGCGCCTGAACAAATCCGCCCGCTTCTTGGACGATGATGATTCCGGCGGCCACATCCCAGGAATTCAGGCGACGCTCCCAAAAACCTTCGTAACGCCCCGCTGCCACATAAGCCATGTCCAGCGCGGCGGCACCCCAGCGGCGCACACCAGCACAAGCAGGCATTAGACGCGCCAGATCCTGCAGGGTCGCAGGCAGGTCCGAACGGCCACCAAAAGGCAGGCCCGTCGAGAAAATCGACTCGATCATCCGATGACGGCCCGACACGCGGATACGCATGTCGTTCATCCAAGCGCCTTCGCCTTTTTCGGCAAAGAACATCTCATCCTTGGCGGCGTCATAGATAACACCGGCGACGATCTTGCCCTTATGTTCCAGCGCGATTGAGATCGCCCAGTGCGGCAGGCCGTGCAAGAAGTTCGTGGTGCCGTCCAGCGGGTCGACGATCCAGCGGCGGGTCGGGTCTTCGCCCTCAATCACGCCACCCTCTTCGGCCAACCACCCGTAGGTCGGGCGTGCGCCCAGCAGTTCCTCTTTCAGGATCGCCTCGGCAGCAATGTCAGCTTTGGACACAAAGTCGCCTGCGCCTTTCATCGAAACCTGAAGGTTCTCGACTTCACGGAAATCCTTGACCAAAGAACGCCCCGCCTTACGCGCGGCTTTGATCATGATGTTGAGGTTTGCACTGCCAACCATTGTCCAAAGGCTCCTGTCCGGTCAAACCGCGCGTATACTGATGCAAAGCGCCCTTGCCAAGAGGAATGATGCGCATAGCAGACCCGCGTTTTTTGCCTATTGCTCTTGCAGCTTGCGCGCCTCGGTTTCGGCCAGCTGAATCAGCTCTTGTACGAAAGGTTTTTCTAAGTCCTCGGTGCGCACTGCCGCGTAAAGCCTGCGGGTGATGCCGCCCTTGGTCAGGGGGCGAGTGACGTAGTCGGAATTGTACTTCACTTCGCGCACAACCCAGTCAGGCAGCACCGAAATACCGCGGTTCGACGCGACCAGCAAAAGGATCACTGCAGTCAATTCAACCTGCCGGATCGCGGCCGGTTCGACCCGCGCGGGTATCAACAACTGGCTAAACACATCCAACCGGGTGCGCTCGACCGGATAGGTAATCAGGGTCTGACCACGGAAATCCTCGGCCTCGATGAAATCCTTCTGCGCCAACGGGTGGGATGATGCCGCGACAAAGACGGCATCATAGTCAAAAAGTTCAATGAACTCGATGCCCGGCAGGTCCTCGGGGTCGGACGAGACGACCAGATCCACCTCTTCTTTTTGCAGTGCTGGCAGGGCATCAAATGCCAAACCTGGGCGGATATCGACGTCCACATCACCCCATGATTTCCGGAAAGATTCAAGCACCGGGAATAACCATTCGAAACACGCGTGACATTCGATCGCGATATGCATCCGCCCAGCGCGCCCATCCCGAAGCGACGAGAATTCCTGTTGTATGGCCTGAACTTGCGGCAATATCTGTTCGGCCAAACGCAACAGGCGCAGCCCGGCCGCAGACAGTTTCATCGGTTTGGACCGGCGTAGGAACAATTCAACCCCCGCCTGATCCTCTAACCCTTTGATCTGATGACTCAGCGCGGATTGGGTGATGTTCAGTTGATCCGCCGCACGGGCAAGCCCACCGCATTCGTGGATCGCCTTGATCGTGCGCAGGTGGCGGAATTCAATGTGCATTGCAGTGATACTCATGTTGTTCTTGAATAATATGAGTTTGTCTCACATTGCCCGAACTGGCACAAGGTCCCTGCACCAATCAAATGAGGCCGAGATGACCAAGCCAGAAATTTCATTCGAGTTCTTTCCGCCCAAGACGCTCGAAGCCTCGTTTCGTCTTTGGGACACGGTCCAGACTCTGGCCCCTCTAGAGCCGCGCTTTGTCTCGGTCACCTATGGTGCGGGTGGCACAACGCGGGAGCTGACCCGTGATGCGGTGGCGACCCTGCACAAATCCTCGGGGCTGCCTGTTGCTGCGCATTTGACATGTGTCGATGCCTCGCGGCAGGAAACGCTGGAAATCGCGGATACTTTCGCGCGCGCGGGCGTTCAGGATATCGTTGCCCTACGCGGTGATCCGCCAAGCGGTCAGGATCGTTTTGAGCCACACCCTGAAGGTTTTGCAAATTCGGTCGAACTGATCTCGGCCCTGGCTGAGACCGAGATGTTCAACATTCGGGTCGGCGCCTACCCCGACATTCACCCCGAAGCACAGAACGCCCGCACTGACATCGATTGGCTCAAGGCCAAACTGGATGCAGGGGCAGACGAGGCCCTGACCCAGTTCTTTTTTGAGGCCGAGACGTTTTTCCGGTTCCGGGACGCCTGCGAAAAAGCCGGCATAGACAAGCCTATTGTGCCCGGCATTCTGCCCATCGAGAACTGGAAAGGCGCACGAAACTTCGCCAAACGCTGCGGCACACGCATTCCGGATTGGGTCGAGCAAGCCTTCGAAAAGGCCGTGCGCGATGACCGTGAAGATTTGCTGGCCACGGCATTGTGTACCGAGCTGTGCTCGGACCTGATCGACGGGGGCGTGGACAAACTGCATTTCTACACGCTGAACCGGCCGGAATTGACACGTGACGTGTGCTTTGCCCTTGGCATAACGCCGAAGGCTGATCTGCAAAACGTGGCCTAACCGGGTCGGCCCAAAAGACAGTATTCCACTGCCAGGAAAGAAACTAAGAACAATTGCCGCGACGCGCTGCAATTGTTCCCGTAAGCACTTCAATTTTGCGTGAAATTTGACAAATTCACCGTCCTGCTCAAACTGAAGCAGTGACGTTTTTGTATTTTGTAATGAGTAAATTGGGTTATGGAAACTGTTGAGAAGATCAAAGCCCGCACAGAAGCACTGCATGCTTTGGGGTTGGATCAAAACGCCAGTTCGGACGACATCAGAAGCGCTTGGCGGGACATTGCGTTCCATGGTCATCCAGACCAGGCCGAGGGCGATAGTTCCGGATTTACCCGCGCCAAAGATGCATATGATTTTTTGCGCAAGGAAGGGCTGGCGGGCAAGGGTGTTGGATCGGGAAAACCCCGACGCCCGAAACTGCGCCGTCGTATTCTTACACTGGAAACCGCCGACATCAACGCATGCCGCGCCCTGCTGAACACAGCGTTGCCGGACCGATCGGACGAGGTCGAAACGCCGGAGTCTGAACTGATGTGCAAATCGGACCATGTGCCCGATGCGGTCGGGTTCTTTGGACGCCATGTGACATTCTTTGTCTCAACGCCGGTCTATGAAGGTGCAAACCGCGTGGCATTGCCCACGTCGGTTTTGGCAAGCTCACGCCAGACGGAAACCGAGGTACTGAATTTCCAGTCCAACGACTCTGGCGGTGGCGAGGTTGTTGTGCCCGAAGCGATTACTGCGCGTACGTTCCCCGGGGCCAAAAGCGTTCGCATTCGGTTCGATGCCGATCAGCAGATGCGGGACGAATTCTCGTTTGCGCATTGACAAAAAAGCCCGGCTGAAATGAGCCGGGCTTTGACTTGGTGAGTGGCCACTTAGTTTGTAACCGGGCCTTCCGAGGTGAATTTCGGGATCACGCTGGAGGATGCGCCATCGGGTTCGATCCCCGGCCAGTTGCCTTCGGCGAGGTTGATATTGCCTGGCACGTCTTCTTCCCAGAAACCGACGACCACATCGGTGATGTTCAGGTAAAGCTTGTCATCGACGATGCGCCACAGATTCGGGTTTGCAGGGACTTTGCCGCCCTTCGACACACCGTATGCGCAATGTCCGTCATATTGCGGTGCGTAGAAGGCTGGGTTCTCCTGAAATTTGTCGCGGTTCTCTTCAGACGAAAATGCCCAGGTGGCACCATTGTATTCCGCGGTGATATCTGCACGGCCGCGTACAGGTGCGGGCTGAGATTGACCAACCGCAACCTGATCCAGACCGCGGTAGGCGACGACATCGTAGCCGGATACGGCGAACCCGGTGCCATCGATATACTGGTCACCAGCAAAGGCCGGAGCGGCAAGGGTCAGTGCCGCAGCTACAGTCAGGGCAAAACGTTTCATGGTGGTAAGTCCTTTTGTCCTCGGGGTTGTTGATTTACCCGAACTTGCGGGTCTGAACATACAATAGGTGATTCAGATCGCTTGCGAAGTCCCCCTCGCGTCGCTGTGACGTTGAATGAGAATTCGTGAGATGTCGGGTGAGGATTGTTACAAAAACGCTGCGCTCTGGGGGGTTGGACTCGGTGCTTTGCAACATTAGCTGTTGTGATGGACGGACAATTCACCTGCACTTTGCGAAGAAAGGCAAGAAATGAGCGAGCAACCGACCTATACGCCCCCAAAGGTCTGGACATGGGACAGCCAGAATGGCGGCCAATTTGCCAACATCAATCGCCCAATCGCTGGCGCCACCCACGACAAGGATCTGCCGATTGGACGGCACCCGCTGCAGCTTTATTCGCTGGCCACCCCCAATGGCGTCAAAGTGACCGTAATGCTGGAGGAACTGCTGGCGCTGGGTCACGAAGGTGCCGAATACAACGCCTGGCTGGTCAATATCGGCGAAGGCGATCAGTTCAGCTCGGGTTTTGTCGGGGCCAACCCAAATTCTAAAATCCCCGCTCTTTGGGATCGCTCGGGCGACAAGCCGACACGCGTGTTCGAAAGCGCTTCGATCCTCTTTCACCTAGCCGAAAAGTTTGGTGCGTTTTTGCCCGCGTCCGGACCGGAGCGTGCGGAAGTCATGAACTGGGTCTTCTGGCAGATGGGCAGCGCACCCTATCTGGGCGGTGGATTTGGCCATTTCTACGCCTATGCGCCAGAAAAGTTCGAATACCCAATTGACCGCTTTACGATGGAGACCAAGCGCCAGCTGGACGTTCTGGATCGTGAGTTGGCCGACAAGACGTACATCGCGGGCGAGGAATACACTATCGCAGACATGGCGATCTGGCCCTGGTATGGCCAGCTGGTTTTGGGCCGTCTGTACAGCGCCGCAGAATTCCTGGACGTGGAATCCTACAAGAACGTCATGCGGTGGGCCAAGGCCATCGACGCACGCCCTGCCGTTCAGCGGGGCCGCATGGTCAACCGCCCGTTCGGTGAGCCTCATACCCAGCTGCACGAACGCCACGAGGCCAGCGATTTCGAAACCCGCACCCAGGACAAACTGGAAGCTGCTGCGGAATAATCCGAAAAGCCCCGCAGACCATTCGTGTGCGGGGCTTTTTCCTACTTCAGAATAGGCGGTTTATCCGGGTTGCTGCCGGGTATCGTCTGCGCGACAACACGCGCCTCTGGTTGCGGCAGATCGAACCGCAAACCAACCCGCGCTAAAGAGGCAGCAGCCTGATCGTGCGCACCGAAGAACCCGACATCCATTGCCCCTGCCTCAATCCCGGAAAACGTCAACGCCTCGGACGCGGCTTTGGCCAGTGCCGGCTCGGCTCCTTCGACCGCACCAATGAACCCAAGCAGGTGACCGGAACCGCCGCCTTCGGACTTCGTTCCCACCAAATACGCAGCTTCCGCCAGCCCAACTGCGGTGGCAAGTTTTGCGTCTAGCGCGGTCAACAGATCGTCGGGCAGGCCCGCAGGGGGCAAGAACTCTGCCAACCGTTGCTGAACCTCCTCTGGTCCATGCTGCAGAGTTTCCGCCAGCCAGCCCAGCGCCTCGGACGGGATCAGCATAGAGGACGGCGCAACTTCGAGGTTGAGGCCCAGCCCAATCCCCTGCCCCGCGAGCATGGAGGACAACACCCGGCCCGAAAGCGCCACATAAGGGACAGGACGTTCGGCAAACCGCGCCAACCGGTCCTCTCGGTCAAAGGCCAGCACAAAGCGCCCATCGGCGACGTCGAACAACTCGGGTGAGATGTTTTCGCCCTTCGCCTCTTCTATCAGCATCAGAAACAGCTCGCTGTCGGCAAGCCGTTCAAAGAACCGCAATCGCGCTGCATCATCTTGTGGGGCGGCAGTCATTGCGGCGTAGGCAGTGTCCAGAGCCGTGGTTTCAGTCATTCAGAACCTCTTGCACCCGCGCACGCAGAACCGGCAGAAGGTCGGTCTGGAACCACGGGTTTTTCTTCATCCATGCCGTATTCCGCCACGAGGGATGAGGCAAGGCAAAGACGCGCGGCGCATGGTCCCGCCAGTTGCGAACCGTTTCCGTCACCGAGCTGCGCACATGCAGGTGGTATTTATGAGCGTGCCCACCCACCAAAATAGTCAGGGGTATATCCCCAAGCGTTTGCATGACTTTGTTGTGCCAGGTTTTGCCGCACACAGGGGGGGGCGGCAAATCCGCCTTGCGCGCATCATAACCCGGAAAACAAAAAGCCATCGGCACGATTGAAACCCGTGATCGGTCGTAGAACACGGCTTCATCCACCCCAAGCCAATCCCGCAATCGATCTCCGGACGGATCGGTAAACGGCCGACCCGATTCATGCACCCGTGCACCCGGAGCCTGACCGGCAACCAAAATCGGCGTTCCCGGCTGAAACCAGACCACCGGGCGCGGCTGATGGGCGGTCTCTGTCGCGGCAAATCTTTGCGCGCAGATTCGGCAGGCCGAGATTTCTTTCTGTAGCGAATTCATCAGATGGCAAGGTTTCCTGCATCAAATTGGTTGACGGTCATCCTGAAAGATAGTCAACGCAATGCGTGGGTCCAACCGATGGAAAAGTCACAATACTAACAGCACACGTGCCGGTGCATTGATCATTGCCACCAAAACTCGACATAATATGGCCCACATAAAACGTAGGATAACAACCCGATTGTCGGCACATCCGGACTATTAACAAGGTGCAAGCGGCAGGTCCTTAATGCTTGAGTTTGAAAATGTCAGTAAATCCTTCTGGACCGGGACACGCCGCAAGGTGATCCTGGACAGCGTCTCGTTCCGCGTGGAACTAGGCCGCTCGATTGGCATTCTTGCACCTAACGGAACCGGCAAGACCACGTTGATCAATATGATGGCGGGGCTGGAAAAGCCCGATGAAGGCGTGATTCGAAAGTCCTGCCGGGTGTCTTTCCCTATGGGCTTCACCGGAGGTGTTGCGGGTAATTTGTCCGCCCTGGAAAACGCGCGCTACGTCGCCAATATTTACGGGATGGACCCCGATTATGTCGAATCTTATTGCAAGTGGCTGTGTGGATTGGGAGAGTATTTCGACCAACCCTTGGCCACTTACTCCAGCGGTATGAAAGCGCGCTTTACATTTGCTCTGATGTTGGCGCTTGATTTCGACATGTACCTGATTGACGAAGGGATGCCGGCGTCGACGGATGCCGAATTCAACAGGAAGGCCGGTGACATCCTTCGGGAAAAACTGCGGACGACGACGCTGGTGATCGTGTCACACAACCCCTCCGTGCTAGAAAAATTTGCGCAAGAGGCTGCCGTTTTGATGGATGGGCAGCTTTACATGTTCGACACCTTGGAAGAGGCAAAGCAGCTATATGACTACCAAACCCAAGGCTAGCATCTACAACTGGCACCGCAAACGCCGCAACGCGGGAACGGAAGAAGAACGCGCTGACGCCATTTCGCGCATTCGAAAGGCGACGCAGCCACCCGCTGCGGCCAATGACTCGGAGTCCAATACCGAGATTGACGCAATCAAACGTGAGGGGCTGACCGGACGCCAATTACGGATGGCACGCAGACTGGCGCAAAAGAACGGCCTAGACGCGACTTCGGACTATGATGCAGTGCGTTTGCTGCGCCAAAAGGGCATCGACCCGTTTCATCGTGCCAATTTGTTGGGGATGACGGATGAACCGACGCAGAACGAGGATCAGACCAAGGACAAGGTCACGATTCATTTGCCGCAAACGGTCAGCGAAGGTGGAAGGACCCTACCCGGGCCCGAGATGACCCCCGCGCAGAGGCGCGAGTTTGAAATTGGCGAGATACAGAAAGATATCGCCCGCCGTCGCCGTCGCAAGCTGCTTGCATTGTTTGCCCGCCTGGCGGTTTTCGTCTTTCTTCCGACCTTTATTGTCGGTTTCTATTTCTATCGTGTGGCAACGCCCATGTATGCCAGTGACTCGGCCTTCTCAATCCTGCAGGCAGACGGGGGCGGCGCAGCTTTCGGTGGGCTTTTGGCGGGCACACAATTCGCCACCGCACAGGATTCTGTCGCCACACAGGAATTTTTGGAGTCCAAGGACGCGCTGCTGAGGCTTGAGCGCGACATGGGCTATGCAGAGATTTTCAAGCAAGACTGGATCGACCCTATTCAACGGCTTTCGCCGGACGCCACACTGGAAGAGGCCTACAAGCTATTCCGACGCATGATCACGATCGGATACGACCCGAGCGACGGCATTATCCGGATGGAAGTTGCGGCACCTGATCCGCAGATTTCGGTGGCCATCTCTGACCGTCTTCTGTCTTACGCCGAAGAAACCATAAATGGGCTTACAGAACTCAAGCGCGAGGACCAGATGCGCGACGCACTGGATGGTTTTGAAATGGCACAGAAGGAGCGCAGAAAAGCGCAGGAAGATCTGATCGAACTTCAGATTCAAGGCGCACTGCTGGACCCGCAAAACGTCATCGCCAGCTTGCGTGGCCGCATCGACGCCTTGGAAACACAGATTCAGGAAAAAGAGCTGCAACTGGCCGCATTGCTGGACAACCGTCGTCCGAACCAGGCCAAGGTGGATGGTGCTCGTGCGGACATCGCGCGCCTTGAGGTTGTGTTGGCAGAACTCAACGCGGAAATGCTGGATGTGTCTGCAGGCGAAAACTCGCTCGCGCGGCTTAGTGTTCGGATTCAGATGGCGCAGGCCGATCTTGTTGCCAGGGACATGATGCTGCAGACAGCCATGCAGCAAATGGAAACCACACGGACAGAGGCAAACCGCAAAGTGCGCTATCTGACAGTGTCCGTGAGGCCTGTGCCAAGTCAGGAACCCACCTATCCGCGCAAGTTCGAAAATACGATTTTGGCTTTTCTGTTGTTTGCTGGTATCTACCTGTTGATCTCGCTTACCGCGTCGGTCCTTCGTGAACAGGTATCCTCGTAAGACACATGAAACATGTAAAAATCTCCGATCTCACGGTCGGCAATGATCTGCCTCTGACGATCATTGCTGGCCCTTGCCAGCTTGAAAGCGCGGATCATGCGCAAATGATCGCAGGCAAAATGAAAGAAGCCTGTGATGCCGCCGGTGCGCAGTACGTTTTTAAGGCCTCGTATGACAAGGCAAACCGCACCTCAATATCAGGTGTCCGTGGACCCGGAATTGCCAAAGGACTGGACATTCTGGAAGGTGTGAAAAAACAAATTGGGGTGCCTGTCCTGACTGACGTACATACGCCAGAGCAATGCACAGATGCGGCCAATGTTTGTGATGTTTTGCAGATTCCCGCGTTATTGTGCCGTCAAACCGACTTGGTGTTGGCCGCAGCCCAAACAGGCGCAGCGATCAATGTCAAAAAAGGGCAATTTCTAGCACCATGGGATATGGCGAATATTGTCGCCAAGATCGAGAGTGTTGGTAACTCGAATATTCTGCTTACAGAACGCGGCACCTCGTTTGGGTACAACACCTTGGTGACAGATATGCGCTCGCTCCTGCAGATGGCGGCGACGGGCTATCCGGTTGTGATGGACGCAACCCACTCGGTTCAACAGCCTGCAGGGCTTGGAGGTTCGACCGGCGGTCAGCGTGAATTTGCTCCGGTGATGGCGCGCGCAGCTGCCGCCATCGGCGTGGGTGCTGTGTTTATTGAAACACACGAAGACCCAGACAAGTCTCCGTCAGACGGGCCTAACATGATCTATCTGGATCAAATGCCTCAATTGATTGACACTTTGATGCGCTTTGATGCATTGGCCAAAGCCAATCCTATAAAGATTTGAGTAAGAGCAATAGCATGACGAAACCCATCCCTGAGGTGACCCCGAACACCTGGAGTTTTCTACGCGATCCGATGATCAAGCCAACCGGCTTTCGCGAATATGACGCGCGCTGGAAATACCCTGAAGAGATCAATCTGCCCGGCATGACCGCGCTTGGTTTGGGTCTGGGCACACAGATGCGCAAACGTGGGATCGAACCAGTGATTGCGGTGGGCAACGACTATCGCGACTACTCGCTGGCGATCAAAAACGCGCTGATCCTGGGGCTGATGCAGGCTGGCATTCAGGTCAAAGATATTGGCCCCGCGCTTAGCCCTATGGCCTATTTTGCGCAATTCCATCTGGATGTGCCTGCCGTGGCCATGGTCACAGCCAGCCACAACCCGAACGGCTGGACTGGGGTGAAGATGGGCTTTGACCGCCCGCTGACCCATGGCCCCGATGAGATGTCGGAATTGCGTGACATTGTCCTGAACGGCGAAGGCGCCACTCATGAAGGTGGGTCCTATGAATTCGTCGAGGGCGTGAAAGAGGCATACATCGACGATCTGGTCGGTGATTTCAAAATGTCCCGTCCGCTGAAAGTCGTGTGCGCAACTGGAAACGGAACGGCTTCGGCCTTTGCGCCTGAGATTTTTGAGCGCATTGGCGTCGAAATGGTGCCCAGCCACACCCAATTGGACTACACTTTCCCCCACTATAACCCCAACCCCGAGGCTATGGAGATGTTGCACGACATGTCCGCCTCTGTGAAAGCCAGCGGCGCCGATCTGGCTCTGGGCTTTGACGGCGACGGCGATCGCTGCGGTGTTGTGGATGATGAGGGTGAGGAGATCTTCGCCGATAAGGTCGGCGTGATCATGGCCCGCGATCTGGCCAAATTGTATCCGAACTCGACGTTTGTGGCAGATGTGAAATCCACTGGTCTGTTTGCCAGCGACCCTGAATTGCAGGCCCTTGGTGTCAAAGCGGATTATTGGAAAACCGGCCACAGCCACATGAAGCGGCGGGTCAAAGAGATCAACGCGCTGGCCGGCTTTGAGAAGTCTGGTCACTACTTTCTGGCTGAACCTATCGGGCGCGGCTACGACTGCGGGATGCGGGTTGCCGTTGAAATCTGCAAGCTGATGGATCGCAATCCGGACCAAAGCATGTCGGACCTGCGCAAGGCGCTGCCGAAAACCTGGTCGACGCCGACCATGTCGCCCTATGCAGCCGATACCGAGAAGTATGATATCCTTCAGCGGCTGGTCGACAAGCTGGTTGCCAAGGCGGATGCTGGAGACACCTTTGCCGGTCGCGCGATCAAAGAGGTTGTCACCGTCAATGGTGCCCGTGTCATTCTGGACAATGGCAGCTGGGGTTTGGTGCGCGCGTCCTCGAACACTCCGAACCTTGTTGTGGTCTGCGAAAGCAGCGAAAGCGAGGACGAAATGCGCGCAATCTTTGCCGATATCGACGCGGTCATTCGCACGGAACCCGGTGTGGGCGACTACGATCAGACCATCTAAGCGCTACTGCGTTTCGGGGCACCTTCTGCCCCGAAACCCTTGCGTATTGGCGCTGATTAGTTACCGCCAAACAGCTTCAGCAGCCCCTTGTTCACTTCGTCTTCGAGTTTGTTCTTGATGGCGTCTTCGATCTGATCGCTGTCCGTGATCGCCGTATTCAGCTCGTCCCCGACTTTGTCCAAGACTTTTTGCTTGGCCTCATCTTCAAGCTCTTTGGCCTTTCCTTCCGCAACGGCCTCGATGACTTTGGTCAGGTCCGGCTTGATCGACGGATTGCTCCACGGTCCGACGATTTTCACTGGTACCGCGATGCCGTTTCCCGAGTTCGCGCGCAGCGCAACAGGTGTGAAAAGATAGTCGATATCGCGGTTGCCGATTCCGACCCGACCGGAACCGTCAGCCCGGAAGTTATCCAGGGACATCAACAGGTCGTTGTTCCACAATACCCCTTGATCCATGGTGAAGCTGGCGGACAGGCTGTTGAACACGGTTGTGCCGCCCTCGCCCCCGCTGCGGCCCATCAGGCGGTCCAGATCAAACCCCGAGATCACGCCCTTGCCCACATCCACATGCCCCTTGCCGCTGAGTGAACGCATGATCTGATCTTCGGTCTGTCCAACTCCCAGAAACTCAAACGACCCTGATCCGGTGCCGGACAACCGCTCGATCCCGCCAAGGGCGGACAGAGCTTGCTGTACGTCCATGCCATCCGCGGTCAGATTGCCGCCGACCGACAAACCGTTCCGGTTGTTGGCAACTACTTGCCCGTTCAGATGCCCTGAAAACAATGTGGCAGGGTTCATCTGAAGAACCGCTCTGGATCGATCAAGGTTAAGCGTCAGATCACTGGGTCCCAACGTCAGTCCCGGTACGGCAATGGAATTGGCTTTGAGGCGGATTTTACCGTTCGCCAAGGCCAGCGCAGACGCATCAATCGGGGTGGTCGACCACTCTTGGTCAGGCGACGGTGCCGACCCTCCGCCAGCGCCACCAGACGCGCCGTTGAATTGAGTAAGATCTAGGTCACCGCCTTCCAGCCGTGCGGTAATCTGCGGCGGGTCCGAGATAACGATATCTGCCTCACCAGTCAGGCGGTTATTATCCAGCAACGCCACCAAGTTGCGTAAAGATACCCGACCATCACTGGTATAGGTCATTTGCCCGGCCACATCGGCCTCGCGCCCCAGTCCCAATGGCACCCCTACACCGGCCTGCCCAAAAGCAGCCAGCATGCGTTCCGTGTTCGTCGTTTTGGCCAGCAATCTGCCATCCATTTCACCAGCCAGATTGACCCGCCCGACAAAACCGAACTCTCCCCCGGGCGCGGTCATGGTCAGATCCAGCGGCGTTACCGCGCCGGACGCGTAAGCTGGCAGATCTTGAATCTTGAGGTCGACATCGACAGCCCCCCCGGGCACCGCCATTTGAGCCTGTACCTGCAGAGGCGCTGAAACATCCGGCCAACTGGCCGCCAGATTGACATTGGCAAAATCGAACTTGGTCGCGCCATTCTCGATGTAGACCAAGCGCGCGTTCGTCAGCTTCAGATGATCCAGCGTCACCTCGCCCTGCTGCCCTTGTGGTACCGCGCCACTTGCGGCGCCTGTCGAGGCTGCATTTGCGGGTGCCGAAAGTTCCCAATTCCCGCGCCCATCCGAAAGTTCCAACCGCAGAACCGGATTATCGGCGATCACCCGTTTGATGCGCAGGTCCCCGGAGATCAGCGCGGCAGCATCAACCCCCACGGCCAGGCTTTCGGCGCTTAGCATTGGTTCAGGACCGGCCCATTGTGCATTTCCAAAAGTCACCGGACCGGTTTCCAGCCCCAGCACGGGCCAGAAAGACAGGTTCACATCGCCCGTAAGCTTCAGGTCACGCCCGGTTTGGGTGCGGACCTGCTCGGCCAATATGGTGGCCAGCTTTTCGCCGGGCATCAGCAGCAAGGCCCCGATGACCAAGCCAAAAACCGCCACCAACAGGAAAACTATGCGCAACAGCCACTTCATATTCTGCTCTCCGCCTTTTTCATGCGTTAAAAAAGATCATCCAAAGCCTGCGCTACATTTGCAAGGGGAAGCGTTCCCCACTATATGCCGCGCAATGACAACGAACCCGCCAAACCTCCGCCCCGACCTGGCGCCTGCCGCCCGGATGCCCGAGACGCCAGTTTCGAACCAGCCAACAATTGGCATGGTTTCCTTAGGCTGCCCCAAAGCCCTGGTCGACAGTGAGCGTATACTGACCCGCCTGCGTGCCGAAGGATACGGCATCTCGCCCGACTATTCAGGCGCGGATGCCGTGATCGTGAATACCTGCGGGTTTCTCGACAGTGCTAAGGCCGAGTCGCTGGACGCAATTGGCGAGGCATTGGTGGAGAATGGCAAAGTCATCGTGACCGGCTGTCTGGGTGCGGAACCGGATTACATCCGCGAACATCACCCACGCATCATGGCTGTTACCGGCCCGCACCAATACGAGCAGGTGCTGGATGCGGTGCATGCGGCCGTGCCGCCAGATCCTGACCCGTTTGTGGACCTGCTGCCCGCCGCAAGTGTGCAACTGACGCCACGCCATTACAGCTATCTCAAGATATCCGAGGGCTGTAACCACAAATGCAAGTTCTGCATCATCCCCGACATGCGTGGGAAACTCGCCAGCCGTCCGGCACATGCTGTACTGCGCGAAGCTGAAAAGCTGGTCGACAATGGCGTGCGTGAATTGCTGGTTATTTCGCAAGACACGTCTGCCTATGGGTTGGATCGGAAATACGACGTGAACCCGTGGAAGGACCGCGAGGTGCGCAGCCACATCACCGATCTGGCGCGTGAGCTGGGGCAGTTGGATGCCTGGGTTCGGCTCCATTACGTCTACCCCTACCCGCATGTGCGCGAGTTGATCCCCCTGATGGCAGACGCCGGATGCAACATCCTGCCTTATCTGGATATTCCGTTCCAGCATGCCCATCCGGACGTTCTGAAACGCATGGCGCGCCCGGCGGCGGCGGCCAAAACTTTGGACGAGATCGCCGCATGGCGCGCAACCTGCCCCGACATCACCCTGCGGTCGACCTTTATCGTCGGTTATCCGGGCGAGACCGAGGCCGAGTTCCAGACCCTTCTGGATTGGATGGACGAGGCGCAACTGGATCGTGTTGGCTGCTTCCAATACGAAAACGTCGATGGCGCGCGATCAAACGACCTGCCGGATCACGTACCGGCCGAGGTAAAGCAAGAGCGTTGGGACCGCTTCATGGAAAAAGCGCAGGCCATCTCCGAGGCTAAGCTGGCCGCCAAGGTTGGCCAGACCATGGACGTGATAGTGGACGAGGTTGATGACGAAGCCGCCACATGCCGCACCAAGGCAGACGCGCCCGAGATCGACGGGAACCTGTTTATCGATGAGGGGTTCGATGACCTGAAGCCTGGTGACATCGTGTCGGTCGAGATCGATGAGGCCGGCGAATACGATTTATGGGGCACACGTACCTAAACCCAATGTGCCCGTTCACCCCGGATAGGCAGAGCGTGATTTAAGTTTACTGGCTTGAGACGGGATTTTCCCGGACCATGAATGGAAACCTCAACTCGCTAGAAGGAGGGTTTTCATGTCGTACTTTCGTGCAATCTCTTTCAATTGCATGGCCGCGATACTTGCGTCCCAACTTTTTGCCGTCTCGGCGACTGCAGGCAGCATCACCGTTGGAACGAGCGGCCAAGTTGTTGTTGGGTCAAAATCGCAGCATGTTCATAACCGCAATAATATCCGCATTCACCGGCACTACTATTCTCCGAAAGTCTCCGCACCCAAAGTCTACCACCCAAAACCGGTTCCAAAGAACGCGCCCTACGTTCAGAAAAAGCTAAAAAATAAATCCTATCGCTACCTTTATGCGCCACGGTACGGGTCAAAGCGTCAACACTATCACCGCAAGTCATTTGGACAGGGATATTGACGGCTGGTGAGGCGATGATTGCCCATTTTCGGTGCATTCAGATCCGAGCCCGCGTCGGCATAAAGCGGACATAAAAAAACCGCCCAACAAGGGCGGTCGACTGTGTTGAGTAAGCGGGCGGCCAAAACAGGACCGCCCGCAGAATTCTTACTGAGCGACCGGGTTACAGATGGTCTGTCCCGCTTCGGTCGTGGCCAGGTCTGTTCCAGCCGGGCAGCTCGGTGTGCCGAACTTGTCGTATTCAGGCGTGATGTAAACCGGCGTCGGCTCTTCCTGCTGCGAGCATGCAGCCAGAACCAGGGCAATTGCGCTAACGGCAGCAAATTTAAGTTTCATGTCCGTCAATCCTCTAAAAATTTTCTCATATTGCCCTATTATCTGGGGCCAGTCTCAAAATACGACCTCGTTGATATTATTGCAACAAAATCAATCACAGTTTTGTGAGAGCGGCAAAACCATGCTGCTTGCCTAAAGAAACATAAGCGCTCTACACGCCCCGCACGAAGGCCCTATAGTTGTTTCACGACATTAGCCAAAAGCGGAGCAGCCACATGTCAGATCAGCCGAAACCTGCCCAAAAAGCCCCCTACCCGGTCGAAGTGACCGAAGGGAAAACCTACTTCTGGTGTGCTTGTGGCAAGTCAGAACGCCAGCCCTTCTGTGATGGTTCACACAAGGGAACCCAGTTTGAACCGGTGAAGTTTACTGCCGAGACCAGCAAAAAGGTGTTCTTTTGCGGGTGCAAACAAACGGCCAATCCGCCGCTGTGCGACGGTTCGCATTCCAAGCTCTGACTAAGTCTTCAAAGCGTTCAGCGTTTCCTCATTCGCGCAGAATTCAGGGGCCGAATCGGCTTTGACCTGTTGTTTCGACAGCCACAATTCGCATTGGTCGCTGCACCCAGAGGCACGACAGCGCGTCACGATCTCCGCATAACCATTGGTGGTCAACCGCCCCTCGACCATCGCTTCGGTCAACGAAACATCCATACATCTGGCCACCGACCGGGTTAGCCAAAAGTGTTTCTCCACGTCGCCCAGAGTATCTCGGGTCATTGGCAGGTCTGCCTTTTGTTTGCACAAAGCGCCGTCAAACACAGCAATGGCGCGGCATGATTTTTCTTAACCGTCGCGCTTGCTTTCCAGCAGCGAAGTGAGGCGGTCAAACAGGGACGTGTTCCTGCAGTATTCCGGGGTTTTCTGGCCTTGGGCAGATTGTGCCAGAAACTGCGCGCAATGATCTGGGTTCGAACAATCTCTGCAACGCAGGACCGCATCAGAGATCTGGTCAATCGAGACGTCGCCGCCTATGGCCGCATCTTCCAGGTCGACCCCGACGTGGGTTGCCATCTGGTCTACCAGTTCCGCATGTCGTTTCAGAGTATTTTTGCCAAGCATTGCGCTGTCTCCCTGTCGCACAGTTCTGACAGGATAGCGCAGTGACCCGAACAGGCATTTGACTCAGGTCAAGACCCGGCGCCGATATGGTCCAGATAGGCGCGGGTGGCGTCCTGCACCCTGCGAAAGCGGTCACCGCCTAGTTTTTTGCCCCCGTACCAGCGGGTGACAATGATGACGTGGCCCTCCAGTCCGGCCCTTTCGAGCATGCGCAGGATGACCATTCCGGCACCACTTTCGCCGTCGTCGGCCTTGAGGGCCCCCGTCGGCAAGATCGTCGCCCAGGTATTGTGCGTCGCCTTGGCATAGGCTTTGTCGGACTTGAGGTCTTGCAGCACAGCGTCCACGTCTTCGCGCGTTTGCACCGCAGACCCAGACACCGCGTATTTAGATCCGCGATCCGTCAGGATTACGCCCAGCCGTATCGTGGAGCTCATTGCGTCAGTCCAAGCTGTCGCGCGGTGTTCCTGACCATCTTAACGCGTTGTGCATTGGGGGGGTGTGTGCCCAGGAACTGATCGCCCGGGTCGGGAATGCGTTCAAAGTATTTTGCGCCGATCAACGGGTTATAACCTGCGTTAAAAGTAATGATTGTGCCCAACTGGTCGGCCTCCAGTTCGAAGTCTTTGATATAGACCTGCGCCCCGACCTCTGCCCCCAATTTCTGTGCCTCTTCAATACCCGCACCGTCCGCGCCACCTAACCGTGCCAGTTCACCGAAGATGGCAGCGCTGTCCTGTGCGTTCTTGGACTGTCTCGGAATGTGCCGCAGGATGTGATGCGCTGCTTCGTGCCCCATCACAAAAGCCAGCTCATCCGCGTTGTCCGCGGACTCGATCAACGCTCGGGTAAAAATGATGACCGGCTGTTTCTTGTTGTCCAGCGTTTGAAAGGCATTGGCCTGAGCATTCGGGTTTAGATCAACCAAAGTCGTAAATTCGCAATTTGTCACGTTTGACCGCCGCAGACATTCCTTGCGCGCCTGTTCCCCAACCTGCCTACTGACCTGCTGGAACATTTCGGCTTCGGCCTTAAACTCCTGGACCTCCTGCGCCCATTCGGCAGCGGTTTGAACACGTAATGAATTGGCGCTGCACGCCGCCAGCAACAAGGAAAGAAACAAACAGATCAGACGGCGCATTCATAATCCTTTGAAACGGTTGGCCCGTTTTCACGACCATAACGCGGAGCTGCGGCGATCACCACAGGCCGATTGGCACAGTACGGGTTGCATTGCATTCGACTGACCTGCACTCTGCTTTCATGTTTTCGATTGAGCATGAATTCGACTCGACAGTCATTACTCTAGTGGACGAAGGCCCAAAGCCTTTGCAAGAGGATGTCGTCATCAACAGCTTCGCCGAATGTGTGACGCTTGAACAATTGGACCCGCGCACGGATCAGATTCAGAGGATCACGTTATCCCCTGAACAGGTGCGAGATCTGGCGGCGGCTTTGGACTTGCCGGAAGGCGTGTACCAAATCCGGGAAACACCGGATCAGGGTGAATAGACAAATACATTGTCGCGCGACGTCTGCCCCCGCCTGAGGATCAGAGTGGACGGTGCGACCCCCATTGCCACGGCCAATATGTTGCGCACCGCCTCGTTTGCCTTGCCGTTTTCGGGCGGCGCGGTGACGAAGATGCGAATGTTTCCCTGATCGGTCAAAATCCCATCCTTCGCAGCTTTCGGCGTGACCCGGACTTCGATCCCTTCATCGGGTACGGCGCGGGCGCTCAGATCCGGTACATTTCGCAGGTTTGGTTTGGCCATCTTCCCTCTCTTCTTCTTGAACACCCTTGCACGAACGCTCAGGGAGTGAAATTGATCTCGTGCATCCAGCTACTTGCCCTTGAAACCCGCCAGATGTTCAACCACATACACAACCGCCTATGTAAAGGAAGTTAACATATGTCCTTGAAGAATCCGGCCGCTCTGGAGTTTCTGCAATCGCGCCGGTCGCGCCCTGCAAAAACGCTGATTGAACCCGCGCCCACGCGGGACCAGCTGTTACCCCTGCTAACGGCCGCGGCGCGCAGTCCGGATCATGGCAAGCTGGAACCCTGGCGTTTTATCGTGCTTGAGAAAGGTGCCATGCCGCGCCTGGCGCAGCTAACCGAAGATTGTGGCGCTGCCCTTGGCAAAACTGCTGAGGATATCGCCAAAGCCCGCAGTCAGTTCGACATGGGCCATCTGGCGGTCGCCGTGATCGAGGTTCAAAAGCCGTCCGAGAAAATCCCTGCAATCGAACAGACCTATTCCGCTGGCGCAGTGTGCCTGGCTTTGCTGAACGCGGCGCTTGCTGCCGGTTGGGGCGCGAACTGGCTGTCCGGTTGGCAGACCCACGACCGCAACTTTTGCCAAAAGGCGTTCGGGCTGCAAGAAAATGAACGCGTCGCGGGTCTGGTCCATATCGCGACCGAGGGCAAAGCACCGCCCGAAAGACCCCGCCCTGACGTGGATGGGTTGACGCAATGGGTTTCGGAATGACCATTCTCAACGCCTTTTTTGCAGCGCTGGGACAGATCGGCGACCCAAAGTTCCGGGCTGTCCTGTGGCGCGGCGTTGGTCTGACGATCGTTTTGCTGATCGCCGCCTGTGCTTTGGCGATCTGGCTGATCAACCGACTGTCGGGGAACGAGATCTCTCTGCCCTTTATCGGGGCCGTGCCGTGGCTGAACGACGTGCTGAATTATTCCGGCATCTTTGTCGTCCTGATCCTGCCAATATTTCTGATGGTCCCGGTGGCCTCGGCGATTACGTCGATGTTTCTGGAAGACGTTGCGCAAGCGGTCGAAGACAAGCATTACCCAACTTTACCAGCAGTACCCGGCATTCCGTTCAGCGAAAGCCTGCGCGACGGGCTGAGCTTCATGGGGGTTCTGATCGTTGCCAACCTACTGGCCCTGATCCTCTATGCGATCTTTACTCCGCTCGCCCCCTTCATCTTCTGGGGCATGAACGGTTTCTTGTTGGGGCAGGAATACTTTACGTTGGCTGCCATGCGCAGGTTGGGTCGCGAAGGTGCACGTAAGCTGCGCGCCAAACACGCAACGACCATCTGGATGGCAGGCATTTTGATGGCGATCCCGCTATCTGTGCCGCTGGTGAACCTTGTGATCCCAATCCTTGGGGTCGCAACATTTACCCATATCTACCACAAGCTATCAGGGCCTATGGCTTAAAGATCAGCCGCGCGGCTCCAGCTGGTTCAACCAGTCGAAATCACGCACAGAAATCACGCCGGACAGGATGATGCCTGCTATGATGGCCCAGAGCACCACCGTGATACCGGTGGTGATCCACATCTTTTTCTTCAGGTGATGCTCTTCCGGTGCGCCCGCGTGGGTGCCCGGAACGATATCACCCAGATCCCCCTGCGTCTTGATGCGGATTGGCAGCACCACCAGCAAGGTCATGAACCAGATCACGGCGAACAGAACGGCCGCACCAGTAATCGACATCTCATCCCCTCCGGGGTTAGGTTACACCTGTTCCAGCTCGACCAGGCAGCCGTTAAAATCTTTGGGGTGCAAGAACAGCACCGGTTTACCATGCGCACCGATCTTGGGCTCACCCGAACCCAGCACGCGCGCGCCGGTTTCCTTCAGGTGATCGCGGGCAGCGATGATATCCTCGACCTCATAGCAGACATGGTGGATGCCGCCAGCGGGGTTCTTTTCCAGAAACCCGTTGATCGGGCTGTCATCGCCCATCGGATAGAGCAGTTCGATCTTGGTATTGGGCAGTTCGATGAACACAACTGTGACGCCGTGATCCGGCTCATCCTGCGGCGCGCCAACTTTCGCGCCCAGCGCGCTGCGGTACTGCTCAGAGGCAGCCTCAAGATCGGGTACGGCAATGGCTACGTGGTTCAGGCGACCAATCATGGAACTCTCCTCTATTCTGCGTTGCAGCGGTTATGGGGGCTGATTGAACAAAGAACAAGTGCGCCAAATTGCCGTTAACGCCCTGTTAGCCAGAAGTTCCTAGCGTGAGGCATCTGCTGATTAGGAGTTCTGCCATGGACGATTCGAGCCCCTTCGCCTCTCCCGCGCAGCCGACGGCCACGCGGCCCCTGCTGGGACAAACTATTCTGGTTGTGGAAGACAGCCGCTATGCCTGCGACGCCATCCGGTTGATGTGCCTGCACAGCGGCGCGCGCATCAGGCGGGCGGATTGCCTGCAATCGGCACGGCGTCACCTGCAGATCTACCGCCCGTCTGTCATCATTGTGGACATGGGTCTGCCGGACGGGTCCGGCGCGGATCTGATCGCCGATCTGTCTGAGGCTGCGCCCCGCATTGGGGCCATTCTTGGCATGTCCGGGGATGACCACATGAAACGCACCGCAATGCGGGCCGGTGCCGACGGGTTTTTAGCGAAACCCCTAAAATCGCTGGCTTATTTTCAGACGTCCATCCTGGAACGTTTGCCCGAAGATCGCCGCCCCAACAGCCTGCATGCCGTCCGGGATGAGATCATTAACGCCGATCCGATGGCCTATCAGGATGATATGGCCCATATCGCCGACATTCTGGCCAGTCCGAATGATCAGCGCACGCTGGATTACGCGGCACAGTTTCTGCGCGGGGTCGCCCGCGATGCCGAGGATACGGTTTTGGCAGAAGCGGTGCAGCGGCTTGCCGAATCCCGGGCAGACGGGACCCCAGTAACGGCCGTGGCCGCTCAGGTCGCCGGGATTGTGCAGTCCCGTTTGGAACAGCGTGAGGCGATTTGAGATGATGACCGCTTACTTCATAACCGCAACGATCCTGTGTCTTTGGGTCTACTGGCAAACCCGCGCCACCGCCCGCGATATTCGCTCCAGCCGGAAGTCATTTAGGGACCCGTGGGAATAGGCCCCCGACTAACGGGCTATGCAGACCTGCGACCAAGCTATGAATACCGGTCCATAGCCATGACCTTTGCAACAGCGTAAGCCACAAAAAAACCCGCTGCAGGGTCAAGCAGCGGGTTTTGCTATTCTCAGTCCTGAGGGATGATCCGTAGGCCCAGCTCCATCATCTGATCCGAGGTCGGATCGGATGGTGCATCCATCATAAGATCCTCGGCACGCTGGTTCATGGGGAACATCATGACCTCGCGGATGTTGGCTTCATCGGCCAGCAACATCACGATACGGTCGATGCCAGCGGCGCAGCCACCGTGCGGCGGGGCACCATAATGGAACGCGTTGAACAGCGCACCAAAGCGGCTTTTGACTTCATCCTCGCCATAGCCTGCCAGCTCAAAGGCCTTCAGCATGATCTCGGGCTTGTGGTTTCGGATTGCGCCCGACACCAGCTCATACCCATTGCAAGCCAAGTCGTACTGATAGCCTCGCACATCCAGAGGATTGCCTTCCAGAGCCTCCATTCCGCCCTGCGGCATCGAGAACGGGTTGTGTTCAAAGTCGATGGCACCGGATTCTTCGTCCTGCTCGTAGATCGGAAAATCCACGATCCAGGCAAAGGCGAAGCGGTCTTTCTCGGTCAGGTTCAGTTCCTCACCGATCACATCACGCGCTTTACCAGCGACCTTTTCAAAGGCTTTGGGCTTGCCACCCAGGAAGAATGCCGCATCGCCAACGCCCAGCCCCAGTTGCTGACGGATGGCCTCGGTACGTTCGGGGCCGATGTTTTTGGCCAGCGGACCGGCGGCCTCCATCCCTTCGCCCTGATCGCGCCAGAAGATGTAGCCCATGCCGGGCAGACCCTCTTTCTGAGCGAATGCGTTCATGCGGTCGCAGAACTTACGGCTACCACCGGTCGGCGCGGGGATGGCGCGGATTTCGGTGCCTTCCTGCTCCAGCAGCTTCGCGAAAATCGCGAAGCCAGACCCGCGGAAGTGGTCAGAGACCACTTGCATTTTGATAGGGTTCCGCAGATCGGGCTTGTCGCTGCCGTACCACAGCGCCGCATCTTTGTAGGAAATCTGCGGCCATTCCTGATCGACCTTACGCCCTCCGCCGAACTCTTCGAACACACCGGTTAGAACCGGCTGGATCGTGTCGAACACGTCCTGCTGTTCGACAAACGACATCTCAAGGTCAAGCTGGTAGAAATCGGTGGGCGAGCGGTCGGCACGTGGGTCTTCGTCACGGAAGCAGGGCGCGATCTGAAAGTACTTGTCGAAGCCCGACACCATTATCAGCTGTTTGAACTGCTGTGGGGCCTGCGGCAGCGCGTAGAACTTGCCCGGGTGCAAACGCGACGGCACAAGGAAGTCACGCGCGCCTTCAGGCGAAGATGCGGTGATGATCGGCGTCTGATACTCGCGGAAGCCCAGATCCCACATACGCTTGCGCATCGAGGCGACAACGTCCGATCGCAAGGTCATGTTGTTCTGCATCGCCTCGCGGCGCAGGTCCAGGTAACGGTAGCGCAGACGCGTTTCCTCGGGGTATTCCTGATCTCCGAACACCATCAGCGGCAGCTCGTCCGCAGCACCCAGAACCTCAAGTTCACGAACGTAAACCTCAATCTCGCCGGTCGGCAGTTTCGAGTTCACAAGTTCCGGGTCACGTGCTTTGACGGTGCCGTCGATGCGGATACACCATTCCGAACGTACTTTCTCAAGCTCGGCAAAGGCAGCACTGTCGCCGTCACACAGAACCTGTGTCACACCGAAATGGTCGCGCAGGTCGATGAACAGCACGCCGCCGTGATCTCGGACCCGATGCACCCAACCGGACAGGCGGACGGTTTCACCGACATTGGCGGCGGTCAGTGCGGCGCAGGTGTGGCTGCGGTAGGCGTGCATGGATATATCCCTTCGGGCGCAGAATTCGTCGCGCCGGTACACCCTGTCAGGCTTGGAAAGTCAAGGCAGGTCGCGCTGTCAAAACGGCCTTTGCACGTTGCCGGAATAGAAATAGATGCCCAGACCCGCCGCAAAGATGATATTTCCCGCAATCGCGTGCAGCAGGACCGCATAGACAAACGACCCGCGTTGGCGGTAGGCCCAAGTGAACAACAGCCCTCCGCCAAAGGTCATGACGGCGACGATCCAGCTCCAGTACATGAGGTGGGCCAGCGAAAACAGGGACGCGTTCAGAAGGTAAGCCGCCTTCCCGTTTGGCAGGATCGCCTGGTAGCGGCGGAAAAACAGCGACCGGAACAAAAGCTCTTGCGGCAGGGCCGAAGCAATCGGGTAAGCCAGCCAGATCACAGCCAGAAATTCGGGCCGATAGAGAAGCATGCGAAAGGCAGCATCCGGTCGCGTCGCCATGACGACCGCCGAGCAGAAAGCAATCATGGTCACAGTGAACAAAGCAAGCTCGCGCCAACTCCAGTTGCGCCAGTTGTACCGAAGCTCGGCCCAGGCAAAACCGGGCGTGTAATGGAGCAGGATGATACCGATGGCCGTGAAGGTGAACAGCGACGGAAACATCCAATTCGGAGGGAAGAAGACCGCGATCAGAACTGGTACTGCGACAAAGAACAGACCGAACTCCAGCCGTAGCCGCCCGTGATGCGCCCCGTCATGCGCCCAATCGCTTTGTTTGCTCACAATACCGCCAACTCCGCCCGGATCAGGCCACGTAAGGAATTCCCTACGAAAACTTTTTCCGCGTTTTTCAGATCGGTCAAGAACAAGACGCTTTCGGTAACCTGTTTATTATCAATCAGTTCTTCACGCAGAATTCCCGGAAGCAATCCGCAGGTCAGCTTTGGCGTCAGACGTCGGCCGTCCGGCATGTGCAGGAACAGGTTGGTGATGGTCCCTTCGCACAGCTCGTCACGTTCGTTCAGGAACAGAAATTCGTCTATTCCGTCCGGCAACGATGCGCGGGCCGTGTCATAAACAGAGCGTTGAGTCGTCTTGTGCTGCAACCAAACATCCGACGCGGATAGCCGTATTTTGGTGACCGCGACCCGCCATAATGGTGGGTTATCGGCCAGTACTCCGGTTGTGACATCGTATGTTCCATCAACTGCCAGCGTAAGCCGGCACCGCAGAGGTGATTGCCCTACGACAGTGTCCAGTGCCTGGATGGCGGTGCCCGCATCGAAAGGAATGCCCATGGCCGCAGCTGACCGAGCCATACGGGCCAGATGCCGATCTCGGCGAACAAACCCTTGCCCGGGTCGAAAGGCGAGTGTTTCGATCAGGCGGAAGTCAGGGTCAGCTGGTGGGCAAAGCGAGCTTTCCATAGCGCTTCCTCATATTCCGATGGGGCCGTGCTGTCCCAGATCACACCACCGCCGACATTGAGTGTGGCCGCGCCATCCTCGACCATCAGCGTCCGGATCGCCACGTTGAATTCGGAACGCCCGTCCGGCGCGGCCCAGCCGATCGCACCGCAATAAACATCGCGAGGCCAGGGTTCGAGATCGGACAGAATCTCCATGGCACGAATTTTGGGGGCACCGGTGATAGAACCGCAGGGAAACAGTGCTGTCAGGATATCGGACAGCTCGGCGCCCATATGCAGCTGCGCCTGCACCAGCGAGATCATCTGATGCACGGTCGCATAGGTTTCGACCTTGAACAGTTCGGGCACCTTAACGGATCCGGGCATCGCGACGCGGCTGATATCGTTGCGCAACAGATCGACGATCATCAGGTTTTCAGCCCGGTTCTTTTCGTCGATCGCCAGGAACGCGCGACGCCGGGCGTCTTCAGCCATATCCTCGCTGCGGGGTTGGGTCCCCTTCATCGGGCGGGTTTCGATCCCGCGGTCCGCGTTTGTGCGAAAGAACAGTTCAGGCGACCGGCTGAGTAGATCGGGCAACCCATCCTGCTGGATCAACGCGCCATGACCTACGGGCTGTCCGGCCGTGAGCGCGGCATAAAGCGCGGCGCTATCGCCCTCTACAGTCATATCAATCGGGAATGTCAGGTTGGCCTGATAGATATCCCCTGCCCCAATGGCGTCATGCACGTGTTGAAACGCCTGCGTGTACCGCACCTCGTCCCAGCGCGGTTCAAAATGGGTCACTCCGCCGGATGCAGCGGGCAATTCCCGCTGAATGGGGTGATCATAAACGCCGAAGCATAGTAAAGGCAGCCGACGGCCTTCTGGCATGCGCTCAGAGAGACGCGGTTCCAGCACGTACCCCAACTCATAGCTGGCATAGCCGGCCAACCAAGCCCCTTGTGCGCGCGCCTCGTCCAGCGCCTCCAACGCGTGGGGCACGTCCTCCGCATTGTCCGCGCGGATCATCTCGGCTGGCCGGTCGAAACTGGTTCCTGACCCGGCTGGCCCCTGATCAAAACGAATACGCAATTGCATCCTCATTTGCCGTGCTGCGCGGTATAGAGAATACGCCGCCAAGGGAAAGGGGGGAAAGCGGCAATTTCGCCCCTGTTTCCGATCCCCCTTGCACCTTTTCGCGCGGTCCCTATAACGCAGGACAATTTGGGCGCTTGGGGGTGCCCTGAATCGCGGACAATCGAAGGAACGTGGCCATGCCGAGAAGAACCGACATTCAGTCGATCATGATCATCGGGGCGGGCCCCATTGTTATTGGTCAGGCTTGCGAGTTCGACTATTCCGGCGCTCAGGCCTGCAAGGCACTACGGGAAGAAGGATACCGGGTCATTCTGGTGAACTCAAACCCCGCCACGATCATGACCGACCCCGGGCTGGCCGACGCGACATATATCGAACCGATCACGCCAGAAGTTGTCGCCAAGATCATTGAAAAAGAACGCCCCGACGCGCTGCTGCCCACCATGGGCGGGCAGACCGGCCTGAACACCTCGCTCGCGCTGGAAGAGATGGGCGTGCTGGACAAGTTTGGCGTCGAGATGATCGGTGCCAAGCGCGACGCCATTGAAATGGCCGAAGACCGCGCCCTGTTCCGCGAGGCGATGGACCGGCTGGGCATCGAAAACCCCAAGGCCGAGATCGTGACTGCCCCTAAGAACGAACGCGGCAAGAAAGACCTGGACGCCGGTGTGGCGCTGGCCCTCGAAACCCTTGAAAATGTGGGCTTACCCGCCATCATCCGCCCCGCCTTTACGCTGGGCGGCACAGGCGGCGGCGTGGCGTATAACCGCGAAGACTATATCCATATTTGTCGGACCGGCATGGATGCCTCGCCAGTGGGCCAGATCCTGATCGATGAAAGCCTTTTGGGCTGGAAAGAATATGAGATGGAGGTGGTGCGCGACACCGCCGACAATGCAATCATCGTCTGTTCCATCGAAAACATCGACCCAATGGGCGTGCACACGGGTGACTCGATCACCGTTGCCCCGGCCCTGACGCTGACCGACAAAGAATACCAGGTCATGCGCAATCACTCGATTGCCGTGCTGCGCGAGATCGGGGTCGAGACCGGCGGATCGAACGTGCAATGGGCGATCAACCCGGTCGACGGTCGGATGGTCGTGATCGAGATGAACCCGCGCGTATCGCGGTCTTCGGCGCTGGCGTCAAAGGCAACCGGTTTCCCGATTGCCAAGATCGCCGCCAAGCTGGCTGTGGGCTACACGCTGGACGAGCTGGACAACGACATCACCAAGGTCACCCCGGCCAGCTTTGAGCCGACCATCGACTATGTTGTCACCAAGATCCCAAAATTCGCGTTCGAGAAGTTCCCCGGCTCCGAGCCCTACCTGACCACCGCGATGAAATCGGTAGGTGAGGCGATGTCCATCGGCCGCACGATCCACGAATCGATGCAAAAGGCGCTGGCCTCGATGGAATCAGGCCTGACCGGGTTTGATGAGATCGAAATCCCCGGCCTGAACGTTGGCGTCTGGGAAGAAGTCGACGACAAGGCCGCCGTTATTAAGGCAATCAGCCAGCAGACACCTGACCGCTTGCGCACCATTGCGCAAGCCATGCGTCACGGGTTGACCGATGATGAGATCTTCGGCGTCACCAAGTTCGACCCTTGGTTCCTTGCCCGTATCCGCGAGATCATCGAAGCCGAACGCCAAGTACGCAAAGACGGCCTGCCAGTGACCGAGGAAGGCATCCGTAAGCTCAAGATGCTGGGCTTTACTGACGCGCGTTTGGGCAATCTGACTGGTCGTGACGAAGACAACGTCCGCCGGGCGCGCCGCAATCTGGGCGTTACAGCCGTGTTCAAACGCATCGACACCTGCGCCGCCGAGTTCGAGGCGCAGACGCCCTATATGTACTCGACCTACGAAGCGCCCATGATGGGTGACGTTGAATGCGAGGCGCGTCCGTCTGACCGCAAGAAAGTCGTCATCCTTGGCGGTGGCCCGAACCGGATCGGTCAAGGCATCGAGTTCGATTATTGCTGCTGCCACGCCTGTTTTGCGCTGACCGAGGCTGGTTATGAAACCATCATGATCAACTGCAATCCCGAGACCGTGTCGACCGACTACGACACCTCGGATCGTCTGTATTTTGAACCGCTGACTTTTGAACACGTCATGGAAATCCTGACAAAGGAACAGGAAAACGGAACACTGCACGGCGTGATCGTTCAGTACGGCGGTCAGACGCCCCTGAAACTGGCCAACGCGCTGGAAGCCGAAGGCATTCCGATTCTGGGCACCACTCCGGATGCCATCGATCTGGCCGAAGACCGTGAACGCTTTCAGGCGCTGGTCAATGATCTGGGCCTGAAACAGCCCAGAAACGGCATCGCATCAACCGACGCGCAGGCGCTGGATATTGCTGAAGAGATCGGTTTTCCGCTGGTGATCCGCCCCTCTTACGTTCTGGGCGGTCGTGCGATGGAAATCGTGCGCGACATGGACCAACTGAGACGCTACATCAACGAGGCTGTGGTCGTCTCCGGCGACAGCCCTGTGCTGCTGGACAGCTACTTGGCGGGCGCGGTTGAGCTGGACGTGGACGCGCTGTGCGACGGCACCGACGTGCATGTTGCGGGCATCATGCAGCATATCGAAGAGGCCGGTGTGCATTCCGGCGACTCGGCCTGTTCGCTGCCGCCCTACTCGCTATCGGCAGAGATTATCGATCAGATCAAGGGTCAGACGTTCAAGTTAGCCAAAGCGCTGAACGTTGTCGGCCTGATGAATGTGCAGTTCGCGATCAAGGACGATGCGATTTACCTGATCGAAGTGAACCCGCGCGCCTCGCGGACAGTACCGTTTGTGGCCAAGGCGACCGACAGTGCGATTGCTTCGATTGCAGCGCGCGTCATGGCAGGTGAGAAACTGTCGAACTTCCCCATGCGCCCCGCGTATAAGGAAGGTCAGGACACCAAGATTGCCGACCAGATGACGCTGGCCGATCCGGACATGCCGTGGTTCTCGGTGAAAGAGGCTGTTTTGCCTTTTGCCCGCTTCCCCGGCGTTGACACCATTTTGGGCCCGGAAATGCGTTCCACCGGCGAGGTCATGGGCTGGGACCGCGACTTCCCACGTGCCTTCCTCAAGGCGCAGATGGGGGCAGGCATGGTTCTGCCTTCCTCGGGTCGCGCGTTTATCTCGATCAAGGACGCGGACAAGGGTGCGGCCATGCTTGAAGCCGCTCAGGTTCTGCTGGAACAAGGCTTCTCGCTCGTCGCGACCCGTGGCACACAAAGCTGGCTGGCCGAGCAGGGCGTTGCCTGTGAGATCGTCAACAAGGTCTATGAGGGCCGCCCGGACGTGGTCGATATGTTGAAAGACGGCCAGGTTCAGCTGTTGATGAACACCACCGAAGGTGCGCAAGCGGTTGAGGACAGCAAAGCCATCCGATCCATCGCTCTGTATGACAAGATCCCGTACTACACGACAGCTGCCGCAAGCCACGCCGCCGCGTTGGCAATCAAGGCGCAGGCCGAGGGTGATGTCGAGGTTAGATCGCTGCAGGGCTGATCGGCCTTAACCTGCTTACACGACCGACCGTTTCGCGCGCCCGTTGACCTTATGTCGCCGGGCGCGCATCTTTTCTGTGATTGAGCAGAAGGAAAAAACAAATGCGCAGGTTTATGGTTTTCGCCGCAATGATGACGCTTGCAGCGTGTGATGTACCCTTGGTCCCGTTGATCTAAAACAGCTTTCAGTGCTATTTTTCTGAAACCCTCCGATATAAAAGACGTGTGACACTGTCCCGAAATCGGGGGAAGCCGTGCGCCTTTACGCCACATATGGAACAAATGACCTGTCGCGGGCCATTACGTTCTATGACGCGATCTTTTCTGTCCTGGAACTGCCACGCCTTCCGGGATGGACCAATGATCGCGCGGGTTGGGGAACCGAACCAGACGATGGGACCGGGTTCTGGATATGCACGCCCTTTGACGGGAACCCTTCAAAGGTGAGCAACGGGACGATGATCGCATTTCCTACGCAAAGCGCCGCAACGGTCAGACAATTTCACACCGCGGGGTTGGAGCATGGCGGCACAGACGCCGGCGCCCCGGGCACTAGGGACTATTACGCTCCTGATTTCTATGTCACTTATCTGCGTGACCCTGACGGGAACAAACTGTCCTGTTTTCATTATCACTATGACCCGGCAAGGGATCCGGGAGACTGAACCCAGCGCAAAAAATACCGGAGATCTCGCGATCCAGGCGCATGTAAGTTGGCGGCAACCATTTGAAATTGCCAGCAAGGATAAGGCAACGACATTGACACAAGAGCACTATCCGGTTTTTGCCTCCAGCAGCCTGACGGAACTTGGGCTAAGCCGCGAAATGAAACCGGGCCATGTTGGCCCGGACTATACCGAGCACGTGTACGACTATGACACGTTCTGGTACGATGCATTTTGGGACCGAGGCAGCCTGGTGGTTTTTTGTCCCAAACTGTTCGGCCTGTACCACTTGATCCGAGAAGGCCAGTTTTACCTGGATGAAGACAAAGTCGGAAAACCCCGCCTGAAGTCCCATGAATTCTATGATGCATTGATCATCCGGGCATCAAAGAAGCCACAAACCCTTAGGTTCGAATGGGGCGGTTCAAGTGTCGAGTCCCCGGTGAATTCGGTCCAGCAAGATTCAGCCCCTCACACTGGGAAAAACGTGGCCGTAACCTTGTCACGTGACAACGACCTGACCTGGATTGAAGATTTTGCCCGTTACCATTGTCAGATGCATGGGCTGGAGCAGATGCTGTTCTTCGACAATGCCTCAACTCGGTATGGGCTGGACGACATCCGCGAGGCGCTGAGGCGGGGTGGAATCCATAACCCAACGGTGCTGTCCGCGCCTTTCAGGTACGGTGTTGTTTCGCAAAACAGAAAGGGCAAAAACCGTTACAATACGATGTTTCTGCAGACTTCGCTGCTGAACATCGCGCGCTTGCGGTTTCTTTCGGGCGCTCGCGCAGTTCTGCAATGTGATATTGATGAACTGGTCTGGTGCAAAAGCGGTTCAATTTTTGACCTCACCCAAAAGCGGCCAACCGGGTTTGTCCGCCTGGGTGTGGAATGGCGGTATCCGGATGCAGGTTGCACCGAAAATTTTCGACATTCCGATCACATCCGCAAAAAGGCGGACGACAAACTGTGCAGAGCCAAATACTGTATTGCGCCCTCTGGTCCGCTTTGGTTTACGTCATGGCACGTCCACACAATCGGGCTGTTGAAGTCACGAGGCAGTCTGATCACCCCAAAATCCAATGGCATCTGGCATTGCAAGGGAATCACGTCGAGCGCTTGGCGAAGTTATGACACTAATGCCCGATCCAACTATGACATGGCCCCTGAAACGCAGGCGGCCTTAGACCGTGTCAATTGGTCGAAAAACCCGGCCGGTTAAAACTCCGGCCGGGTGTTTCAACCATGATCTGAGCGGTTAACCAGCGGCTGCTTTCATCTCGCGCCTTTCGTCCCGCGCGAAGAAGATCATGTAGAAGACGGGCGCTGCGACCATCGTCAGGATTGTCGCGAAGGCCAGGCCGCCCATAATCGTTACTGCCATGGACTTGAAGAACGCATCCGTCAGCAATGGCGCCATGCCCAGAATAGTGGTGATCGCGGCCAGCATCACTGGGCGCAGACGTGAGACCGAAGCCTCGATGATCGACTCGCGCAGACCTTTGCCGGTTTCGCGGACCAGATCGATTTCCTCGACCAGAACAATTCCGTTCTTGATCAGCATTCCCGACAGGCTGAGCAGACCCAGCAGCGCCGTGAATGTGAACGGCAGACCCGTGCCCAGCAGCCCAATGACTACGCCATTCACGGACATCGGCACCAGCAACCAGATGATAATCGGCTGACGGATGGCGTTAAAAATCAGCACCGAAATCAGCACCATGATCAGCAGGCTGACCGGCAACTGACGGCCCAGGCTTTCGTTGGCGTCACCGGCGTTTTCGAACTCGCCACCCCACTCCATGCGATACCCTGCGGGCAGTTCCATCTCTTCGATGGCAGCGCGCACTTCCGAGTGGACCTGAGCCGCCGTCAGACCCGCCGGAATTTCGGCGCCGACGGTAATGGTCAGCACCCGGTCACGACGATGAACCAGCGTGTTGAGCGATTTGTACTCGAACCCGTCGACCATCTGTTCGATTGGCACAAACTTTTCGGACTGATCCGAGTACACGACCTGATCGACGATCGAGTAATCTCCGTCCGCAGGGCGGCGGATGATGATCGGGATCAAACGGTCGCGTTCCCGGAAGACACCCGCCCTGATGCCATCGGTCGAAAATTGCAGCGTTCCGGCGATATCTTCACGGGTGACACCGGCAGTCTGCGCTCGTTCTGTGGCATAGATAGGCTGAACCGCCAGTTCTTTCTCACGCCAGTCCTGATAGACATGCAAAGCGTTCTCGGACGCACCGCGCATCCGCTGAATCGCCTCGTCCGCAAGCTGCCGCAGAACGGCTGGGTCACTACCCGAGAACCGGGCCTGGATCGGATCACCGCCGCCGGGGCCAAAGATCAGACGCTTGGTGCGGAACTCACCTTCGGGGAATTGAGCCGAGCCAAACGCCTCTAGATCAGCCTGCAATGCGGGAATGTCATCCAGAGTTTCGGTACGGATGATCATGTGGCCATAGCTGGGGTTCGGTTTCTCTGCCGAATAGGTCAGTAGAAACCGGGTTGCCCCCTGCCCAACAAATGTGGTTACGGCAACGACATCGTCGCGTTTGTCCAGCCATTCTTCGAATACAGCCATATCCTCGGCCGTTCGCGCGATGGGCGTACCTTGCGGCAGTTTGTAGTGCACGAAGAACAGCGGCGTGTTCGAATCCGGGAAGAACTGCTGTTTGACCAGTCCAAACCCGGCGAAACAGGCAACAGTGACGCCAATCAAACCGGCAACAACCAGCCAGCGGAACCGGAGCGCCCAGCGCAGGATGCTGCCGTAGACACGGAACATGATCCCGCCATAGGCATCCACAGCGCCTGCCTCACCCTGCTTGAAGAAATAGTGGCCCAGCATTGGTGTCACCGTCAGAGCCAGCACCCAGCTCAGCAGCAGTGAAATACCGATCACCGCAAACAGAGAGAACAGGAACTCGCCCGTCGCATCGGGGCTAAGACCGATCCCTGCAAAGGCCATGATCCCGATGACGGTCGCGCCCAACAACGGGATTTGCGTCTTGGAGGCAGCCTCATCCGCGGCATCGCGCGAGTTTTTCCCGCGCAGCATCGCAATCTGCATGCCCTCAGCCACAACGATGGCGTTATCCACCAACATACCCATCGCGATAATCAGCGCACCCAACGAGATCCTCTCCATCTCGATTGAGAACATCGACATGAACAGCAGCGTTCCCACCACGGTCAGCAACAGGGTTGAGCCAACAACAACCGCCGCGCGCCATCCCATAAACACCGCGAGTACGATGACCACAATGGTCACGGACATGGCGAGATTTACCAGAAAGTCATTCGAGGCCTGCTCGACCACCACGTGCTGTTGGTAGATCGGCAGGATTTCGACGCCAAACGGGATTTGCGAGTCCAGCTCGGCGAGTTTTGCATCAGCGCGTTTGCCGACCTCGACAATGTTTTCGGTAGACAGACCCGCAATGCCCAATGTGAAAGCTTCGGTCCCGTTGAACCGGATCATCACCTCGGGGTCGGTCTGGCGACCACGATACACGTCGGACATATCAAACAGGTTGATCACCTGCCCTTGCGAGCCTACCGACAATCCCGCAATCGCTGAGACACTGTCCGACCCTTCGGCAGTAAGGATGGTCGTGCGGTCATTCTCTGAGCGGACCGAGCCCGAAGCGTTCACCGAATCCGCATTGGCAATGGCCTCGTTGAGGGACTGCAGTGGCACATTCTGGTTCACCGAGATGGCCAGATCGGGCTCTACAAAGATCGCTTCTTGCGGCAGGCCCATCACTTCTACGTCTGCGACGCCTTCGACGGTCAGCAATTCGCGCCGCAAATAGGTCGACAGTTCGTGTTTTTCAGCGTCTGAAAACCCATCAGCCGTTACCGCATAAAACAGCCCGAACACGTCGCCGAACCTGTCATTGACCAGCGGTGCCTGCACACCGGAGGGCAGACTGCGGGCCGTATCACGCACTTTGGCGCGCAGCTTGGTCCAGATTTCAGGTAATTCGGTTCCGTCATATGTTGATTGGATCTCAACCTCGATCAGCGAAAGACCGGGCTGGTTCACGGATGTGATCGTATCAACCTCACCCATTTGCTGGATGGCGGATTCTAGTGGCTCGGATACCTCCAGCGCCACCTGTTCAGCGGTTGCACCGGGATATTGGGTCACGATGACCGCGTTTTTGATGGTAAAGGCCGGATCTTCCAGACGTCCCAACGAGAGGAAACCCCAGACGCCACCAAACAGGGCTATCAGGATTATCAGCCACGTATAGATCGGGCGGTCAATGGATGCGCGCGCAATGTTCATCGATCCGCCCTTCAGTTCGCAAAGCCAGCAAAGCGGCGAACGGCTTGGCCATCTGTCAAGGTGCTGCCACCCGCGACGACGATCTCATCGCCATCGTTCAACCCGGTCAAAACGCGGACTTCGCCGGTCTGTGTGGGCTCGATGGTAACCGGCACAAGCTGGACGGCGCCTTCATCGGCCCCAACCGGTGAAAACACCATGACGCCCAGACCGCCCTCTGCGTCCGAAATGATGGCCGTTGCAGGCACAACGATACCTGTCCGGGCGTCCTGGACCTTCACATTCACGGTCACTGACGAACCCGGCAAAATCTGCAATCCTTCAGGTGGCGTGAGGCCAAATTGGATGCGGAAAGTCTGACCCACGCTCGAGGTTTCGGCGTCAAATTCCCGGATCTGCAGAGGGAAGACCTCGTCGCTGGTTGGAAACTTCGCCGCAATCGCAATGTCATCTTCCTGACCCGATCGTTGGAACAGGATTTCCGGAACATCTACTTCGATCCGCAATTCGGACATATCGTGGATACGCACGATGGGCGCCCCTGCGTTTACGGTCGTGAAAGCCTCGACCGTTCGGCGCGAGACCAGCGCGTCAAACGGCGCGGTCAGTGTTGCATGTTCCAGATCGTATTCTGCATCGCGGACGGCGATATCCGCCAGTTGCGCTTCGGTTTCCGCGTCATCCACTGCCACCTGACTGGCTGTGGTTCCGCGCAGACGGGAAAGGCGGGCGACGGTACGATCTGCCTGATCCTTTTGCAGGACAGCGCGGTCATAGCGGCGCTGGAATGGTTCCTGATCCAATTGTGCGATCAGCTCGCCCTTGGGTATCACGAACCCCTCGGTTACCGGCATTTCGACGATTTGCCCGGAAACCTGGAAGGCCAGATCGACCGTCTGTCGCGCAGCGACGCGTCCAAAAAACTGGCGCGAAAAACCGGGTGATGTCTCTTGGACCATCATTAGTTTTACGGGTTTGGCGCTATCCTGCGCCAAAACAGAGGTGGCAAACACGGTCAGAGCGACGCTCAGTACAGTGAAGAGTTTCATTTCTTCAATCCCTCAGGAATTCCTGTTTTCATTATGTTTTCCCGGATCTTCCGGGCCAGTCGTGCAAATTCGGCAGTTTCGTCAGCATCCAGACCAGAGGCTCGGCGGAACAGATCCCCCGCTTCGGACATCAGCACCTGTCGCATCTCAAGCCCCTTGTCCGTCAGAACCAACAACCACGCCCGACGGTCCTCCGGATCGCGCTGGCGGGTCAGGTATCCTGCCTCTTCTAGCGCGTCAGCGGTTGACGTGATGGTGGACGGCACCGTCAGCATGTCTGCAGCCAAAACGCCCATGCGTTTGGGTCGCTCAAGCTTGACCATCATATGGCATTCCTGATGGCTTAGCCCGACCTCTAGTGCGTCTAGGCTTTCTTCCAGTTTCCAGTAGAGCGCATAGACCCCCATCATCGCCTGCACTTCGGGGCTGAGGCCGCGGACCAGCGCACTGTCGTCATGGGTCATCGGTGAATCCGTTTGTAACTTTGGCCTCGCATATACTTCGAAATATGAACTATTCAAGATGTGAAGCGGATTTCAGTGCAAACTTTGACATTCCCTTGGGTCAACGTCTCTTGATCTAACCCTTGTATGACTGCATTTTGGGCGAATCCGAAACATTCAGGTCTTATCATGTACACGCCCGCGATCACCGGCTCAGGTGTTTTCACCCCCGAAAACGTCATCACCAACGCCGAACTTGTCACGGCCTTCAACGCCTATGCCGACAAGATGAACGCCCAAAACGCAGACGCAATCGCGGCGGGTGAGATTGAGCCGATGCAGCATTCGTCAGAAGAATTCATCTTCAAGGCCTCGGGCATCGAGAAACGCTATGTGATGGACAAGGACGGTGTTCTGGACCCTGACGTGATGCATCCCTTGTTGCGTCAACGTGGCGATGACGAACCGGGCATCATGACCGAGATGGCCGTGGACGCATGTAAAAAGGCACTGGAACAGGCCGGGCGCAGCGCCGAGGACGTCGATCTGGTGATCTGCGCCGCGTCTAACCACGAACGCGCCTATCCCGCCGTCGCGATCGAAATCCAGCAAGCGCTTGGAATCAACGGGTTCGGGTTTGATATGAACGTCGCCTGTTCTTCGGCCACTTTCGGGATTCAGGCCGCCGCAGACATGGTTCGCTCCGGCTCGGTCCGTGCCGCATTGGTGGTGAACCCCGAGATTTGTTCAGGCCATCTGGAATGGCGCGACCGCGATTGTCATTTCATCTTTGGCGACGTGGCCACCGCCACTTTGATCGAACGGGTCGAAGACGCGAAGGGTCCGCATTTCGAGATTTTGTCGACACGCTGCGCGACCGAATTCTCGAACAATATCCGCAATAACAACGGCTTCCTGCGCCGCTCTCGCCCTGACGGGGTGGTCGATCGACGTGACATGCAGTTCATGCAGAACGGGCGCAAAGTCTTCAAAGAAGTGCTGCCGATGGTCAGCAAGCACATCTCGGATCACATGGACGCGGAAGGCGTGAACAGCGATGACCTGAAACGCCTGTGGCTGCATCAGGCCAACAAAACGATGAACGATTTCATTGGTAAGAAAGTGCTGGGCCGCGAGCCTGAAGCAAGCGAACAGCCCAACATCCTGCAGGATTATGCCAACACCTCCTCGGCCGGGTCCATCATCGCGTTTTCCAAGTATTCGGATGATCTGTCAGATGGAGATGTCGGCCTGATCTGTTCCTTCGGCGCGGGGTATTCAGTTGGATCGGTGATTGTTAAGCGCCACGGGTGATATGCCGAGATCACTCGGGGCAAACACCAAGCCAAGGGCCGTCGCGGCTCTCGCGTGTTACTTCCAACCAACGGTTCGGCCCTGACTTACACCATTGGTACAAGGCTGGGTCTAGTGGCCGAGTGAACGTCGCTACAACCTGATCCGTGTCCAAATTGACCTGCTTTAAACCAGCTTCGGGCAATACCGCTTTCAGCGCATCACCTAGTGCGGACAACCCGGCCCGTGCCGCAATATCCGACGTCGGGAATTGTGTCGAAATATGAAATCTGGAAAACGCCACTTCTTCATCTTTGGGCATTCCCCTTAAACTAGCGACAATCAGCTTTCGTCCCAGATCCTGAGAGGCAAGTTCACAGCCTCTGCTCGAGTTCCGGGGGCGGGGCCATTTCCAAAGTTCGAATCCCAAATAGATCTGGAGTTGCCCCTCTTTTGGCAAAACGTAGCGGCCGGGACTTGTTTTGATGTCAGCAACGCTCATTGCGCCATCAATTAGCCAGACAGCGTCATCGGTCACGTCCGCGGTCACTTCGGCCAACTCTTTCAGCTTGAACTTTTCATCCAAGACCGGACGCACCAACATCGCATTTGGAAAAGCCTGCGTACAGACCTTCAAAATTACCCGAGACGTTTCGAGCGTGATCCGATCCAAGTAAACTCGAAAGTAAGTTGCTTCGCCGGACAAGTCAGTGTTTCTGTCTGCATCAGGGCTGGTTTCCGTGGGTAGAACACCCTGAACAGTGACACCATAATAGTGGCAGAACTGCTTCAGCGAAATCGTCCCGTATAAGATCGGGCCAACATCCGCCTCAAGAATCGGTTCGGCGCTGGCGGGGTCGGCACCGGGCTTTTCGGCAATTTGAACCCTCAGCCGGCCGCCTCGGTAACGAACATAAACATCTCGTTCGTCATGGGTTTGACCATAGAACTGGCTCGGACATGACCCGCCGCCGTTTAGCAAGGCAAGGTCAAGATTCAGAGGGTCAGGAAGCTTGGGCGTATGGAAATTGAACATAGCTTGTCGCCTGATCCCCATGCGAGAGGCTATTGACCGTAGCGAAAAGAAAGCAAACCGCCGTCAGCTTACGCTTTCCTCTTCCAGATGCAGCTTCATATCCAGCAGAACTTGTTGCAGCTGGCTGGTTTCCCTCAGAAGGCGCTTGGCTTCGTTCACCGTGATGATGCCGTCCTCGATTGCCGACTGATACTCGGTCATTAGCATCGCAAACCGCTGGCTCAGCGCGATGACGTCCGAATTCACTCCGCCAGTACGGGGGCTGTCGTCGTTGCGCCCGTCATAGGACAGGGTGATGTTCTTCAGATCGGCCAGCGCCGAGGTGACGTGAGGGAAGTTTGCCACTGCCTCAAGCCGCGCCACCGCATCGACCGGCATGAACCGATCGGTATGTTCGACATTGTCAGAATAATAACGGCCCAACGTGGCTTTGGATTTGCCTGTAATCTCACACGCGGATTCGATTCCCACGTCTTTAACCAGCGCTTCAGTGTGTTTCTTCAGGTAGGCCCCGATATCTGCCATGTTTTTACCTTTACTGCCTGCACGCCCCACTAAATCTGCCATTGCGGGGGAAAGGGAAAAGAAAATTCCCATACTCGATTCATAATTGAAATGTCATATGTTGGCTATCCCTCAGATATGCGGGGGTTTTGTGAGTGAGTGGCGGCATTTAATGCCGGTAATGAGTGATTGCGGGTCGGTATTCTTGTCCCGCTACGGTTAGGCCACATGTTGGCCGACGGCGTCGCTGTTGTTGAGGCGGGGGATTCCATCCCCAATGGGCTTACGCTCGACCTCTGCAACAATGACGGCGACGTCGCTTATTAATGACTTTTGATGGCTTGCCCGAACAGGACAGGCGTTTTAGACCCGATCCATGGCAAAGTTATACTTCAATTATTCGACGATGAACGCGGGAAAATCGACCGTGTTACTACAAGCCTCGCACAATTACCGTGAGAGGGGGATGGACACCTATTTGATGACCGCGGCCCTTGATGGCCGGGCCGGTGTTGGCAGGATTGCGTCGCGGATCGGCATATCGGCTGATGCGGACACGTTCGCCGCCGGAACCGACGTTTTTTCGATGATTGAACAGCGCCTGAAAAAAGGGAACATCACCTGCGTTTTTATTGATGAGGCGCAATTTTTGACCGAAGAGCAAGTCTGGCAATTGGCCCGTGCAGTGGATGACCTGCGGGTGCCTGTCCTTGCCTATGGCTTGCGCGTGGATTTTCAGGGCTGCCTGTTTCCCGGCTCCGCTGCCTTGCTGGCATTGGCAGACGAGATGCGCGAAGTGCGGACCATTTGCGAATGCGGCCGCAAGGCGACGATGGTCATCCGTCAAGACGAAAACGGCAACGCCATCACCGAGGGCGCGCAGGTGCAGATCGGCGGCAATGAAACTTATGTTTCGCTGTGCCGCAAACACTGGCGCGAGGCCGTCGGGCGCTAGACCGGGTTCGGCAAAGATCGCCCCGCGACGAAAGCAGTAACGTTGTCCAGCGCTATATGCCCCATATCGGTGCGCACCTCTTCGGTCGCGGTGCCAAGATGGGGCAGTATCGTCACATTCTCCATATCGCGCAGGGCCTGCGGAACGGTGGGTTCGAACTCATACACATCAAGGCCGGCGCCTGCGATCTGACCGGATTGCAGGGCAGCGATCAGGGAGGATTCGTCCACAACTTCTCCGCGCGCGATGTTGATCAGGATGCCCGAAGGTTTCATCGCCTCCAGCACCGGCGCATTGATCAGGTGGCGCGTTTCCGCACCGCCGGGCACGGCGAGTACCAGGAAATCGACCGCAGCGGCCAGTTCTTTCAGGTCCGGTATGTTTTCTGCGGGAAATTCCACCTCTTTCGGGCTGCGCGACTGATACGCCACGTCCATCCCGAAACCGAAATGGCAACGCCACGCAATCGCTTGGCCAATACGGCCCATCCCGACGATCCCAACGCGTTTTCCGGTCACATGATGACCCAGCATTTGCGTCGGATGCCAGCCTTGCCAGTTGCCCGAACGGACCAGCCGTTCCCCCTCGCCCGCGCGGCGCGCGGACGACAACAGCAAGGTCATCGCGATGTCAGCAGTGGCATCGGTAACCGCACCGGGGGTGTTAGTGACCTGAACCCCTGAGGCCTGCGCGGCAGCGACGTCGATATGATTGTACCCTACACCGAAATTGGCCAGCAGTTTGCAACGCGGTTGCGGCACTTCGGAGAAAATTGTGGCCGAAAACTGATCGCCCAGGGTGGGCACGACCACATCAAATTCAGCCAATGCGCGCCGCATTTCGTCGGGCGACATTGGCAACGTGCTGCTGCGGATCTCGACGTCGAATTCGGCGCGGGCGCGCGCCTCGACAGCGGCGGTCATGGGGCGTGCTATCAAAAGTTTCATCAGTGCATCCGTCCGCCGGTTGGAACCTCGCCATCTGGACCTATCAGAACGATCTCGCCCTTGTCGTCGGGCAGGCCCAGCACCAGAACCTCGGACATGAACTTGCCGATCTGGCGCGGCGGGAAATTGACAACGGCCATCACCTGCTTGCCCACCAGCGTCTCCGGATCGTAATGCGCCGTTATCTGGGCCGAGGTTCTGCGCTCGCCAATTTCGTCACCAAAATCGATCCACATCTTGATCGCGGGCTTCCGGGCCTCTGGGTAAGGCTCGGCGCGGACGACCTTACCGACCCGGATGTCGACCTTCAGAAAATCATCGAATGAAATCTCACTCACGGGACAGCTCCTTGGAACGCTCGGTTGCGGCCTTGACGGCGCGGTGCAGCAGGTCGGGGAAACCTTCTTCCTCATGCATCAGCACTTCAAGCGCGGCTTGCGTCGTACCGTTGGGCGACGTCACGTTAACGCGCAATTGCGAGGGGTCTTCCTCGGCCGCCATGGCCAAAGCCCCTGCCCCGGCCACGGTCGATTTGGCCAGCTTCATCGCCAGATCATGCGGCAAGCCCTGTGCTTGTCCTGCCGCTGCCAGCGTTTCGATCAGGTGGAAAACGTAAGCCGGACCCGAACCGCTCAGCCCGGTCACCGCGTCCATCTGCGCCTCATTCTCAAGGCGAACTGTGTCGCCAATTGCGGATAGTAGGTTTTCCGTTAGGGCTATATCGGCGTCTGAGGCGTTTGAATTGCCGATCAATGCTGTGATCCCCTGCCGGATCGCCGCCGGTGTGTTTGGCATCGCCCGCACGATTGGGGTGCCTTCACCCAACAAAGCTTCAAAGGTAGCGATCGATGTGCCCGCTGCGACTGACACAAACAGGCTGCCGCCTCCGCCCAGTGCTTTGATCGCTGGCAGCGCCTCACCCATCATCTGCGGCTTGACGGCCACCAAAACGACCGCCGGGGCCTCGGGTAATGGAGTGTTGATATTGACGCCCTGCGCCTTCAGCCAATCCGAAGGATACGGGTCGATCACCCAGACGGCTGACGCAGGAAGGCCATGCTCCAGCCAACCGGCGAGCATGGCCGAACCCATCTTGCCGCACCCCAGAAGAACCAGCCCCTGCTCGGCGACGCGTGACATGTCCATGATTGCCCCTCTCCTTATCCGGTTTGGGGCAAATCTTTACGCGCGGCCGTAGGCCTCTGCAATGGCGACCTGCATGGCATCCTCGGGATCGCGGTTGCCCCAGGTGACCAGTTGGATCGCGGGGTAATAGCGCTCGGCGCTCAGAACCGCCGCGGTGATCATCGTGTCGATCTGCTCCGGGCTGGCCATCTGGCCACCCGCAAGAACCAAACCGTATCGGTAGACCATCAGCTTTTGATTGGCCCAATACGTAAATGCACCGGCCCAGCACTGATCATTCATCTTGTTGAGCAGTTCATAAAGCACGTTCTCGCGCTCGGAAGGCGGTTCCATTTCGAAAGAACACACCATGCGGAGCGTTTCGTCATAGTTGGACCAGGCCAAGGTGATCGAATAGGTGCGCCACTGGCCTTCGACAGCCATGGCAATCTGATCATCCCCGATCCGGTCGAAATCCCAGTCGTGGTGTTCGGCAAGATGTTCAACAATGTCGATTGGATGAAGGTCTTCTTCGAGAAACTGTTCGGAAAGGGCCATAATGCCACCTCACTAATCTCTAGCCTTTTAGGGGCTGGCAGCGCCCCAGCGCTAGTTGCTTGCTCTACAAGCCGGGCTTCCCCCGTCTGCCTGTACTAGATATGGTGCGCCGCTGGCAGGGTTCTGGCAACCCTATTTGTTGGGGATAACATCAATAAGTTGTGGACAGTCGGCAACGGCGATCAAAATATTGGTATCACAGCCAGCTTTGTCTTGATTAAATTTGGCAAGACGTCAGAATACACAACACCGCACAATCCCAGCGTGGATTGCGCGGCGGATTTCTTTTTTCAAAATCTCGAGTGTGCGGAACTTATTTGTCCAGCTTGGCTTCAAGCGCCTCAAGGCGTGCCTCAAGCGCTGCGTTTTCTTCGCGCGCTTTCTGGGCCATGGCGCGCACAGCATCAAATTCTTCGCGCGTGACGAAATCGCGGTCGGCCAGCCAGCGGTCGATCATCGACTTCATCGCGTTTTCGGCCTCGTCCTTCGCGCCTTGGGCCACGCCCATGGCGTTGGTCATCAGTTGGGAAACGTCATCAAGAATCTTGTTACGGGTTTGCATGGCTTTACTCCGGTATCGCGGTTGGTCTCTATATGGGTAAAGAATGGCCCGGGCTCAAGGTTGACTTGCCCCGCTAACCCCGGGCAATGAGACGCACATGCAGGCTGTTCTGAATTTCCCCGACCTTTCGCCCGAAGTTTTCTCGATCTCGCTGTTCGGGATGGAGTTCGCACTTAGATGGTACGCGCTGGCCTATATCGCCGGTATTCTGATCGCATGGCGATTGGGTACTGCGGCGCTGAAGCGTCCGGCCCTTTGGCCTGATCAAACACCACCGATGAAACCGCAGCAACTAGAGGATCTGATCACCTGGATCATCCTTGGGGTGATTCTCGGCGGGCGACTGGGGTTCGTTCTGTTTTATCAACCGGCCTATTACTTATCGCATCCACTAGAGATTTTGATGATCTGGCAGGGCGGCATGGCCTTCCATGGTGGCTTGCTGGGGGTCGTCGTTGCGTCCTATCTCTATGCTCGGCGTTACCAGGTGCCGGTATTGTCTTTGGCCGATCTGATCGCACATGCTGTGCCGCCCGGGCTGCTGTTAGGGCGGTTGGCGAACTTCACTAATGCCGAGCTTTGGGGGCGACCCAGCGACGTTCCATGGGCGGTGATTTTTCCAGGTGGTGCCGCACAGGACTGCCCGGGTGTTGTGGCCGGGATGTGTGCCAGACACCCTTCACAACTTTATGAAGCCGCACTGGAAGGTTTGTTGCTGGGCGCACTTTTGCTGTGGATGGCTTATCGACGTGGGGCGTTTCACAAGCCCGGTCTGGTGATGGGTGTATTTCTGGCAGGTTATGGTGCCTCGCGTTTCATTGTTGAGTTCTTTCGTCAGCCTGACGCACAGTTCGTCTCGGCCGGGAATCCGCTGGGGCTGGCATGGCACGTGGGTGGCTATGGCCTGACCATGGGGCAATTGCTGTCGCTGCCAATGATCGCACTTGGCCTTTGGTTTGCGCTGCGCGCGCGACGCGCTCAATGAACCTTAAGGATCACCTACTGGCGCAAATTGCGCTGAATGGCCCGATGAGCGTGGCCGATTTCATGACTGAATGCCTGCTGAACCCTAAGTTCGGATACTACACCACCCGCGATCCGCTGGGTGCGCAGGGGGATTTCATCACTGCTCCGGAAATCAGCCAGATGTTCGGAGAGTTGATCGGGCTTGCCCTGGCGCAAAGCTGGATGGATCAAGGCAAGCCGGACAGGTTCGTACTGGCAGAGCTGGGACCGGGGCGCGGCACCCTGATGGCGGATATCCTGCGCGCGACCAGCAGCGTATCTGGATTTCACAAGGCCGCAGATATTGTGTTGCTCGAAGCCTCCCCTGCCCTGCGGGACAGGCAGGCGCAATCGCTGAGCGATCACAGCCCGCGCTGGATCGATAAACTCACCGACCTGCCCCAAGCCCCCCTGTTTTTGGTGGCGAACGAGTTTTTTGATGCCCTGCCAGTCCGCCAATTCATACGTGACGGCGATGGCTGGTGCGAACGTCTGATCGGTGTGCAGGGCGAATCGCTGACGTATGGACTGGGGCCGAACACAGCTCAGGTCGCGCTAACGGATCGCATGATCGACACCCAAGATGGCGATCTGGTTGAACTTTGCACGGCCGCAATTCCGATCCTGACCGTGATCGCTGGGCGGATCGCCACTTATGGCGGGGCGGGTCTGATCGTGGATTACGGTGACTGGCATTCGCTGGGCGACACGTTTCAAGCTTTGCAATCACACGAACGTGTTGATCCCCTGCAAGCTCCGGGCCAGGCGGATCTGACCACGCATGTAGATTTCGAACCCCTTGCTATTGCCGCGCGCGCCGCCGGTTGCGCCCATACAAAGCTGACACCCCAGGGCATGTTTCTGGAACGGTTGGGCATCACGGCCCGCGCGCAGGCGCTGGCTGCGCCACTCGGCGGGACTGAGCTTGAGACGCTCATTGCTGCACATCGCCGGTTGACGCATCCCGAGGAAATGGGAAATCTGTTCAAAGTACTGGGCCTCTATCCTTCTTATGCTGCACCTCCACCGGGACTGGAACCATGACATTGGAAATTCTGACCTCGGACGTCCTATCGCCGGTCCGCCACGGGTTCTTCAGCCGTCGGGGCGGTGCGTCTTCCGGAATATTCGCGGGATTGAACTGCGGCTATGGCTCGTCTGACCAAACCGAAGCGGTGGCAGTGAACCGCCAGCGCGTGGCCGCCGCTATGGAGGTCAGCCCGGACGCATTGGTCGGCGTGCATCAAGTGCATTCCCCAACCGTTCTGACGGTGGACGCCCCGATAAATGGCGACAAACCCAAAGCAGATGCCGTAGTCACCGCAACCCCGGGACTGGCACTGACGATTCTGACAGCGGATTGCCAGCCGGTCCTGTTTGCCGATTCTGACGCGAATGTGATTGGGGCTGCGCATGCCGGGTGGCGCGGTGCTTTGGACGGTGTATTGGAGGCAACCCTGGACGCAATGGAGTCATTGGGCGCGCAGCGAGAAAATACCGTCGCAGTCATTGGTCCTACTATTTCACAAGGCGCCTATGAGGTCGGCCCGGATTTCCTGGATGAATTCGCTGCGGATTCGCCCGATAATCTCAGGTTCTTTGCAAACGGTAATGGGGATCGGTTGCAGTTCGACCTGCCCGCCTTTGGTTTGCACAAGTTGCGGCAAGCTGGCGTGGGTCAGGCCGAATGGACGCGGCACTGCACCTATTCAGACCCGGACAGATTCTATTCCTACCGCCGCTCAACCCACGCGAAAGAGGCCGATTACGGCCGCCTGATTTCCGCCATTAAATTATAACCCGCGCCCCAATTGTGGCAGAATCGCCGCTTTTTTGCCACAATTGTTGTGTCTGTTTGAGTCGAGACATTTTGATTTTTATTGTCCGCACTCAGATGTTTATCAAGCGATTTTCCAGCAGTGCGAGGCATTCCGAAAGAAGAGGATCTGCCGACCTTCAACTTTGCTGCTTTGACCCCGGATCAGCCTTATCGGTGCCGTATTGACGCATCACAGTGATCCGACAAGGGAAACCGGGTGTTCAACCCGATACGAGCAGGAATAATAACATGAAGGTTAAATCTCGCTTTCTCAGCGCCGTTGTTGCGGCGACGCGAGAGCAGGCACCGGAAATGCCGTGGAAACGGGTTTCCAGTTCTTCGGTCAGGGTAGCGCGCCGCTTGGCACGCCAACGCTGACCAAAGCCCGAGGAACCATGCTGCCGGTTCCAAGGGTCAAGACGCACATCGGAGGGGTGCTCCGGGCCGATGTGTGACTAACCGCTGAAATTTCCAGCGGCCATGTTCAGGGGTGTGTGTGCGCAGGTAATTTCCGCCTGCGTTTTAGTGAGTTTGTCTGGGGGGTCAGTGTGTTGACCAAAGAAAAGCGGAAATTTATCGCGTCGCGACGCCGGAATGGCGCGCGCATTATGGTCGCTCTCTCATTAAAGACAAAGAAAACGCCGGTCAGGTTGCCCTGTACGGAGGGCTCTACCCGTCTGAACGGTATTTTAGAGGGGACGGAATAAAAATGACAATTCCACATTCCTTGACGCGCGCAGCCAGAAACGCGGTCGAAACTTCGGCCATGCTGCGCGAAATCCCAAGGACAAAAGCAAGACCAAAGGCGCAGTTGCGGCGCTATGAGGTCAGTACCTTGATGCCGAACGGAGATGTTTCGCAAACGCGCCACATCGCTCCGGCATTGCCCATGTTCGAAGACGCCTTTTGTGCCTTTACACGCGGATCCCTGGTGGAAACCGAAAACGGCCCATTAGCGATCGAAGATCTGCTGCCGGGCGATTTGGTTCTGACACAGGATGGCGCGCTGCAGACCGTGTTGTGGAAGGGGTCGGTGACCCTGATTCCCGGACGCGAGGATTCGCGTGGGCGAACACGCCCGCTAACTCGGATCATGGCCGATACATTTGGCATGCAAAAACCGCTGTCCGGCGTAATCGCGGGACCCGCAGCACGTCTGCTGGGCGCACCTGCGCATCTGCGCCATTTGCACGACGGGGCCGAAATTCTGACCCCTGTCCATGAGTTCCAGGACGGTATGAGTGTGATCGAAACGCTGCCGCCGACACCGATTGAACTGTTTCACATCTGCCTGAAACGTCACTCGGTCATCAAAGTCGACGGCCTGCAATTCGAATCCTACCATCCGGGTGTCAACGCCGTGCGTCAGGTCAGCCGATCGCTCAGGTCGATCTACCTGAACTTGTTCGCGCATATCGAATCGCTGAACGATTTTGGCCCGCTGGTTCTGCCGCGCGCCGGAGACGGTGAGGTAGATGCGCTTACGGCCTGAAAACAAAAACTAACTGCAGTGTGGGGGCATTATGCAGCTGATAATTAGTTGGGTTTTATCTTTGACGGTCGCAGCTTTTCTGCCGCCGTCAAAACCGCATCAAAAGCGAATGATGTTCACGCCGTCCGGTTCATTCGTTCTTCCAGAACGTCGAAGGGAACGCCGGGTTCGTCTTTGGCGCCGCGAATAACCAGCGATGTTTTTACGCTGGCTACATTGGGCGTAGTCAGCAGCTCGCCCGTTAGAAACTGCTGAAAACTGCTCAGGTCGGGGGCGACGCATTTCAGGATAAAGTCAACCTCGCCGTTCAACATGTGGCATTCCCGAACCAGAGGCCATTCGCGGCAGCGTTCCTCAAATGCGTTAAGTTCGGATTCGGCCTGGCTTTCCAACCCCACCATGGCAAAGACCTGAACCTCGAACCCCAACTCGCGTGAGTTCACATCGGCATGGTAGCCGCGAATAAGCCCGGATTCTTCCAACGTACGCACGCGCCGCAGGCAAGGCGGCGCTGAAATACCTACGCGTTTTGCCAACTCGACATTGGTCATGCGACCGTCTGCCTGCAATTCTGCCAAAATCTTGCGGTCAATCTCATCCAGCCGTATCGCGACCATGAAATGCTCCTAATTTTTCGGTTGTTATATCAGCACCCGACCAATGCGCAATTATCTTTCGCACCTGCGCAATATTCTATATTTTCAATGTTCTTTTTTTGGGCACCTTGCCGCAAATGCATGACTGCCTGTCAAAAGGTTGGGGGTTTAAGCCCTGCGCGACGCTCGCTATATCCATCCGTCAGGGGCCACGCGCCCCAATCAGGCAGATCGAGTTGGGGGTACTATGGCCGAAACACGACACACCAGGGTTCTGATCATCGGATCGGGACCGGCCGGTTACACGGCCGGCGTTTATGCAAGCCGCGCGATGCTGGAGCCGATTCTGGTTCAGGGCATCGAGCCGGGTGGCCAGCTGACCACAACGACCGAGGTCGAAAACTGGCCCGGAGACACCGAGGTTCAAGGCCCCGACCTGATGGTGCGCATGCAAGACCATGCCAAGGCGATGGGCTGTGAAATCATCGGTGACATCATCAACGATCTGGACCTCAGCAAACGCCCGTTCACCGCAACCGGCGACAGCGGCACTGTTTACACAGCAGATGCCGTCATTCTGGCCACAGGCGCGCGCGCCAAATGGCTGGGCCTGCCGTCGGAAGAGAAATTTAAGGGCTTTGGCGTTTCGGCTTGCGCGACCTGCGACGGCTTCTTTTATCGCGGACAGGAAATCGTGGTCATCGGTGGCGGCAACACCGCCGTCGAAGAGGCGCTGTTTCTGACTAATTTTGCCAGCAAGGTCACTTTGATCCACCGTCGTGATGAGCTGCGCGCGGAAAAGATCCTGCAGGACCGGCTGCTGAAGCATGAAAAAATCGAACCCCTGTGGTTCCACGAGTTGGAAGAAGTGACCGGCACCGATGCCCCGCTGGGTGTCGAAGGTGTGCGGGTCAAAAACGTGAAGACCGGCGAGATTACCGAGATCCCCTGCAAAGGCGTTTTTGTCGCGATCGGACACGCACCTGCCAATGAACTGGTCAAGGACTCACTGGAAAGCCATATGGGCGGCTATGTCGTGACCAAGCCAGGTTCGACCGAGACCTCGGTGCCGGGTGTTTTTGCCGCCGGGGATCTGACGGACCATATCTACCGGCAGGCTGTGACCAGCGCCGGCATGGGATGCATGGCCGCGCTGGATGCCGAGCGTTTCCTGGCCGAACAGGATTGATCTGATGCTGGAATTCTCCGGCCCGGTCTGGAGAATTCTTTTTCTGACGCAATTGGACGCCCCTTTGGCCCCTGCAAGGGCGCCCAAGGGGCGTTTTCATTACTCGGGGCAGACGGCGCTTTACGCATCGCTCAGCGCAGAAGGTGCCGGAGTTGCCTTTCGGCGATATGTCTCGGTGGGCGATCCGCCACGGGTCTTACAGCGGGCAACCGTGACAGGCGCAAAACTGGTCGACTTACGTGGACAGCGCGAGGCATCGGTCGTTTGGCAGGACATTCACAGCAAACGGGGCATCTCGCCGACATGGCGATTCTCGGACCGCGCGCGTGACGCAGGCGCTGACGGGTTGCTATACAGCTCGCGCTCGCGCCCCGAACTTAGCCACATCGTCCTGTTCGACCCGTCGCCTTCGCTGATCCGGGTGAATACGCCGCCAACAGATTGGACACCGCCCTATCCGCAACCTGCGCTTGACCGCTAGGCTGCGGCGTATCAGACTCGGCCTCAGGCGAGACCAATGCAGGTGATCTGATTGAAAACTGTTCTGTGGCAAGGCGGGTGGGCAACCCGGCTGAGGATCGGCAGCGGCCTGGTTCTGTTCGCTTTTGCGTTCTTTCACTTCATCAACATCGGCCTTGGTTTGTTTCACACGGACTACTTGCATGGCATGCAGGATGCCCGGCATGTGATCACACGCCACGATGTCGGCAGCATAATACTCTATGCTGCTCTTTTGATTCACGCGGGGTTAGCCCTGTACTCGATCAGCCAGCGCCGGACTTTGCGCATGCCGTTCAGCACGGGGTTGCAGATGGTTCTCGGGTTGTTGATCCCACTGCAGCTGATCTCGCATATCGTGCAAACGCGCTATGCAAACACAGTCTACGATGTGAACGATGAAATGGGCTATATCATCGTTCTGATGTGGCCCAGCTACGCGGTCTGGATGCAAAGCCTGTTGTTGCTGGTGGTGTGGGTACACGGCTGTATCGGACTGCACATGTGGCTGCGGCTGACCCGCTGGTGGCCCAAGCTGGTGCCATATCTGATTGGCCTGGCTGTGTTTGTTCCGACATTTGCCCTTGCCGGAGTGTTGACGGAAGGGCGCCGGATCTGGGCTGATTTTGCAGACCCGTTTTTGCGCGAACAATATATCGAGCACTACAACTGGCCCTCTCCCGAAGACTTCCAGCACCTGTTCAGCGTAAAAGACAATGCGCTCATGGCGTTCTGGGTGGCCCTTGGCGCATCCCTGGCGGTGTTTGCGATCCGCAAGCTGTGGCGTCGCCGACATTCCGTGCGCGTCAAGTACGCTCAAGGCCCTGAGGTCGTTTCCGAAAAAGGGATGACCCTGCTTGAAATTTCCCAAGCCAACGGCATTCCACACACGGCGCTGTGCGGTGGCAAAGGGCGCTGCACCACCTGCCGCGTGATTGTCGAGGCGGGCGGGGATCAACTGCCCGAACCTGGTGAGGTCGAAGCTCGAAGCCTAGCTGCGGTCAGCGCCCCGGCGGGTGCCCGGCTGGCATGTCAAATCCGACCGATGGCTCCGATCACAGCGTTTCGCATGTTCCGTCCAGATGGAGCCCGACACCGGGCACATGCAAGCCAGGGTCAGGAACGGCAATTGGCGGTCCTGTTTTTGGACATGCGCGGCTTTACCTCACGCACAGCTGGCCAACTGCCCTATGACATCGTTTTCCTGCTGAACCGCTTTTTTGACGCCATCGTTCCGGCGATTACGGCTGAGGGCGGAGTGGTCGACAAATACATGGGCGACGGCCTGTTGGCCGTGTTCGAAACCGCCGACGCGCGAAGCTCTGCGCGTGCCGGGATGAAAGCGGCCATTGATATCAGCCTTGCCTTGCAGCGTTTCAACCAGCAGCTGGAAACAGAAGGCAGCCCCCGGATCCGCATCGGAATGGGCCTGCATCTGGGGGACCTTGTTCTGGGTGAAATCGGTGCCGCAGGCCACGCCGCCCGTACAATCATCGGCGACACCGTGAATGTGGCCAGCCGGTTAGAGGCCGAAACCAAGAACCTGGGCTGCGAACTTCTGGTCTCGGAAGAGTTATTGTTGGCGGCAGGATATGACGGCGATATGCGGCAGGTTCGCCCATTCGACCTGCGTGGCGTGACGCGCCCGATTCCTGCCCTGCCCGTCCCCAAAGCCGCAGATCTGAACGCCAGTGTTGCTGCATAAGAACACTCGCTCTCAATTCTGCGGAATTGTTGCCCGCCTCGGGAACCAGCTTCGCAGATTGCCACACAAACCGGAATATCCTTCCATTGCGGGGAAAAACCGCGCATATCGTCCTTTGTTTCACCAAGGTATATGGACTTCACCCAAAAGCCGGGGCAAACGCCCCTTAATCACTGGCAAAACAGCACTTCGATAAGAGTATTCCTATGACGATGTTAAGTAACCTGGCCCCAATCCCCGAATTGTTCGTGTCCTACGATTCAGCACAGAAACTGAAGGTGGAAGCCGCAGATCTGACCAGCTGGGACCTGAGCCCGCGCCAGATCTGCGATCTGGAATTGCTGATGAACGGCGGGTTCAACCCTCTCAAAGGTTTCCTAGGCGAGGCGGACTACGACAACGTCGTCGAGAACATGCGTCTGGCCGATGGTACCCTTTGGCCGATGCCCATTACTCTGGACGTGGACGAGGCGTTTGCAGACAAAATTGAATTGGGCCAGGACATCGCTCTGCGTGATCAGGAAGGCGTCATTCTGGGCACCATGACAGTCACCGACCGCTGGACGCCTGACAAAGCGCGTGAGGCCGAGAAAGTCTTTGGTGCAGATGACGACGCCCACCCGGCAGTGAACTACCTGCACAATGTGGCCGGCAAAGTTTATCTGGGCGGTCCTGTGGTCGGTATTCAACAGCCGGTTCATTATGACTTCCGCGCGCGCCGCGACACTCCGAACGAGCTGCGCGCCTATTTCCGCAAAGTCGGCTGGCGGCGTATAGTGGCGTTCCAGACCCGCAACCCGCTGCACCGCGCGCACCAGGAATTGACCTTTCGCGCCGCGAAAGAGGCGCAGGCCAACCTGCTGATCCATCCGGTCGTGGGCATGACCAAACCGGGTGACGTGGATCATTTCACCCGCGTGCGCTGCTATGAGGCGGTACTGGACAAATACCCGGCCTCGACCACATCAATGTCGCTGCTGAATCTGGCAATGCGCATGGCTGGCCCGCGCGAGGCCGTCTGGCACGGGCTGATCCGCGCAAACCACGGCTGCACGCACTTCATCGTTGGCCGCGACCATGCGGGCCCGGGCAAGAATAGCCAGGGCGAAGATTTCTATGGCCCCTATGACGCGCAGGATCTGTTCCGCAAATACCAGGATGAGATCGGCGTCGAGATGGTTGATTTCAAACACATGGTCTTTGTGCAGGAACGCGCGCAATACGAGCCGAACGACGAAATCCTCGACAGGGACAACGTCACCATCCTGAACATCTCGGGCACTGAACTGCGCCGCCGTTTGCGTGAAGGTCTTGAGATTCCGGAATGGTTCTCGTTCCCCGAAGTTGTACAGGAACTGCGCAGCCGCTTCCCGCCGCGTTCACAGCAGGGATTCACGGTGTTCTTCACCGGCTTCTCAGGCTCGGGAAAATCGACGATAGCCAACGCTCTTATGGTCAAGCTGATGGAGATGGGCGACCGCCCTGTTACCTTGCTGGATGGTGACATCGTTCGGAAAAACCTGTCGTCCGAACTGGGCTTTTCGAAGGAACACCGCGACCTGAACATCCGCCGCATCGGCTATGTGGCCAGCGAGATCACCAAGAACGGCGGCATCGCAATCTGCGCCCCGATCGCGCCCTATGCCACGACCCGCCGTGCGGTCCGGGAAGAGATCGAACAATTCGGTGCCTTCTGCGAGGTTCACGTGGCCACCACCATTGAGGAATGCGAACGCCGCGACCGCAAGGGACTGTATAAACTGGCCCGCGAAGGCAAGATCAAAGAGTTCACCGGAATCTCGGATCCTTATGACGTTCCCGCGGACCCTGAACTGAGCGTCGAAACCGAAAATGTCGAGGTCGACAACTGCGCCCATCAGGTTCTGCTGAAACTGGAAAGCATGGGCCTGATTGCGGCATCCTAATTGCTACAACGAACAAGCAAAGCGGCCAGCAGTGGCCGCTTTTTTTGTTGGATTGACAAGCGCACGCTGCCTTGGTGCAAATGCAGATCCTAACCAAAACGCAAAGTGCCCATGACCCGCGACCTGCCTGCAATTGCCAGTTTCTGGTTCGGTTCAGATCTGAGCTGGCTCGAGGCGTTATGCATTCAATCCTATCTGGATAACGGTCACCGGTTTATCCTGTATACCGTGCATGACATCCAAGGCGTGCCTAACGGTGCCGAGATACGGCCCGCATCTGATATCCTTTGGCCCGCACCATTTGATTTCAAACCGGAAGACCGGTTGGGGGTCGCAGTATTTTCTGACATCTTTCGGCTGCGGCTGATGCAGAAAAGCCCGTTCATCTGGGTCGATCTGGATGCATATTGCGTCAAGCCATTCGACTTTTCTTCGCCTTACGTTTTCGGGTCGTCGCAATCAGGCACCTTTCCCAATGGTGTTCTGCGTCTGCCACCAGACTCAGAGACACTGGCGTTATGGATTGACTTCGTGACCTCTGCCAACCCAACCCAGCCCTGGCGTGGCGGTCGGCTGTTTCGACACAATCGCAGGCGCACCCGAAACGGTGAAACCTGGGGCATTGAAACACTGCCCTGGGGCAGCTCTGGCCCCAAGGCGTTGGAGTTCTTTCTGCGCCAGACCGGCGAAGACAGCCACGCGATGCAGCCGGAAGTGTTCTATCCTTTGGACAAGGATCAGCTATGGCAACTGCACGATCCGCGCATTTCCACGGCCGAGATCGAACGGGATAAAGTGCATTCAGTCCACATCTACGGACATCAGAAAAAGTTCATGGCAAGCAAAACCGCCGGGCTGCCGGTCAGCGGATCATATCTGCAGCGGCTTTGCCTTCGACATGGGATCGACGCCTCGGCGAATCCGATCTTGCCGACGGGATGGCTGGCCCCGCGGCCATCGAACCACTAGGCTGCGTTTATTTGTTCGCGCAGGGTCCGCACAGCACGGCCTTCAAAGTCACCGAACTCTGCCGCCTTGCTTTGCGCAGCTTTCATATGCGGCAGGCGTTCGGCATAGTCGTCAGCGGACAGGCTGTTGATCGCGCGATGAATGTCGGCCTCGGATTCACAGAGGATCATACCGGCTGTGTCCATGAAGTCCCCTATATTCGGACACCCCCAATAGATCGGGACCGTTGAGCATAAGATCGCATCTGTCAGCTTTTCCGAGAAATAGTTCTTTTCGCGAACATTCTCGATCACAACGGAATAGCGATACGGGGCCAAGCCGTCGGATTTGCGGTCAAATGGCGTGTATCCCCGCCCCATGATATCAACGTCAGCACCCGTTTCCCGCACCCAGTCAATCACCGAATGGCGCAGTTGGTGCCCCTCCAGATCGCGTTTGGCTGAGGCAATGAGCGAACAGGACTTCGTTTTCTCTACGTTAAGGTCACGCCAATCAGGCACCATCGTCACGCCGTAGGGCAGAAACACCGCATTGGGAAGGTTTCGCAACAGCACATCATGAAATGTCATCACCCGAAAGAACCGCCGCCATGTGTAGCGGAGCATCTTGTCGTGCTTGGCGTGAATGGCCGACGGTTCGCCCATCATCAGCGAAATCCGGGCGCGGGTGCCCCGGCGCAGGCGCAAATGCACGGTAGAATTGGGATACATAATCAGATGGTCGGTACGCTCAAGATCGCCAACTGTTTTGCCCATCAAGCGCTCGGGGCACCCTTCGGGCCAGATCAGATCGGACAATGGAACCGAAGCCAGTTTCGGCCCTAATCGATGCCCGTAAGGCAGGATGGCGATCGCGGGTTCGGTCATGACAGTTGCCCGGGAAAATTGACCTGACCGCGCATTAGAATATAGCCGCGACCCGCCACCTTGATACCGGTCATTGCATCGGCGTGTCCAACGCGTGTAACAGTCGCTTGGCCGGGGCGGCCCAAGTCATGGCCCTGTTCTGCCGTAAACGTATCTTTGGGCATCAAGCCATACTTCCACAGATAAGCTGCCATCGCCCCGGTTGCGGATCCCGTGAACGGATCCTCGGGCGGGCTGGGCGGCAGCATCAACAGACGTGAGAATGTGTCGCCCGCCTCGGTCGCACCTTCCAGCGTTACAAGGAAGGGCTCGGCCATGTCCGACCCCGAATACCCGCCTGCTTCGATCACTTTTCGCAAAGGTTCTTCAACCAATTTCGCGGCGCGCAAGGCTTCATGATCGCGCAATACGGTGACACAAAAGGGCAACCCGGTGGATACCATCTGAGGTGGCGAGATGATCGCGTTTTCCGGTAGGCTGATGGCGGCGGCAACCAGATTGGCAGGAACCGTCGCACCGAATTGCGGGGCAACCTGCGTCATCTCAATTTCATCACCATTGAGTTGGATGGAAACGATCCCTGCCCCGGTTTCCAGTGTCAGTGCATCCCCCTGAAACAGACCCCGCGACCGCATCGCCGCGACAGTGGCAATGGTAGGATGCCCCGCAAAAGGGATTTCACGGCTGGCCAGAAAATAGCGCACCTTGATATCAGCCACATCCGACGGCCCGGTAAAGGTACATTCGACCAAGGACGTTTCGCGCACGTAAGCCGTACAGACATCTTTGGGTAGGACGGCCCCACCATGCACCACGGCGCATCCATTGCCGCCAAATGCGCGGTCGCTGAATGCGTCCACCCAGTCAAAATCAAACCAACTCATGTTTGGTGCCTCCGCCCTGCGAACCCGTATTGGTTCGCATATCTCACCCGTGGGGCGGCGGATGTCACGGGAAAATCACACGCTGCCGGGGCCGTTTTAGTGCACGGCCACCGGGGAAAAGTCATGTTCGCGCGCCAGAATAAAGGCCAGCTTGCGATCTGCGACCAGGGCCAGTTGCTGACCATCCGAGTCATGCACAGCGTAGAGCTGATCCAGATCACCAGCCTGTTCGCGCACTTCACGCGGCAGGTCAGCCACATCGACGGCTTTTACATAGACGATCCGGTCGCCTTCGGTGTTGATTTCAATCGGTGTATTCATTGCTCTTACCCCTTCCGTATATTGATTGTCTGAACCACGGTTTCAGGCACGGCGCGGGTCAGATCCACATGCAGCAGACCGTTTTCCATGATCGCCTCGCCCACCTCGACACCGTCCGCCAGCACAAACATGCGCTGGAACTGACGCGCCGCGATGCCGCGATGCAGAAAGATGCGCCCCTCGCTATCGTCGCGTTGACGGCCCCGGATCACCAGTTGGCGATCCTCGATGGTAATCGACAGGTCCTGTTCCGCAAAACCGGCCACAGCCAGGGTGATGCGATAGGAAAAATCCGAGGTCTGTTCGATGTTATAGGGCGGGTATCCTTCGTTTCCGGCCTTTGCAGACCGTTCCAGAAGGCGTTCCAATTGCTCGAACCCCAAAAGATGCGGGTATGAGCCAAGAGTAAGTTTCGACACGTATTTTCGTCCTTTATTGCCAAAGCGACGTATGGTGCGGTCCCGTTCTGGCAACCGCGTATGATAGAATATGGGAATATCCGGGGATGTCCACAAGGTCTGGCCGGATAAAGCCTGACACACTATCTTGTGTGGGAAGCACCACAACAACAACCGAGTCGCTCATGAACGCGCCCACTGACATTTCAATGAAGACAGATGAAGTTCTTCGGGTCGAACTGGAGGTCTTTCGCCGCCAGCACCGCGATCTGGACGAGGCGATCGAAGCGCTGCAAGCCACGGGGACGTCGGACCAGTTAACGATCAAGCGGCTGAAAAAGCAGAAACTGCGCCTTAAGGACATCATTCGCCTGATCGAGGATCGTCTGACCCCGGATATCATCGCCTGAAGGCCCTGTACCGCATTGCCAGATAGGCCGATTTGGCTATAGTGCGCGCTCTTTCGACAGGCAAGGGCGACAAGCGGATGAGCGATGTGAAAGTGGGGATCATCATGGGCAGCCAGTCGGACTGGCCCACGATGAAAGAAGCCGCAGATATTCTGGATGAACTGGGCATTGCGTATGAAAAACGCATCGTTTCGGCCCACCGCACCCCTGATCGCCTTTGGGACTATGGCAAAACCGCTGTTCAGCGCGGCTTGGATGTGATCATCGCCGGCGCGGGCGGTGCTGCGCATCTGCCAGGGATGATGGCCTCAAAAACCCGCGTGCCGGTGATCGGTGTGCCGGTGCAAACACGGGCCCTGTCCGGCGTCGATTCGCTGTATTCTATTGTGCAGATGCCCAAAGGTTTCCCGGTGGCGACGATGGCCATCGGATCGGCCGGTGGGGCCAATGCCGGATTGATGGCGGCCGGTATCCTTGCCCTGCAAGACCCAGCGCTGGCAGATCGTCTGGATGCATGGCGCGCGGCCCTTTCGGCCTCGATCCCCAAGGAACCGCAGGGATGAGCCGTATCGGCTTCATCGGAACCGGACATATTGCAGCCCCCATTGCGCGTTTTCTTGTGGCCAAAGGGCACGAGATCGCTGTGACTGAGCGCAACGCCACAGTGTCCGCCGAACTGAAAGCTGAACTGGATGTCGTGGTCGCGAACCCACAAGCGGTTCTTGACGCATCAGATATCGTTTTTCTTTGCCTGCGCCCCCAAATCGCCCCGGAAGTTTTGGAACAGCTAAACTTTCGCTCAGATCAGCAGATCGTGTCGGTGATGGCGGCTGTATCGGCGGATCAGCTTGCTGCGTTATGCGCGCCCGCAATTGACTTTGTACAAACGATCCCATTGGGGTTTCTTCAACAAGGTGGATGCCCGCTTGCAGCGTTCGGCAACGACACATTGCTGGCTGAATTGTTCGAACCCGAGAACCCGGTCGTTAAGGTATCCAACGAGGCCGCGCTGAATGCACATTTTGCCGTCTGCGCCATGGTCCCAGGCCTTCTGGACGTGTTGGCAACAGGTGCCGAGTGGCTGGCCGAGCAAACGGGCGACGCGGATGCCTCAGAGTTTTATACGACACAGCTGCTATCCGGGTTTCTGCACACAATGCAATCCGGGCAAGCCGGGCGTTTGGCCGAAGAACGGGACGCGCTGGCAACTGATGGAACACTCAGCCTGCAAATGACGCAGGCCTTGCATGCGGGCAACGCACATGATGCGCTGCGCTCGGCCTTGCAGGCGATTGGAAAAAAGTTGGAGACTGACTGATGACGGACATGCTTGCTCCGGGGGCGCGGATTGGAATTCTGGGCGGTGGCCAGTTGGGCCGAATGTTGTCCGTCGCGGCGGCCCGGTTGGGCTTTGTAACCCACATCTATGAGCCGGGTGCCAACCCACCCGCCGGTCAGGTGGCGGATCATGTGACGACTGCAGCTTATGATGACGCTGCGGCACTGAAGGCCTTTGCCGAGTCCGTCGATGTCATCACCTACGAATTCGAAAATATCCCGACCGAAGCGCTGGACCTGTTGGAAGCACATCGCCCGATTCATCCGGGGCGCGAGGCGCTGCGTGTCAGTCAAGATCGACTGACCGAAAAGACTTTCCTTGCCGGGTTGGGTTTGAAAACAGCGCCGTTCGCCGACATCACCAATCTGGACAGCCTAAAGGCTGCGATTGACCAGATTGGCACGCCAGCCATCCTGAAAACACGTCGTTTCGGCTATGACGGCAAGGGACAGGCGCGGTTGCGCGGCCCCGAGGATGCCGAGGCCGCACTGGTCGATATGGCGGATGCACCCGCGATCCTTGAAGGGTTCGTCAATTTCAGCCACGAGGTATCAGTCATCGCCGCCCGCGGCATCGACGGACAGGTGGCCTGTTTCGATCCCGGCGAGAACGTACACCGCGATGGCATTCTGCATACAACGACGGTCCCTGCCCGCCTTGCCCCGGCGCAACGAACCGATGCTGTTCTTCTGGCCGCCAATATCTTGAACGCGCTGGATTACGTCGGTGTCATGGGTGTCGAACTGTTCGTCACGTCAGAAGGTTTGATCGTGAATGAGGTTGCGCCTCGGGTGCACAACTCGGGTCACTGGACACAGAACGGCTGCGCTGTGGATCAGTTCGAACAGCATATCCGCGCCGTGGCGGGGTGGCCCTTGGGTGATGGGCAGCGCCATTCGGACGTGGTCATGGAGAACCTGATCGGCGACGATATGGACCGCGTGCCAGAGCTGGCGAGGGAACGCGACGTAGCGCTGCATCTCTATGGCAAGGCTGAGGTCAAACCGGGCCGCAAGATGGCGCATTTCAACCGCATTTTGCGGTAACTCAGCCCACGAACCGTGCGGCGATATCGCCTGACATGAAGCTAACCCGCCCGCCCGCCAGCGTGGCGGCGACGCGGTGGGATTGCGCCTCAAGGATCACCATGTCTGCGCGCTGACCCGGGGCGAGAGTGCCCCGGTCCTGCAGCCCTAGCACCCGTGCTGGCCCTGATGACACCAGCGCCCACGCCCCTGCCAAATCCAGCAGGCCAGATTTGGCCAGCATCAGCGCAGCGCGTCGCGGGCTGGGATAGTGATAGTCCGACGCCAGCGCGTCGCACAGCCCCATCGTGATCAGGTCCAGCGCGCTGACATTGCCCTTATGCGATCCACCACGCACCACGTTGGGGGATCCGAGGATAATGTGATCCCCCGCGGCCCGTGCAGCCTCAGCAGCCTCTAGCGTTTCTGGGAATTCCGCTATCTGCGCCCCCCGCGCCCGCCAATCGGCACGAGTTTCGGCCGTTGCGTCGTCATGGCTGCCCATACGGACACCCTGCTCGGCCAGAGACTCGCAGAGTGTGTCCAATGCAGCGGGCACGTCATCCCGGCGGGCATGCATGGACAGCAGCATCTCAAAATGTGCGTCCGGATTGCGTCCGGCCTTAAGCGCCTGACCCGTCAAACGTGGCGGCTTGCGCCCCTCGGCCAGCCGGTCATGCGGCAAGTGGTCGTTGAACACGACATAGGGCACCTGCCAATCGATGATGCGTTCAGGCAGGCTGGGGTATTCCGCCAGCATGTGTGTTTCGAACCGTAGCTGAGGTAGCAGATCAGTCACCACACGATCTTTGACCGACGCGATGGCATCAAACACTTGGCCTGCGAATTCAGGGCCGCGCACGCCGCCCTCCCAACTGAGGAACTGGGCCAGAACCGCCGTCGTGATCCCGTTGGCGGCCAGTTCGGCCTCGACCGACAGGATGCCCTCGTCCATCTGCTTCATCGCCCCGCGGCGCGGCGCGATATGACGCTCGAACCCGTCGCCGTGCAGGTCGATGATACCGGGCATCACGAGATACCCGGACAGATCGATTGTTCGGCCTGCGCGGTCCTCTTGCACGATCCCCTCTGCAATGGGCAGGTCTGCACGAGTCATCCCTTGGTCCGGCAACAAGACCTCTGCGCCGGATAAAGTCAGAGAAAGTGCAGTCATTGGGAGGGTTCCGACGCGGGTTCCGAACAATCCTGCCCTATGCAGATTTCGTCGATGATTTCCATCACCCCATCCAGCCATGTGATCTGTGGGTCAAACTGTCCAAACTCGATGAAATGCAGCGCCTGCGCCATCACACGCGGGTTGTTCATCATGAAAGTGTGGGTCACAGGCAGGACGATATGGTCCGCCATCCCGTCGACCTTGGTGGTTTCAACCGAGACCTTGCCGTCATCCGAACCATCGATCATCGACGAAAACAGCGGGTTCAACGAATTCTCACCAGCGATGACACCCAGCTCAAAGTCCGCAGGCGGCAGTTGCCTTGGGATACCTTCGGGGCCCGTGCCCAGTGCCAGGCCAGCCGGGCCATTCAGCATCCCGAACACTTCATACGCGCTAAGTTCGTCCACCAACTGACTGCCCTGATTGGGCGGGCCGAGCATGACCACGCGACCCAGATTTTCCGGATGGTTATCCTGCAGCCAATAGCGCAACAGGATACCACCCATCGAATGCGCAACCACATTGACCTTGTCGTCACCGCATTCGGCAAACGCGTCCGGCAGTGTCTGTGCAGTCAGTTCGGGAATAGGTAGGTCAGTGGACGGATATCCCGGGCGCACAACGGTATAACCATGCGTCTTGAACAGCTGTTCCATCACGGTAAAGGACGCTTCGGTCCGTGCCAGCCCATGCAGCAGGACCACGCATTTTGCCTGCACAATGGCAGGCACAAAGAACAGAAAGAGGGCAAGCAAATAACGCATAGCCGCCAGATAAGGCCTAACGTCCAGCGAATAAACCCCTACCGCGGCGTCCTGCGCAGAACGGCCAGTGCAATTCCGCCCAATACCAGACCCGCCCCCAGGATCAGGCGCAGACTGGCGGCCTCACCCAGCAGGAGGACACCGCCAATAATGGCTAAGATCGGAACGCTGAGTTGCACGACGGCCGCCGTTGTGGGCGTCAATTCCCGTAGAACCTGATACCAAAGCGCATACCCCATCCCCGAAGTGACCGCGCCGGCCAACGCGGCCAGCAAGTATCCGTTAGCGGTCATGTGCCACGCCCCTCCTGTCGCCAACAAAGCCAGCGTTGTCACTGGCAATGCCACGACGAAATTGGCCGCGGTGCCGGATAAGGCATCCGGTTCGGACCTGCCAACCAGCGAATAGATCGCCCAGCCGATCCCGGCGGCAATCATCAGGGCTGCTCCGACCGGGTTGACCTGTATCGATCCGGACGGCCAAAGCACGTAGCCCAACCCCAGCAACGCGATTGCGGCGCCCGCGATCTGCCGACCAGTGGGCAGCGTGCCTTTCACTGATGTCACAGTGAACATCGTCACCTGCACCACCCCAAACAGGATCAGCGCTCCAAGACCCGCGTCCAGCGTCAGATAGGCGATAGAGAATCCGATCATGTACAGGGACAACGACCCCGCCCCGGCAACCCTGCGCCGGTCAAACAGGGGCAAATGGCCAGCCCTCAATAGAACCAACCCGGCCAGCACCACTGCACCGGCTAAAACCCGCACCACGGCAAAGGCAGCGGGATCGCTGGCACCGCTATCAATCGCTAGACGATTAAGTATCGAGTTGGACGCAAAGGCGCACATCGTCAGGCACGTGAGTAGGAACAGTTTCATATCAACCGCATAGCCGGTTTCGGCGCGTTTTGCACACTCACATTCCTGCGGGATGGTCCGCAAAACGAAACGGGGCCGCCCGAAGGCGACCCCGTCCCTAGATACTAAGGCTTCCCTCTCGGCAGCTTGGCCTTACAGCCAAGCGCCTGTCGGGACCGTCAGAATTCGCCGAGGCGAACTCGACGTCTTACATCATGCCGCCCATGCCGCCCATGTCGGGCATGCCGCCGCCAGCAGGCGCGCCTTCTTTGGCAGGCTTGTCAGCAACCATTGCTTCGGTGGTGACCAGCAGGCCAGCAACCGATGCTGCATCTTCCAGCGCGGTGCGGACAACTTTGGCCGGATCGATAACGCCGAACGAGAACATGTCGCCATATTCTTCGGTCTGAGCGTTGAAGCCGAATGCAGCATCTTCGTTTTCACGAACCTTGCCAGCAACAACCGCACCGTCAACACCCGCGTTCTCGGCGATCTGACGCAGAGGCGCTTCGATGGCTTTGCGAACGATGTTGATGCCTGCATCCTGATCAGCGTTTGCGCCTTTCAGCGACTCCAGTGCTTTACCGGCCTGAACCAGAGCAACACCGCCACCGACAACAACGCCTTCCTGAACAGCTGCGCGCGTTGCGTTCAGAGCATCGTCAACACGGTCTTTGCGCTCTTTCACTTCAACTTCGGTCATGCCGCCGACGCGGATAACAGCAACACCGCCTGCCAGTTTGGCAACGCGCTCTTGCAGCTTCTCACGGTCGTAATCCGACGAGGTTTCTTCGATCTGAGTGCGGATCTGAGCAACACGTGCTTCGATCTCGGCTTTTTCGCCAGCACCGTCGACGATGGTGGTTTCGTCTTTGGTGATTTCGATTTTCTTGGCGGTGCCCAGCATGTCCATGGTGACGGACTCGAGCTTCATGCCCAGATCTTCGCTGATGACCTGACCACCGGTCAGGATTGCGATGTCCTGCAGCATGGCTTTGCGGCGATCGCCGAAGCCCGGTGCTTTGACAGCAGCAATTTTCAGGCCGCCGCGCAGTTTGTTAACAACCAGAGTTGCCAGCGCTTCGCCTTCAACGTCTTCTGCAATGATCAGCAGCGGCTTTTGCGACTGGATCACTTGCTCGAGCAGAGGAACCATCGGCTGCAGCGAGGACAGTTTCTTTTCGTGCAGCAGGATCATGCAGTCTTCGAGATCTGCGATCATCTTGTCGGCATTGGTCACGAAGTAAGGCGACAGGTAGCCACGGTCGAACTGCATGCCCTCGACAACATCGGTCTGGGTTTCCAGGCCTTTGTTCTCTTCAACGGTGATGACGCCTTCGTTGCCAACCTTCTGCATCGCGTCTGCGATCTGCTGACCGATTTCAGTTTCGCCATTGGACGAAATGGTGCCAACCTGAGCAACTTCAGCGCTGTCTTTGACTTCACGCGATGCTTCTTTAATGCCCGCGACAACCTTGGCGGTTGCCAGGTCGATGCCGCGCTTCAGATCCATCGGGTTTAGGCCCGCTGCAACCTGCTTCAGTCCTTCGCGAACGATTGCCTGTGCCAGAACGGTTGCGGTGGTGGTGCCGTCGCCGGCTTCGTCATTGGTGCGGCTGGCGACTTCTTTCACCATCTGCGCGCCCATGTTTTCGAACTTGTCTTCCAGTTCGATTTCTTTGGCAACCGATACACCGTCTTTAGTGATGCGCGGTGCGCCGAAGGATTTGTCCAGAACCACGTTGCGGCCTTTGGGGCCCAGGGTCACTTTGACAGCATCGGCCAGGATATTCACACCTGACAGCATGCGGTTGCGGGCATCGGTGTCGAACTTGACGTCCTTAGCAGCCATGTTGTTTCTCCTTGAGAAAAATGTTGGAAATGAAGATCAGAGAAGCGCGGGCGCTTACTCGATGATCCCCATGATGTCGCTTTCTTTCATCATCAGCAGCTCTTCGCCGTTGACCTGAACCTCGGTGCCCGACCACTTGCCGAACAGGATCTTGTCGCCAGCTTTTACAGCCATTGCGATCAGTTCGCCGCTGTCCTTGCGTGCGCCTTCACCGGTCGAAACGACTTCGCCTTCGCTGGGCTTTTCTTTTGCGCTTTCGGGAATGATCAACCCGCCTGCGGTTTTCTCATCGCTTTCGGTACGACGAACCAGCACGCGGTCATGAAGCGGTTTCAATGCCATCTTTGCAGCTCCTTGGGCTCAAAGTTTATCTATCCTCCCCCCGCCTTTCAGCGAGGCGTTAGCACTCGGTAGTAGAGAGTGATAACGACGCATAGCTAGGGGGTCGAAATGACCGAGTCAACAAGTTGCCTAAATATTTTTCGCACATAGAACCACAAACCGTCCGGTTTACTCGGCGCCCTAGCTAACTAAGGTGATGGCGACCACATTTGACCAAGGCAGATTCGATGCGTGGGCTCCGGACAATCACAACTATCTTGTTGTTTTTAATTACTATTACTGTTGGTTTAGCCATATCAGCGCAGGCGCAGACCCTTACCGAAACGGTCCAGAGGTGGGAGCGCCGCCTTGATGCCCGGATCGGGCTGCTGCTTTATGATCCCAGCAACGAATGGGAGGTCTCACACCGCGCCGATGAGCTGTTTCCGATGTCCAGCACGTTCAAACCGCTCTTGTGCGGCGCTGTGCTGGCAGAGGTGGACGCAGGTACGGAAAGCCTGTCAGATCACGTCACGTACCAGTCAACGGATCTGGTAGATTACTCCCCTGTCACCAGCAAACATGTTGAGACCGGTATGACTGTCGGCGCGCTATGCGAAGCAACGATGACGATCAGCGACAATGCTGCGGCCAATCTGCTGTTGCGCCGTCTGGATGGGCCTGCCGGACTGACCGAGTTTCTTCGGACAAACGGCGACGGCATCACCCACCTGGATCGATGGGAGACGGCCTTGAATGAAGCCACTCCGGGCGATCCGCGCGACACTACAACGCCTCGGGCAATACTGGCGACGCTGGACCGGTTGTTATTTGGCCGGGCGCTCTCACCTGCATCCTCCACTCAGCTCAAGCAATGGATGATAGACGATCAAGTGGCCGACGGGCTTATCCGCGCGCACGTGCCCGACGGGTGGACGATTGGGGACAAGACCGGTGCCGGAGGCCACGGCAGCCGTGCGATCGTTGCCTTTCTGCAGACACCCGAGCCCCGCACCTATCTGGCCGCCATCTATCTGACCGAAAGCGATGCGCCATTTCCTGAACGCAACGCCGTCCTTTCAGATATCGGCCGCGCCATGATTGCCGAAATCACCGCACGGCCTGACTAGTTCGCATCTTCCCAGCTATAGGCCCAGTGCTTCAACCCTTCGGCCCCCGTAGCCGACAGCGCATAGACCCCCTTATCGACCTTGTCGAACCACCCGTAGTGATTGTCCCGCATCAGGCGCGTGGCCTCGGCGACGCCGGTGGATTGGGCGACGTCCGCCCCCTTTGTCGCGCCGCATTCGGCCAGATGGGCTGCACATTTCAGCGCGTCCTGACGATAGGCCGTCACGATCCCGTGCCGGGTGGCCCCACCTGCGTTGGGATCACCTTCAAGCCGGTCAAATTCACGCAGCAGACGAGCAGCTTTTGCTTTGTTTTTTCGCGGTGCATACGGGCCCGGGTCACATTGCACCTCGACCGCGCCGTCGGCACGTACAGTGATCAGACCAAGACCAAGCCTGCGGCACAGCGCCAAATTGTCCTTTAACGCGCGCCGCGCGGTTCGCCCTTTTGGTTTGCACACACCGACATAGACCTGATCAGTCACCCTTAACCGCGTGATCGCCTGATGAAACAGCGCCAATGAGAACCGCAGCTTCAGCTCAACAATCACCGGCTCATCGCCACCCCGAACAGCGACGATATCGGCAGCGCCGACTTCGCCTTTGACGGTATAGCCCTGACGCTCGAACAGCGCCTTGATCGGCGGGTATAGATCCTGCTCGCGGTCCATTCCGCCATGCTATGCAAATTTGCCGCGAACGCCAGCCATCACCGGCATCTGGCTTGAATACATTGCTGCGCAAAGGCAATGTCGCGGTCACACTGAAGTTTCCGAGATGATCCTTATGCGCCTGTTTGCACCGCTGCTTTTCCTTTTCCTGCCCGCCGCCGTACAGGCCGCATGCGAAGGGAATGATCTGAGGCCGGGACTGAGCCCTGCGGTAAAGTCCGAACTGCAACAGGCAGTGGCCGATATCCCATTTCCCGAAGGTAACCACTGGATCGCTTCCAAGGGCGACACGGTTCTACACCTTGTTGGCACGTTGCATGCCAATGACCCACGCATGGACGCAGTGGTCGAACGGCTAACGCCGGCCCTCAGCGATGCGGACGCGTTTTACTTCGAGGTCACGCAGGAAGAAATGGACGCGTTCGAACAAGACCTGGCCAAGGACATGAGCCCGGTGATGATCACCTCGGGACCCAGTCTGATTGATCTGATGTCCGAGGAAGACTGGTCGGCCTTGTCAATCGGGCTGTCCGAACGCGGTATCCCCGGCTGGATGGCAGCCAAAATGCGACCCTGGTTTCTGAGCATGATGCTGGGCGTCCCCCCGTGTATGATGCAGGACCCCAGTGCGAGCCACGGGATGGACGCCCGTCTGGATCAACTGGCTGACGAATTGGGCCTCCCCAAACGCCCGCTTGAACAGGTTGCCGATCTTATGAGTATGTTCGACAGCTACCCCATCGAAAAGCAGGTCCAGTCCCTTGTGCGGATGGCCGGTGCCATGGGCGGCAGCGAGGATCAACTGGCCACGATGGCCAATGCATATCTGGAAGAGAAACATGTTGAAATCATTCAGCTCGCCCGCCTGCAGGGTTTGGAAGACTCGGGCCTGCCGCCCGAGGTGTTCGACGAGGAATGGAATGATTTCGAGCAAAAGCTTCTTGTCGAGCGCAACAGCAACTGGATGCAGAAAATTCTGAACATTCAAGACCAAACTGTCGTGATCGCGGTCGGTGCCGGGCATCTTGGGGGCGACTACGGGCTGCTGAACCAATTGCAACAGACTGGGTACACCCTGACCCGCGCCCCGTTCTGACCCACCTCGATTTCAGACCAACCGTCGCAGCGTAAACACTGTCGGGTGACAACCCCGGCGGACCGCCCTATAAGGCGCGCAAAATGATCACCCTCAGGACGCTGACATGACAACGCTCGTATTTGGACATAAATCCCCCGACACCGACTCCACAGGTTCACCTATCCTGTGGTCATGGTACCTGAACGAAATCAAAGGCGAACAGGCTGAGCCGGTTTTGCTGGGCGAACCCAACACCGAAGCGGCATTCCTGCTGCAGCGCTGGGACCTGCCAAAGCCGCGCATCATCGAGGACGTGGCCGAGGGCGCACCGGTAGTCATCGTGGACACCAACAACCCCGCCGAGCTGCCAGCCAGCGTAAACAGCGCCGACATTCGCGCGATCATCGACCACCACAAGCTGGTTGGTGGACTGGAAACCAAAGGCCCCATCGACATCACCGTGCGCCCGCTGGCCTGCACGGCGACCATCATGATGGACCTGATCGGTGACGACGCCGCCAAGATGCCCGACGCCATCAAAGCCGCGGCGTTGACCTGCATCCTGTCGGATACGCTGGAATTCCGCTCACCCACCACCACCGCACATGACCGCGCAGTGGCCGAGAAGCTGGCCGCTGATCTGGGCCTGGACATCGCGACCTATGCCGCGGAAATGTTCGCGGCCAAATCGGATGTATCGTCTTTCTCGGACGCCGAACTGATCCGCATGGACAGCAAGGAATATGAGGTCGACGGTACCAAGTTCCGCGTTTCGGTTCTGGAAACCACTGCACCGGGCGTCGTTCTGGACCGCAAGGCCAGCCTGGCGGGTTCGATGGCTGACGTAGCCAAGGAAGACGGCGTTGATCAGGTTTTGATGTTCGTAGTCGATATCCTTAACGAAGAGGCCACTCTGCTGGTACCCAACGATCTGGTCAAAGGCGTCGCGGAAAAGAGCTTTGGCGCAAGCGTGGATGGCGATGCCGTGGTCCTGCCCGGCATCATGAGCCGCAAAAAGCAGATCATCCCGAACCTCAAGGTTTGACGCTGACAAACATCCCAACCGAAAGGCGCCCAACACGGGCGCCTTTTTTCTTTGCTACTAATGTTTTGCGCGAACGGTATCCGTTGGTAGTCTGACATCAAAAGCCAGACAGCGAATTGGGTCAGACGACGTTCATGAGTTCCCGCAAGTTCAGCACCACACGCGACATCCTGAGATTTGAAGGCAAGGACAAATCTGCCTATTGGCGACGGTTTGCCATGCTTCTGACCTTATCCGTGGTGATCGCCACGATGGGCATGCTGCGAGATTCCGGTGCGGTGGTCATTGCCGCAATGCTTGTTGCGCCATTGATGACACCTATCCTTGGGGTTGCTGCGGCGATGGTCATGGGGTGGCTGGGTCGCGCGTTCAAACTGGCTTTGATTGTCTGCGCCGCTGCGGTGATCAGCGTCTTACTGGCGTGGCTTCTTGTCTATGTCGCAGACGTCCCGCGCGGCATCCTGATCCCCGATCAGGTTATGGCCAGAACGGATCCGGGCACCGAGGATCTGATCGTTGCGCTGGCTGCCGGGGTAGCCGCCGCTTACGTTCAGATCAACCGGTCCGAGGTCAGCCTGCTTCCCGGTGCAGCCATCGGTGTTTCGCTGGTGCCGCCCCTGTCTGCTTCGGGTGTGTTGCTGTATTTCAACGAACCAGCCGAGGCCTATGAGGCTGGCCTGCTGTTTGCCACCAACCTTGGCGCGATCATTCTGTCGGCCTGCGCGGTTTACATCGTATATGCGGCGCGGGCGGTGGTGTTTAGCAAGGGTCGGCGCAAGCTGAACTTCACCGCAAGCGTGGTGGTGACACTGGCATTCCTGGCCTTCGTTGTCCTTCAACTGGGAAAGTCGACCTACAACCGTTACCTCGAGACCCGAACCGAGGCGCAATTGGCGCAAACGATCCGGGACTGGGCCGATCCGGTGTCGGTCGAGATCATCCGCGTGGACGTGAATGCCAAACGCAAACACGCCGATATTTGGCTGATCGTGGACCTTCCGATTGAAGCCGCTTACAAAGTATCCTCGATTGCCGGTTTGCTGCCCGAGACCCTGCGCGACACGCCTTTGGTCGACGTACTTCAGAAAGAACTGGGGCCGGGTTATCTGGTCGTAGTGCGTTTCCAGAACAGGATCGGCGCACAGATCATATTGGGCACCGAAAACGTCCAACAAGCACCCGATGTCGAAGAAATCGTCGAATGACACGATCAGACACACCGTGTTCGACCCGCAATTGGTATTGCGGGATGGCCAAGAGGTGAAAGCTTTGCCATAGCTGTCACAACTCAGAATTTCAGATCCCGAGGCTCCCATGACCCAGATCATCCACACGCTTTCCGAGATTTCAGGCCGCTACAAGGCACTGTTCGTTGACCTGTGGGGATGCGTTCACAACGGCATCACTGCCTATCCCGACGCGGTCGCGGCTTTGCAAAACTACCGGGCGCAAGGCGGGATCGTTGTGCTGGTCACCAACTCACCCAAACCGCGTGCTGGCGTGGCTGAACAGCTTGGGCAGTTCAATGTCCCCGCAAATGCCTATGACACCATCGCCACCAGCGGGGACTCGGCGCGGTCCGCCATGTTCCGTGGGGCGGTTGGTGAAAAAGTCTATTTCATGGGGGAATGGGAACGCGACGCGGGTTTCTTTGAGCCGCTGAAAATACTACACCATCCGATCCACATCGAACGTGTCCCGCTGGATGAGGCCGAAGGGATCGTCTGCTGCGGGCCGTTCGACCCAATGGCGGATCCGGCGGTCAATCGCGCCGATTTCCTCTATGCCAAGCAGAAAGGCATGAAGCTGCTCTGCGCCAACCCCGACATCGTTGTTGACCGGGGCGAGATACGCGAATGGTGCGCCGGGGCGTTGGCGAAGCTGTATACCGAGATGGGCGGCGAGAGCCTGTATTTCGGAAAGCCCCACCCGCCGATCTATGATCTGGCGCGGCGCAGGCTGCAGGAATTGGATCATGACATCCCTGATGGCGACATTCTGGTGATCGGCGACGGCCCGCATACGGACATTCTGGGCGGTATGGGCGAAGGGATTGATTCTCTGTTCATCTCGGGTGGTTTGGCCGCAGCGGAAACAAAAACTGAGCATCATCCGCACCATGAATCCTTAAGTGATTATATTGCAAAGGAAAACATCAATCCAACCTACACAATCGGTCGATTGAGGTAGTCAGAAAAGACTTGATTTTCTGCAGTTGCGAAGTAATAAAGTTGCCAAACGTGGGCGGCGTACGTTTTTTTGTTGCCCTTTGAACTCGAGTGAGGGCGACATGTTGGATAATCTTCCGCGCGGCACGATCTGTATTGAAGACATCGAGATGGGCATGACCCGCCACCTGCGCAAAGTGGTGACGGACGAAGATATCGAGATGTTCGCGCAGGTTTCGACGGATCGGAATCCGGTACACCTGGACGACGACTATGCCCGCGACACGATCTTCGAAGGTCGTATCGCCCACGGCATGTTGACGGCGGGTCTGATCTCGGCCGTGATCGGCGAGCAGCTGCCGGGCCACGGCACGGTCTATATGGGGCAGTCTCTCAAATTCCTGGCTCCGGTGCGCCCCGGTGATATGGTCTATGCCGAGGTCAAGGTGATCGACATCGACTTTGCCAAGCGTCGCGTGAAGCTGGATTGTCACTGTGCGGTCGATGGCAAAAAGGTGCTGGTGGGTGAAGCCATGGTTTTGGCCCCATCACGCAAGTTCGACTAAGGCAACAGGACCCCAACACTGACGAAGGGCGCCGGATACGGCGCCTTTTTTGTTGCGCAGCCTTCGAACAGCAATCGTATTGGCGCAGATTGATATCCCTGCCTGCACTGCCAGGCATTTGTACCAATCAGGTGCTTGAACCCGGTCTCCAGTCCCGCTAGGCAAGCTGCATGCAGATCATCCGTGATTTCCAGTTTGTCGAGCCAGAAGACCGCGGTGCCAGTGTGGCAATCGGGAACTTTGATGGCGTGCATGTGGGCCATCAGTCGGTGATTGAGTTGGCCTGCAATGTGGCCCCCGGCGCACCATTGGGTGTGCTGACGTTCGAGCCACATCCGCGCGAATATTTCGCGCCTGACGCCCCACCCTTTCGTCTGATGCGAGGGAATGCACGTGTGCATCGGTTGGAGAAACTGGGTGTGCAAAAGCTGTACGAATTGCCGTTCAATGCAGCGCTTGCCGGTCTGACGCCCGAAGGCTTTGCCCGCAATGTCATCTGCGAGGGACTTGGTCTATCGCACGTCGTGGTCGGCGCGGATTTCTGCTTCGGTAAAGGGCGCAGTGGCACCGCCGAAGACATGGCCCGGTTCGGGCAAGAAATGGGGTTTGGCGTCACCATTGCACCGCTGATGGAACGGTCTGACGACGTGGTATCCTCGACTGGTATCCGCACCGCGCTGACCGATGGCCGCCCCCGCGACGCCGCGGCAATGCTGGGCCATTGGCACCGGGTCGAGGGCGAGGTGATTGGCGGCGAACAACGCGGACGCGAGCTTGGGTTCCCCACCGCGAACATGTCCATCGAAGGGTTACACCCGCCGAAGTTCGGCGTCTATGCGGTGCTGGTCGATGTGCTCGACGGACCTCATCAGGGCAGCTATCACGGCGCCTCCTCTGTTGGCGTGCGACCCATGTTCAACGGAGAGGTTCCCAACATCGAAACCTTCCTCTTCGATTTCTCGGGCGATCTGTATGGTTCAACCCTGTCCGTCGGCCTGGTCGAATACCTGCGCCCCGAGATGACGTTTGACGGGCTGGATGCCCTGATCGCGCAGATGGATGCCGATTGTGACAAGGCGCGCACCCTGCTGGCTGCGCTATGACCACCGATCCGATCGACCGCAAAGGCCTTGGCCCACGGTTCTGGGAACGCAAACCGCTGACCAAGATGAACCAGCGCGAATGGGAAGCCTTATGCGACGGCTGCGGCAAATGCTGCCTGAACAAGCTTGAGGATGAGGACACCGGAGAGGTCGCCCTGACCTGCGTCGCCTGCCGTCTGCTGGACGATGAGACCTGCCGCTGCACGCAATACGACATCCGCCACCAATTCGTCCCAGAATGTATCGTGATGAAACCCAACAACATCGACGATCACGCCTATTGGCTGCCCCAAACCTGCGCCTATCGGCTGCTGTGGGAAGGGAAACCACTTTACGACTGGCATCCCCTAATATCAGGTACACCGGACAGCGTGCACGCCGCCGGCATGTCAGTTCAGGGGCGCACGGTGTCCGAATTCGAAACCCCCTTGGAAGAGTGGGAAGACTATATCATTGAGGAACCCAGCTGATGTATTTCGCCTCTGACAATTCCGGTCCGGTTCACCCACAGGTCATGGCCGCATTGAGCGAAGCCAATCAGGGCTATCAAATGGCCTATGGCGCGGACACCCTGATGAACGAAGTGCGCGATCGTATTCGCGGAATCTTCGAAGCGCCAGGGGCCGCAGTTTATCTGGTGGCCACCGGGACAGCCGCGAATTCGCTGGCTCTGGCGACACTCTCAAACCCATGGGAAACCATTTTCTGTTCCCCCGTCGCGCATATCCATGAAGATGAATGCAACGCGCCCGAGTTCTATAGCGGCGCAAAGCTGACACTGGTGCCGGGCGGCGACAAGATGGAGTCCGCAGCGCTGCGTCGCTCGATTTTGGCCGAAGAAACACGTGGCGTGCACGGCCCCCAGCGTGGGCCCGTGTCGATCACGCAGGTGACAGAGCGTGGCTCGGTTTACTCACTGGCCGAGTTGCAGGCGCTGTGCAGTATCGCCAAGGAATACGACCTGCCAGTTCATCTGGATGGTGCCCGGTTTACCAACGCGTTGGTCGCGCTCGATTGTTCACCTGCTGAGATGACGTGGAAAGCGGGCGTGGATGCGGTCAGCTTTGGCGGCACCAAGAACGGGTTGATGGGTGTCGAAGCGGTAGTTTTCTTTGACGAATCCAAGGCCTGGGAATTCGAACTGCGGCGCAAGCGAGGTGCGCATCTGTTCTCCAAGCATCGTTACTTGTCCGCCCAGATGGCCGCATATCTGAACGATGATCTGTGGCTGCAGATGGCGCGACAAGCCAACGCCAACTGCGCGCATCTGGCCGATGGTCTACGCGGCAAAGGCGCGACCTTTCTACATGAGCCGCAAGCCAACATGATCTTTGCGCAGTTTTCGCGCGCGCGTCACAAGCAGTTGCACCAAGCGGGTGCGGTTTATCATCTGTGGGGCGCAGAGCTGGACGGTGCGGATGACGACGAGATCCTGGCCTGCCGACTGGTCTGCGACTGGTCGATCAACTCAGATGATATCGACCGGTTCATCGGCTTGTTGTGATTTCAGGGATTAGGGGTGTCATCCTGTCAACAACATGATTCAGGATAGACCACCCCAAAACTTTCGAATGACGGCAGCCGTCTGATCCGGGTGAGTGATTGGGACCATGTGGTCAGCACCCGAAACAACGCCCGTTCTGGCATTGGGAAGCCGCCGGGCAAGACCTTCTCCGATCGCGGGCATGACGGGGTGCGTCTCAGACCCGCTCAGGATCAGAACCGGCATAGATGCGCGGTCCAGAACGCCAGGGTTCAGCATCCCCTTCTGATCAAGGAACAAAGCGTCATCAACGGCGGGCACAACGTGAATACCACGGATCATTCCCGCGCGTGTCCGCTCTGGCAATTCGGGCCATCGTGGGCCGTCCTGTGCGCCCCACATCCGGTTGAACAAACGGGCGGCCTGCTCAAAATTTCCGGCCGCGAGCGCATCAGAGACAGGTTTCGCCTCTTCATCATGTTGCCGCACCAAATCGGGCGTGTCCTGAATCGCAACCGCAAAGAACACAGGCTCGATCAGGACCGCACTGCGGACCAGGTCCGGAAACTCGACAGCCAGCCGAAGGGCTAGCATCCCGCCAAAGGAATGCCCGATCACATCCATCGGTTCGGTCAGATGCGCGGCCGACAGTTGGGTCACTTGGTCAAAGAAATCCCCGTGCCCATCCCAATCCGCGCTGCGGCCATGGGACGGCATGTCGGGGCCCGTAAATGTCGCCTCGCCCTCTAGAGCCGTCGCCAGCCCCGACCACGCCCCGGAATGCGCGATTGTGCAGTGCAGGGCGAGCACCTCGCGCGCGCCCTGCCCCAACGTTCTGACAAAGATCTTGTCTGTCAGGGGGGTGTCCCTCACCCCTTCAGTTCCGACAAATGGCGATCCAGATCATCCAGCCGGTCCTGCCCCCAGAACCGCTGATCGTCTTCGGTGATGTAAAACGGCGCGCCAAATACACCGCGATCCACGGCCTCTTCCAGATTGGCGGCATAAGTTTCCGCGCCCACCAGAAGGCCGCTATCCGCCAGCCCCGGATTAAAACCGGCCTTTGTCAGGCAATCGCGGATCACATCGTCCTGCGCGATGTCTTTCTCCTCGGCCCAACAGGCCCGCACAAAGGAATGCGCAAGTTTGCCAACATCCCCTGACCCGTCCTTGATCGCAGCGATGATCGCATAGGATGACGGCGCCGCATTGGTCGGCCAATGCGCGGGCTGATGATTGAATTCCATACCAAGTTGCTTGGACTGTCGCTGTAGTTCCTGCGCCCGATATTCGATGCGAGAGATGTGGCGGTCTTTGGGAGGAGTGCCCCCCGTACGCCCAAACAGAGCGACAATATCCAGCGGTTTGTAGTTGATCGTCGCGCCATGTTTCGCCGCCACCTCTTCCAACCGCATACCTGCAAGGTAGGTATAGGGCGAGAGTGTCGCAAAATAGTAGTCAATCTGGGTCATCTGCACTTTCTCCGCTGCGTTATCTTTGCTGGACGTTAGACCCGTGCTAAGCGGTGTCAACATCACGAATCTGTCACATTGCCATTGCTGCCCGGGGACCTCAGCCGATGCCGACACTCAACGAACCCAAGCTTATCGCTGGGAACGCCAACCTTCCTCTTGCCGAATCCATCTCGCGACGCATGAGCCTGTATCGCGGCGTCGATCAGAATCTTGTCGATGCGCGGGTCGAGCGCTTCAATGACGGCGAGATTTTCGTCGAAGTGTTCGAAAACGTACGCGGTGAGGATATGTTCATTGTCCAACCGACATCGAATCCGGCGAATGACAACCTGATGGAGTTGTTGATCATCGCCGACGCGCTGCGCCGGTCTTCGGCACAGCGTATCACCGCCGTGATCCCCTATTTTGGTTACGCCCGTCAGGACCGCCGCACCAAGGCGCGGACGCCGATCAGCGCCAAACTGGTGGCCAACATGCTGACCGGTGCCGGGATCGAGCGGATCCTGACAATGGACTTGCACGCAGCCCAGATTCAGGGGTTCTTCGACATGCCAGTCGACAACCTTTATGCATCGCCGATTTTTGCGCTGGATGTGAAACACCAGTTCCAGGACAATCTGGACGAGCTTATGGTCGTATCGCCTGACGTTGGGGGCGTCGCTCGCGCGCGCGAGCTTGCCAAGCGCATCAACGCCCCCTTGTCGATCGTGGACAAGCGCCGCGAAAAGGCTGGCGAAGTGGCTGAGATGACAGTGATTGGCGACGTCAAAGACAAGATCTGCCTGATCGTCGACGACATGTGCGACACTGCCGGTACGCTGTGCAAGGCCGCTCAGGTCCTGCTGGATAACGGCGCGAAAGAGGTGCATTCGTACATCACCCACGGTGTCATGAGCGGCCCGGCAGTCGAGCGTGTGACGAATTCGGTAATGAAATCTCTGGTGCTGACCGACACGATCCAGCCCACCAAAGAGATCACCAACGCCAAGAACATCCGCATTGTGCCAACCGCGCCTATTTTCACTCAGGCGATCCTGAACATCTGGAACGGGACAAGCGTGTCTTCGTTGTTCGAGGACAAAACTCTGACACCGATTTACGAGTCGATGTATCACATGGACTGACCGAGTTGGGCGGCGTAACAGCCGCCCTTTTTTGTCAACACAACAAGGCAGGACGTACCCGTGACAGCCTCAAAACGCATTGTTCTTTCTAGTGACCACGCAGCCATCGAGTTGCGCCAGGCGGTCGCCGACCACATCGCAGCGCAAGGCTGGGAAGTCGTCGATATCGGTCCCAAAACACTTGAAAGCACGCACTACCCCGTACACGGTAAAGCTGCGGCTCAGGCTGTTGCTGCTGGTGATTGCCACCTTGGGATCGTCCTATGTGGTACTGGTCAGGGGATCATGATGGCGGCCAACAAGGTTCCGGGCATTCGCTGTGGCGTATGTTCTGACGCCTTTTCGGCCCGCATGATCCGCGCGCACAACAACGCCAACATGCTGTCGATTGGCGCGCGTGTCGTGGGCGAAGGTCAAGCCCTTGATATCGTCGACGCTTTCCTCGGCACTGAGTTCGAAGGTGGCCGCCACGCAACTCGTGTGGACATGATCGAAGCGTCGGACGACTAACCCGCCTTACCTATCCCGAGACCTCACATTGGCCCCCTGACAGGGGACCTGTCGCGTTAAGAGATATTCCAATCATCGTCATGGGCCACCTCTCCGATGGCGGTCCATGTGACACGTATCCGGGCGATCCGTGTATCCGACCATGTGCGGAAAACGGCGCTAAAGCCCTCTGGCGTGATGTCTTCGGCCGTAACTTCGGCGCGCAGAGCGGAAGATGTATCCACATCCCACAAAGAGACACCGATCTGAACCACTGGATTGGATCGGAACGGTTGCTTGAACGTAACGCTCGATCGCCGCTGGCGCGGTCCTTCGCCCGTCCACATTTCGCCACCATCGGCGAATTCGGAAAAAATAACTGCCTCGCCTTGGTCAATACCAATTGGATGGGTTCGAAACGTCTTCATTGATTTGTCTTTATCTATGTAATTCCGGACCTTAACCCGTCACACTTGTAAAATCACGATAAAAAAACGGCCCCGTGTTTACGGGGCCGTTTCTGACTGTCGGAATACGATGAGCCTTACAGGCTCATATGCGTTCCAAGGGCTTCCATGTCGGCCAGCAGTTTGGCAGCGTCATCGACAATTGTCTGATCATCGCCTGCCTTGGCTGCTTCGTGCGAAGCACGCGCCTCGGCGACCAGATCGTCCAGATGCGACCGTGTCACTTCGGCGACCGGAATGGCCTTTTCGGCCAGAACCGACAGGCCATCGCCATTGATCTGAGCAAACCCGCCGGTGACCAGGTATTCACTGGACCCTTCGGGTGCCTCGACCTTCAGGATGCCCGGGCGCAGCGTGGTGATGGTGGGGGCATGATCAGGCATTGCCGTCATGTCCCCGTCCGCGCCGGGAAGCTGGACCGCGGTCGCGCTGAGCGAAGCAAGGCTCCGCTCGGGGCTGACGAGGTCGAATTGCATCGTGTTTGCCATCAGGTGTGCTCCTTAGGCGGCTTCTGCGGCCATCTTCTCCGCTTTGGCGATCACGTCCTCGATGCCGCCAACCATCAGGAAGGCTGCCTCGGGCAGGTGATCGTATTCGCCGGCCACAACGGCCTTGAACGACGCGATGGTGACATCCAGAGGAACCTGAACGCCCGGCGAACCGGTGAAGACCTGTGCCACGTCGAACGGCTGCGACATGAAGCGTTCGATCTTACGGGCACGGGCCACGGTCAGCTTGTCCTCTTCCGACAGTTCGTCCATGCCGAGGATGGCGATGATGTCCTGCAGCGACTTGTAGCGCTGGAGGATCTGCTGAACGTCGGTCGCAACCTTGTAGTGCTCTTCGCCAACGATGGCCGGGTCGAGCAGACGCGAGGTCGAGTCGAGCGGGTCAACGGCCGGGTAGATACCCTTTTCCGAGATCGCGCGGTTAAGAACGGTGGTCGCATCCAAGTGAGCGAACGAGGTGGCCGGCGCAGGGTCGGTCAAGTCATCCGCAGGAACGTACACGGCCTGAACCGATGTAATCGAACCCGACTTGGTCGAGGTGATGCGTTCCTGCATCGCGCCCATGTCGGTCGCCAGTGTCGGCTGATAGCCCACAGCCGAAGGAATACGACCCAAAAGGGCGGACACTTCGGAACCAGCCTGCGTAAAGCGGAAGATGTTGTCGACGAAGAACAGAACGTCAGCACCGGTGGAATCACGGAACTGTTCCGCCAGGGTGAGGCCCGACAAAGCGATCCGCATACGTGCACCCGGAGGCTCGTTCATCTGGCCGTAAACCAGTGCGATTTTCGAGTCTTCCAGTTTATCGGGAACGATAACGCCGGATTCAATCATCTCGTGGTACAGGTCGTTACCTTCACGGGTCCGCTCGCCAACACCCGCGAACACGGACACACCCGAGTGCACTTTGGCGATGTTGTTGATCAGTTCCATGATCAGAACGGTTTTGCCGACGCCGGCACCGCCGAACAGGCCGATCTTACCGCCTTTGGCGTAAGGGGCCAGCAGGTCAACAACCTTAATGCCAGTGACCAGAACTTCGGATTCTGTTGCCTGATCCGCGAAATCCGGCGCATCCTGGTGGATGGAACGGGTTTCAGTGGTTTCCACGGGGCCTTTTTCGTCGATGGGCTCACCCACAACGTTCAGAATACGGCCCAAGGTCGCGTTTCCGACCGGAACCGCGATTGGTGCGCCGGTGTCGGTTACGGCTTCGCCGCGAACCAGACCTTCGGTCGCGTCCATCGCGATGGTGCGGACAGTGTTTTCGCCCAGGTGCTGTGCAACCTCCAAAACCAGCTTTTTGCCGTTGTTGGTGGTTTCCAGCGCGTTCAGAATTTCAGGCAGCTGATCTTCGAAGTGCACGTCGACGACGGCCCCGATGATCTGTGTGACTTTGCCTTTTGCATTCGCCATGTTTCGTCTCCGGTTTGTCTCTACAGCGCTTCGGCGCCGGAAATAATTTCAATCAGCTCGTTGGTGATCACGGCCTGACGCGAACGGTTGTACTGGATCGTCAGTTTGTCGATCATCTCACCCGCGTTTCGTGTCGCATTGTCCATCGCGGACATCCGTGCACCCTGTTCCGAGGCCCCGTTTTCGAGCAGAGCCGAGAAGATCGCAGTCGCAACCCCCTTGGGCAGCAGATCAGCCAGAATGGCCTCTTCGCTGGGCTCGTAATCGAAGACTGCACCGCTATCGTCACCCTCTGTGTCTTCAAACGAAGCAGGGATGACCTGCTGCGCCGTCGGAATTTGGGTCACAACATTCACGAACTTCGAGTAGAAGATCGTTGCAACGTCGAACTCACCCCCGTCGAAGCGGGACAGGACGTCCTTCGCGATGTCTTGCGCGTTGGTGTAACCCAGACGCTTGACCTCGCTCAGGTCGACATGTCCAACGAACAGATCGCCAAGATCACGCTTAAGTGCGTCGCGGCCCTTCTTGCCGACGGTCAGAACCTTAACCGTCTTGCCTTTCAGGCGCAGCTCTTCCGCTTTGACACGGGCCAGCTTGGCAATGCTCGAGTTGAAGCCGCCGCAGAGACCGCGTTCGGCCGTCAGTACAACCAGCAGATGGACATCATCACTGCCCGTACCACGGAGCAGCTTGGGGGCGCTGTCGCTGCCCCCGACCGATGCCGCCAGCCCAGCCATCACGGCATTGAACCGTTCAGCATAGGGACGCGAGGCTTCGGCAGATTCCTGGGCGCGGCGCAGTTTTGCAGCCGCGACCATCTGCATGGCCTTGGTGATCTTGCGGGTCGATTTGACCGACTCGATCCTGTTTTTTAGATCCTTAAGATTTGGCATGTGCCCGCCTCTCCCTTAAGCGAAGGTTGCGGCGTATTCGTCCAGCGCAGCCTTGATCTTGTCGGAAGCGTCGCCCTTGATCTTGGGATCTTCGTCGGTGATCCACTGAAGCAGGTCGGCGTGCTTGCCGCGCAGGTGCGCCAGCAGGCCAGCTTCGTAACGGCCAACATCGGAAACGTCGATCTTGTCGAGGTAACCGTTGGTGCCAGCGAAGATGACGCAGACGATTTCCGCGTTGGTCAGCGGCGAGTACTGCGGCTGCTTCATCAGCTCGGTCAGACGCGCACCACGGTTCAGCAACTGCTGGGTCGCGGCGTCAAGGTCGGAACCAAACTGCGCAAACGCAGCCATTTCGCGGTACTGAGCCAGTTCCAGCTTAACCGGACCGGCAACCGACTTCATCGAGTTGGTCTGAGCCGAAGAGCCCACACGCGAAACCGACAGACCGGTGTTCACAGCAGGACGGATGCCCTGATAGAACAGTTCGGTTTCCAGGAAGATCTGGCCGTCGGTGATCGAGATCACGTTGGTCGGAATAAACGCCGAAACGTCACCACCTTGCGTTTCGATAACCGGCAGAGCGGTCAGCGAGCCAGCACCGAAGTCTTCGTTCAGCTTCGCCGAACGCTCCAGCAGGCGGGAGTGGAGATAGAAAACGTCGCCAGGATAAGCTTCACGTCCGGGCGGACGACGCAGCAGCAGCGACATCTGACGATAAGACACAGCCTGTTTCGACAGGTCATCATAGATGATCAGTGCGTGGCGGCCATTGTCGCGGAAGAATTCGGCCATTGCGGTTGCGGCATAGGGTGCCAGGAACTGCATCGGCGCCGGGTCGGACGCGGTTGCGGCCACAACGATCGAGTAGTCAATCGCGCCGGACTCTTCCAGTTTCTTCACCAGCTGCGCAACGGTCGAACGCTTTTGGCCGATCGCGACGTAAACGCAGTACAGCTTCTTCGACTCGTCGTCGCCTGCTGCATCGTTGTAGGTTTTCTGGTTCAGGATGGCGTCCAGAGCAACAGCAGTTTTACCGGTCTGACGGTCACCAATGATCAGCTCACGCTGGCCACGACCAATCGGGATCATCGCGTCAACCGATTTCAGGCCGGTTGCCATCGGTTCATGAACCGATTTACGCGGGATGATGCCCGGTGCTTTGACGTCAGCAACGCCACGCTCGGTGGATTCGATGGGGCCTTTGCCGTCCAGCGGGTTGCCTAGACCGTCAACAACACGACCCAGCAGACCGTTACCAATCGGAACGTCCACGATCGAGTTGGTGCGCTTGACGATGTCACCTTCTTTGATGTCACGGTCGGAACCGAAGATAACAACACCAACGTTGTCGCTTTCCAGGTTCAGCGCCATGCCCATAATGCCACCGGGGAATTCGACCATCTCACCCGCTTGCACATTGTCCAGACCGTATACGCGGGCAATCCCGTCACCGACGCTCAGCACGCGACCGATTTCGGCCACTTCGGCTTCCTGACCAAAATTCTTGATCTGGTCCTTCAGGATTGCAGAAATCTCTGCAGCTTGGATTCCCATTTATCCGACCTCTTTCATTGCATTCTGTAGGGAGTTGAGCTTCGAACGGATCGAGCTATCGATCATCTTCGAGCCCACTTTAACGACAAGACCGCCAATGAGGCTTTCATCAACGGTCGCATTTATTGTCACGGTCTTGCCCACACGCTCGGACAGCGTCTTGGACAGTTTTTCCAGTTGTGTCTTGGTCAGCGCCTTGGTCGACGCAACATCAGCGGTCACTTCGCCACGTTCGTCCGCAAGCATGTCGCGCAGAACCTGCACCAACTCGGGAACGACGAACAGACGGCGCTTCTGAGCCATCAGAGCCAGCGTGTTACGCATGATGGCGTGCAGACCCATTTTGTCAGCGATTGCGGTAATGGCGCCTTCTTGTTCGGCACGCGAAACCAGAGGCGATGCGATCAGGTCGCGCAGTTCGGCGCTTTCGCCCAATGCTGCTGCCAGATCGTTGATTCCGGTTTCCAGACCTGCGAGGTCATTATTCTCTTTGGCGATCTCAAAGATCGCGGTGGCATAGCGCTTGGCAATGCCTGTGGAAATCGAAGCTGGTTCGGACACGTCCACCCTTCCGATATTTTGGGCCCCGAATTCGCGTTGCGGCAGCTACCCCGGGGGCGTGAAGAAACCCCGGCCAGACGGTCGGGGATCAAAATCACCGGGGATGTAGCAGAGCCGAACCCAGCTAGCAATATATTATCACGGCAACAGGTTTATCCACAAAATGTTCAATTTCAATTACTTAAGGAGGGTGCGACCCTTTTATCCGGCTGAAACAGACGAAAAATGTTACGAAAGTGTAGGTTTTTGCGATTCCTGTGTCCTTTTTCCCTCAATTTTTGCGAATTGAAGAGGGAAAATGGCTGGGCTGCTCAGGCTGGTTTCAGAAGGCCATCAAGCGCCTTTATCGGACGACGTTCGGCATCCTTTGCAACACTGCCGCTGGGCGGTCGGATGTGTTTTGTCACCTCAACCATAAGCACTCCACCTGCCATGACTGTCGGCAGCCTTTGGCCAGTCTTTTCGATCAGGCTCGCCGACTTCAGCCAGAAACGGCGGAATGACGGCGGCAGATACAGAGCCGAGCAATGGCTTTCCGGGATGAAGTGATGCGCCTTGAGCTGACTTTCCAGCTGCGAGGCTGTGTACGGTCGGCCAAAGCCAAACGGGGTCTTATCCGTCCGAGACCACAAACCAGCCCGATTGGGCACAACAAAGAATGCGCGCCCCCCTGGCCCCAACACGCGCCAGCACTCATTCAGCAATTGGCTGGGCCGCTGCGAGGTTTCAAGCCCGTGCATCACAATCAGCTTGTCGACATGACCTGTTTCAATCGGCCACAGGGTTTCTTCGGTCAGAACCGACACATTGGGCATTCCGGCGGGCCAGGGCATGACGCCTTGCGGGCCTGGCATCAAACCGATCACGCGGCGGGCGTCCGCAAGATAAGGACGCAGCAATGGAACCGCGAAGCCGAATCCTGCAACCGTTTGCCCCTTGGCCTCGGGCCATTGCTCGATCAGTCGCCCACGGATCGCCGCCTGCGCGGCACGACCCAGAGTGCTGCGATAGTAGAAGTTCCTCAAATCCTGCACATCAAGATGCATTGCAGACACCCGGTCAATCGGCTTAGCTGGGCGCAGTCTAGCAACGAAAGGGCAAAAGGCCATGCCTCTTGAGGTCGTTACCATCCCATGTCTCAGCGACAATTACGCATTTCTGGCGCATGACGCCGCAAGCGGCAATACCACACTGGTCGACGCGCCCGAAGCCGGACCCATTCTGGCCGAGTTGGACAGGCGCGGCTGGACATTGTCCCATGTTCTTCTAACCCATCACCATTGGGACCATGTGGATGGCCTGTCTGCCATTTTGGAAAGACATCCGGCCAAAGTTGTTGGCGCGGCCGCCGATGCGCACCGCCTGCCCCCACTGGATAAGCAGGTCAGCGACGGTGACACATTTGAATTCGGAAGCGAGCAGATTCGGGTGCTGGATGTGTCCGGACATACTGTTGGCCATGTCGCCTTTTACATGCCGAACAGCGCAGTTGTTTTCACCGCGGACAGCCTCATGGCATTGGGGTGTGGGCGCTTGTTCGAAGGCACGGCGCCACAGATGTGGGCCTCGCTCAGCAAGTTGGCCGCCCTTCCCGATGAGACAATCGTATGCTCCGGCCACGAATACACGCAATCAAACGCAAAATTCGCGTTAACCGTCGATCCAACCAATGCCGCACTGCAAAAACGCGCTGATGATATCAACCGCGCGCGCGCTGCCGGAGAACCCACGGTTCCTTCGACGATGGCGCTGGAAAAGGCCACAAACCCGTTCTTGCGGGCCGCTGAACCGGCGATTCAGGCGCATTTGGGAATGCAAAATTCGGACCCCGCAGAAGTTTTTGCTGAAATTCGGACTAGAAAAGACAGCTTCTAGTACCCAAATTGCCTTCCTCACGGCCACGGTCACGTGAAATGTGACTGTCAAGAGCAAGAAAACCCTTGAAGCCGGGCCACGATCAACCAAACTCTAATAGTATGAGGACATGGTTGGGATGGGGTTCCGGCCGAAGCCTGCCCCTTTCGACCCAAGACAGAGGAGCACCCGCGTGCCTTCATTCTCGAGCACATTAGAACAAGCCATCCACGCGGCCTTGGCGGCTGCGAATGAACGGCGTCACGAATTTGCCACGCTAGAGCATCTGCTTCTGGCGTTACTGGAAGAACCTGACGCCATCCGCGTCATGAAAGCCTGCAGCGTCGATCTGGAAGAACTGCGCAGCACTCTGGTCGAATTCATTGACGAAGACCTGTCCAATCTGGTCACGGATATCGACGGTTCCGAGGCCGTGCCAACCGCCGCTTTCCAGCGCGTCATACAACGCGCGGCGATCCACGTCCAAAGCTCGGGCCGGACCGAAGTGACAGGCGCAAACGTTCTGGTCGCCATCTTCGCCGAACGTGAAAGCAATGCGGCCTATTTCCTGCAAGAGCAGGACATGACGCGCTACGACGCGGTAAACTTCATTGCGCACGGCGTGGCCAAAGACCCTGCGTACGGCGAAAACCGCTCGGTTTCGGGTGCGGATCAGGTCGAGGAAGAGGCTCAGCCTGGCGTCACCGAAGGCGAACAGAAGGAAAGCGCGCTTGGGAAATACTGCATTGACCTGAACGCTAAATCGCGCGCAGGCGATGTCGACCCGCTGATCGGCCGTGCTGATGAGGTTGAGCGTTGTATTCAGGTCCTGTGCCGCCGCCGCAAGAACAACCCGCTGCTGGTGGGTGATCCGGGCGTGGGCAAGACTGCCATCGCCGAAGGCCTGGCACGCAAGATTGTTGGCGGCGAAGCGCCAGATGTGCTGTCGGAGACCACCATCTATTCTCTCGACATGGGCGCTCTGCTGGCTGGTACACGCTATCGCGGCGACTTCGAAGAACGCCTGAAGGCGGTTGTGACCGAGTTGGAGGACCACCCCGACGCGGTGCTGTTCATTGACGAGATCCACACCGTGATTGGTGCCGGTGCCACCTCGGGTGGCGCGATGGATGCGTCAAACCTGCTGAAACCTGCCCTGCAGGGCGGCAAGCTGCGCACCATGGGCTCGACCACATACAAGGAATTTCGTCAGCATTTTGAAAAAGACCGCGCGCTGAGCCGCCGGTTCCAGAAGATCGACGTGAGCGAGCCTTCGGTCGAAGACAGCGTGAAAATCCTGCGCGGTCTGAAGCCTTATTTCGAAGAGCATCATGAGATCAAATATACCGCCGATGCGATCAAGACCGCGGTGGAACTGTCGGCCCGCTACATCAACGACCGCAAACTGCCCGACAAGGCCATCGATGTAATCGATGAGGCCGGTGCGGCGCAGCATCTGGTGGCCGAAAGCAAACGGCGCAAGACCATCGGGGTCAAGGAAATCGAGGCGGTCGTCGCCAAGATCGCCCGCATTCCACCCAAGAACGTCACCAAAGACGATGCGGAGGTGCTGAAAGACCTCGAGGCCTCGTTGAAACGTGTTGTATTCGGCCAGGATCTCGCAATCGAGGCGCTGTCCAGTGCAATCAAACTGGCGCGTGCCGGTCTGCGTGAACCTGAAAAGCCCATCGGCAACTATCTGTTCGCCGGCCCGACCGGTGTGGGTAAGACCGAAGTTGCGAAACAGCTGGCGGATACGCTGGGTGTAGAACTGCTGCGCTTCGACATGTCTGAGTACATGGAGAAGCACGCCGTCAGCCGTCTGATCGGTGCGCCTCCGGGCTATGTTGGCTTTGATCAGGGCGGTCTGCTGACCGATGGCGTCGACCAGCATCCGCATTGCGTGCTGCTGCTGGATGAGATCGAAAAGGCCCATCCGGACGTGTTCAACATCCTGTTGCAGGTGATGGACCACGGTGAGCTGACCGATCACAACGGACGTACAGTGAACTTCCGCAACGTGGTGCTGATCATGACCTCTAACGCGGGTGCGCAGGAACAGGCCAAGGCTGCCATCGGCTTTGCACGTGATCGCCGCGAGGGCGAGGATACGGCCGCAATCGAACGTATGTTCACGCCCGAATTCCGCAACCGTCTTGATGCTGTGATCTCATTCGCGCCACTACCGAAAGAGGTCATCCTGCAGGTGGTCGAGAAGTTCGTTCTGCAGCTTGAGGCGCAATTGCTGGATCGCAATGTGACCATCGATCTGACCCCCAAAGCCGCCGCGTGGCTGGCGGAAAAAGGGTATGACGACAAGATGGGTGCACGTCCTCTGGGTCGTGTCATTCAGGAACACATCAAGAAACCACTGGCCGAGGAGTTGCTGTTCGGCAAACTGGCCAAGGGTGGATTGGTCCGCGTGTCTGTCAAGAAAGGCGATTTGAACCTCGATATCCTTGGCCCCGATCAGCCACGAATTCCGGGCGACAAACCTCCGCTTTTGACCGCGGATTAAGACGCCGCATTCGCCTAACAAGTCTAATCGCCCGGTTGCTCAGCAGCCGGGCGATTTCGTTTCGGCCACAAACTTTTTCGACGGAACAGCCAAACCTGCGCGTTTCATTATCACTGATGAATTGCAAAGGGGATTTTGATGACCAAAACCGCCGCCGTTTGGAGCGTAGCATTCGCCCTTTCCGCCGTTGCCGCAATTGCAACCGCCCAGCACAGATTTCGATATCACGACGAGACAAAAACGCAGCCACTGCGCCTGCAGGCCGCAACGGTTGATCCGGGCAACAGCCACTCTGAAATCTCTGAGACCCGCAAAAGTATACGCGTCTCGGCCAACGGGATCCCCGATCACCTTGTCGGGCGCTTTCCGAACCAAGGCAATCCGCACAGCATTTCCGAGCAGCGCGTCAACTTGAAAGTACCGACGAACCCGAAATCCAATCGATCCACCACCCCGCTTGAAATGGGATGGAACTTTGGTGTGTCTCTGAACGGTGTCGTGTTCGACCCGCTGGCGGCAGAGTTCTGGCAGGGCAATCCCCGCTCAGGCTGGTCCTACAATGCGCTTGGGGGCGCGGTTACTTTGGGGTTCGACGAAAACTATGCCCATGTGCAACCCAATGGAAAATATCATTACCACGGCATCCCCACGGGCTTTATTGAGCTGCTGAACTATACACCCAGCCGACATTCACCGCTGATCGGATACGCGGCAGACGGCTTCCCGATTTACGCAATGACCGGCGTTTTGGATGGGAAAGTGACGCAAATGAAGTCGTCGTACAGATTGAAAAGCGGCAACCGGCCCGGAGGAAGCGCGCCCGACGGAAAACATGATGGCACGTTCAATGAGGACTACGCTTATGTAGCAGGCGCAGGAAATCTGGATGAATGTAACGGAGCCTTTACGGTTTCGCCTGAATATCCATCTGGAACGTATGCCTATTTCCTGACTGAAAGTTACCCGGTCATCCCGCGCTGCTTTGCGGGTAAGCCAGATAACAGCTTTCGGTTTGGTCGTCGCTGACCCGTACCCTTAACGAGTGTCTCGGTTACCTTTCGGTGAGTTTCAGCTCGATCCGGCGGTTTTGCGCCCGGGCCTCCGGGGTGTCTGCCGGGTTTACGGGCTGGAACTCACCAAAACCGTTTGCGGCCAACCGGCTCGGCGGGATGCCCAGCGCATCGACCATGTAGCGCACCACGGACAAGGCGCGGCCCTGACTAAGTTCCCAATTGTCGCGATAGCGCCCGGAACCGGCCAGCGGCACGTTATCAGTGTGACCATCGACGCGGATCACCCAGTTCAGACCTTCGGGAATTTCAGCCGCCACACTGCGCAGGATATTGGCCACTTTGGCGATGTCCTGCTGCCCGGCTGGTGACAGAACGGCCGAACCCGTGTCAAACAGGACCTCGGACGAGAATACAAAACGGTCGCCTTCGATCCGAACGCCCTCCTCATCCCCAAGCACGTCGCGCAATCTTCCAAAGAACTCTGACCGATAGCGCTGCAGGTCTTCTGCCTGCGCCGCCAGTTCCTGATTCTGACCGGACAGCACTTCGGCCTCGGCTTCAAGCCGGACACGCTCAGCCTCTTCCAGCAGACGCCGGCGGCGTTCCTCCGAAGCCGCGCGGGCCAAAGCTGCGTTCAGGTCCTGACCCAGGGTCTGAATTCGAATGTCCGAAGCGACGTTGCGTTCTTCATAGTCGTCCAACAACGCCTGCAACCCGCCAAGTTGTTGGCGCAGCGCCGCCATCTGTTGATTCAACAACGCCGTCTCTCGCTGCGCTTTTGCGGAGATCGTTTTCTCAGCCGAGATCGCTTCACGGGCCACAGCCAATAGGTTTGCACGCTCTTCAGCCAATGAGCGTTGCGATTGTGCCTCAGCCTGCGCCGCGGTCTGCGCAGCCAAGGCGGCTTGTAATTGCGCCTGCAACTCGTCCGCATCCAGCGCACCAAACTGGCGCTCAAGCTCGGCCCTGGCGGCTTGTGCTGCGGCAAGCAGGGTCAGTGTATCCTCAGCTTCTTTGCGCTGCGCTTCCAATGCCAGTGTCATTGCCGTCAACTCGGCATCTGCATCCTGCAGACGGTTGCGCAGGTTCTCGGCAGCGGCAGCCTCGGCCAGCTTGGCGGCCTCTTCCGCGCTGATCTGTTCCTCCAATTCACTAATCTGGGTGGATTGCGCCGCGTCGCTTTGTTCGAGATCCGCAACCAACGCCTCCAGCGCCTCGCGTTGGGCGGCTGCCAACCGGGCGGCTTCGGCCTGTTCGTCGATCTCGGACCGGCTTTGCGCCAGCGCGAGGTTCAGCGCCTCTTGGTCCTCCAGCAACTTGGCGCGCTGGGATTCCAGTGTTGCAATGGCACCGCGCGCCCGCTCCTGATCCGTCAGAAGTGCGGCGACCTGCGCCTCAAAATCCGTGATACGCGCCTGCGACAAGGCCAGGTCCACTTCCGCCCGCGCCAGCGTATCTTCGGTTTGCGACAGGGTCGTGTTCAATGCCCCAAGACGGGCCTCCAGGCGGTTATTCTCACGCTCTTCCAAACCCAACGCCCCGACCAGCGCTGCAACTTCATCCGACAGGGCGGTCAGTTCGTCCTCTTGCCCGGAAATGGTTTCGCGCAACACGAACTGCACCACCATAAAGATGGTCAGAACGAAGGTCAGCACCATCAGCAACCCGGTGATCGCGTCAACAAAACCCGGCCAAACCGAGCCCTGAAAACGCTGACCTGTGCGACGGGACAGAGCCATGGATTACTGTCCTTCCGGAGTGGTGCGCACCGCGCCTCGGGGCAATGTCAGGGCTTTGACCAGCAATTCGATATCCTTGCGCAGTTCGCTCATGCTTTCCTGACGACCGGCCGAGATTTCTTCGAGGATGCGCAATAACTGGACGTCCATCGACCGCAGACGCATCCGGCTTTCGGCATCAATTCCATCCCCCATGCCCTGATCACGCATGTGATCCAGCAGGGCGTCCTGCCCAAGGGCCACACGTTCCAATGCGGCTGTCACCCCTTCGGATTCAGACTGTCGCACGTTCATCTCACCAATCGCATCAACCAATTGGCCCAATTTGACCGACACGGATGCACGATCAGCCTCTTGCCCCGAAAACAGGTCCTGCAGCGCATCCATCTGTTCGGACATAGCATCCAGAACTGGTGTCAGAACCGCAATCTCGGCCCCACCTTCCTCAGCGGCGGCAAAGCCAACACGAGTGATTGAGGACAACCATTCCTCAAGCTCGCGGTAGAACCGGTTCTGACCGTGACCCGTGAACAGTTCCAGCAGTCCGACGATCAAAGACCCAGCAAGGCCCAAAAGGGACGACCCGAATGCCACGCCCATTCCTTGTAGCTGGGCCTCAAGCCCCACCATCAGGCGATTGAACACGGCCAGCCCTTCTTCGCCCTCTTGCGGGTTCAGGCTGCGGATCGTGTCGACAATGGCTGGGACGGTGGTCGCCAGTCCAAAGAACGTGCCCAAAAGGCCCAGATAAATCAGAACATTGGTAATATAGCGTGTGATCTCACGCTCTTCCTCGACGCGTTCCGCGACCGAATCCAGGATCGACCGGGTCGAGCTGGAACTGATCTGTGACCGTGCACCGCGTTCGCGAAGCAATGAGGCCAAAGGTGCCAGCAATTGCGGCGTGCGCGCGTCCTCGCGGACAACGCCGCCAACAAAAGCCTCGATCCAGCGAACCGAGCCAATCAGCTGTGTCACCTGAAAGAAACAGGCGAAAACGCCGATTATGAAAACCAGAATGATAAATCCGTTCAGGTACGGGTTGGCCTGAAACACCGGCAGCACATAAGGCAGCGCCATGAAGACGCCCAACCCCGCCAGGCCAATTGCGACCAACATCATCACAATCTGACGGATGGGATGCGAGAAATGGGGTCTCGCGCCCTGATGTGCCTGCGCCATGCGCGTGTTTCCCGGTTTTTGCCTGCTCTGGCTTGAATCTAGCCAAAATCCGCCGGTGACGCCAAGGGTTTATGCTGTGATGCTGCGCACCCGTTGCGCTAACCACTCAAGATCGGGATCGCGCAGGTCAATCTCGGCCAGATGTTCCGCAGTATTATACAGATATTCCGTATTCGGTCCGCGCCCGCCAATCGCATGTGCAATGATCTGCGCCTGCTCCTCTAACGGCATGCCACCACAGTATTGGACATGTTCTGCGTCGATCACATAGGTCACGGCAGTGATAACCTCGCCAGTGTTCAGATGCACATCAAGGTTTTTCTCGACATAGGCCGATGAGATCAGCTCGCGTTCGCGCAGCTCTTGAAGGGTCCGTTCTTCATGGCCCGCTTCGACCGCAAGCGCCAAGCCCGTGCAATTGGCGTCGGTCTGTTCGTCCAACGCCAGCACAAGGCCGGGATGGTCCTCGGTTCCGCGGTGGTGGATCGAACTCATGCAAAAGGACCGCGCATACCCATGCAGCGTGGCGTGTTCGCTTCGGGCCACCGGAAAGCCCGGATTCCACAGCAGCGATCCATATCCGAAAACCCACATCGTCATAGCTCTGGTCCTTGCCCGTTTCGGCCTATAAACATCAAATTCAACGCGGGAAAAAGGGCCAACTGCCATGCGCGGTCTAATACGAGTAGTCATTTTCTTAACGGTTATCTGGAGCGCCTATTGGTTCGTCGCCGGATTCGGATTGCGCAATGCAATCACCGCCTGGTTCGACAAACAGCAGGAACAAGGTTGGCAGGCCGACTTTTCCGATGTTTCAACAGCGGGGTATCCGTTGCGCCACGTTACGCGCCTGAACAGTCCGGCGCTGGCTGATCCAGTCAACGGCACCGCATGGAGCGCCGATTGGATCGAGTTCCAAAGCCCTGCAATCTGGCCTGGGCGTCAGGTGCTGCGCTTTGCTGACACCCCTCAGCGCCTGTCCTATTATGATCAGACGGCGACCATCAAAGCCAGCGATCTGCAGGCCGAGCTGCAACTACAGCCCGGTGTCGCGCTGGTGCTGGAGAAAATGGCGCTGACTGCTGGTTCATGGCTGATCACCGACGATGCCGAAGCCCTGGCCGGGGGTGATACGCTGACGCTTGTCATGGAACAGACGTCTATTCCAGTGACCTATGCCATCGGTGCCCGTATTGACGGGTTCACCCCGGGTGACGGCCTGCGAGAATTGATGCGGTCGGCCAACACATTGCCGCAGGCGTTTGAGACGTTCGAACTGGACATGACCGCCACGTTCAACAAGCCGTGGGATCGCACGGCATTGGAACAGGGCAGACCGCAACCGGTAATGATTGACCTGAACCTCGCCGAGATGAAATGGGGCGCTTTGCGTCTGTTTGCGGCAGGCGAGCTTGATATCGATCACCAGGGCATCCCAACGGGCGAAATTGCGGTCAAAGCTGAAAACTGGCGCGACATGATTGCCATGGCCAACGCCGCAGGTGCCCTGCCCGATCAGGCGGTTGATCCGGTGACACGCGCGCTGAATTTCATGGCTGGGCTGGGCGGCAATCCAAATGCACTAGACCTGCAGCTTAACTTCCGCGACGGGTTCGTGGCGCTAGGACCTTTGCCGCTGGGGCCCGCCCCGCGCCTGATTTTGCGTTAACGGCAGTATGGCCCGCGACGGTGGCGGGCTGTATCCAGATGGAAATGATCCCGGTGATACCGGTCTGCGTTTGGCCCCAATACGGTGCCAAACGGCCCGCATGCATCGCGCCAGATCTTGACCAGTTGTTTTTGCGATGGGTTCTTGCGCCAGCCATTCAGGACCGTCACAACCTCTCCATCGGCCATCTTGAAAGCCGAGATATCAATTGCTCGGCCTTTGCCGTGCTCGGAAATACGAGCGCCTTTACGGTTGTTTCGCGTTCGACACGCATAATGAGCGGCGACCTGCAACTGGACCACCGGCCCGCGTCTCTTGAAGGTCGGCTTGACCGCTTTCTCAACCCATTTGTTCAGCGCAATTGCCGTTCCACAATCCATCGTGGAGGGACGGCTAAGCGTCACACCTGAGACCGAGGTGATCTGAACAGCGTCCTTGATCCCGCAAGCCTTGATCCTGCCCGATACCGTCCCGACAGGCTTACCCTGAATATCGATGTCGCCACACACCGATCCTTTGCGCAGTTTGCGCTTTTTGAACAGCGCCTCCTGCTCCAAGGCTTTGGGCCGCAGGTAAGGCATCAGCGACGTGTCCGGGCCAAGCAGAGGCAGCTCTGCAGGTCGTGCCGCGGCTGCTAAAACCTGCGGTGAATCCGGCCGCAATTCTGGTCGTATGGTGGCCGGAGGCAGCTGAGGCACTGCGCTGCTAAGGACCGCAAGTGTAGCCTGAGGTCGCGATATCGGTATTAACGAACGTTCCAGCGAACCAGCCTGAGTTGACATTGCGCAAAGCGCTGCAAATCCGGTCAGAATGGTTCTCAAGCCCTGCGTCATGGGTTCGTTTTTCCCCGTCCGAAATCAGGCGCATCCGTATCCTGGCCAGCATCAATGATGCCGCGGCGGATGGCGCGCGTACGGGTGAAATAGTCGAAAAGCTGCTCGCCGTCACCCGTTCTGATCGCGCGCTGCAGTGCAAACAGTTCTTCGGTGAACCGGCCAAGGATCTCCAGCGTCGCATCCTTGTTGGTCAGGAACACGTCCCGCCACATGGTCGGGTCAGAGGCCGCGATGCGGGTGAAGTCTCGGAATCCTGCGGCGGAATACTTGATGACCTCGGTATCGGTGACCCGGCGCAGATCATCCGCAACGCCCACCATCGTATAGGCGATTAGGTGCGGCGCGTGCGATGTGACGGCCAGAACCAGATCATGGTGATCCGCGTCCATCTCATCAACGTTTGACCCCATGCCTTCCCAAAGTGCCCGCAAACGGGCAATCGCATCCGGGTCCGAGCCTTCAACCGGGACCAAAAGACACCAGCGGTTGTCAAAGAGTTCTGCAAAACCCGATTCCGGGCCAGAATGCTCAGTTCCTGCCAGGGGGTGCGCGGGGATGAAATGCACACCATCCGGGATTACCGGCCCGACGGCCTGAATAACGTGACGCTTGACCGAGCCGACATCAGTCACCGTCGCCCCGGGTTTCAGGACAGGTGCAATATCTTTTGCCACAGCGCCCATCGCGCCAACAGGAACACAGAGAACGACCAGATCCGCGCCCTCGACCGCCTCTTGCGCAGTATCGCAGACGCGATCACACAAGCCGATGCGGCGGGCCGTGTCGCGGGTGGTCTCGGACCGGGCATAGCCAGTCACTTCGCCAGCAAGCCCGGCGCGTTTGATCGCCCAGAACATGGACGAGGCGATCAGGCCAAGCCCGATCAAGGCCACACGGTCGTAAACTTGGCTCATGCGACGCCCCCTTTGAACGCGGTGATGGCCGCAACAACGCGGCGACAGGCTTCTTCGTCGCCCACGGTGATCCGCAAAGCGTTTGGCAGGTTGTAGCCCGCCACACGGCGCACAATCAAACCTTGGGTCTTAAGATAGTCGTCACACGCCTCGGTCTCGGCCTGGTCGGCAAAGCGGGCGAGGATGAAATTGGTGCAGGACACATCCGAGGGCACGCCGATCTTGTCCAGTTCTTCCGACAACCACACCCGCAGGCGCGCATTTTCAGCCTGGCAGAAGGACAGGAATTCCGCGTCATTCACCGCTGCCTCTGCAGCAGCCAAAGCGGTCAGGGACAGGTTGAAGGGCTGGCGCACCCGGTTCAGTACGTCGGTAATCGATTGCGCGGCATAGCCCCAACCGACACGCATTCCGCCCAGACCGTACACCTTGGAAAAGGTCCGCGTCATGATCACGTTGTCAAACCGATCCACCAGCGATGCACCACCGTCGAACCCATCGACAAACTCGGCATAGGCCCCGTCGATCACCATCAGGCAGGTCTTGGGCAATGCCTCGGCCAGACGCAGCAATTCAGCCTCGGGGATCATGGTCGAGGTCGGGTTGCCCGGGTTGGTCACGAACACGATCCGGGTTTGGTCGTTCACGGCGGCCAGAATGCTGTCTACGTCCACATGGCGATTGCGCTCGGCCACCATCACCGGTGTCGCACCGGCCATGCGGGCGATGATCGGGTACATTGAAAACCCGTGCTCGGTATAGATGACCTCATCGCCCGGCCCGGTATAGGCCTGGGCAATGAATTGCAGCACTTCGTCACTGCCAACGCCGCAGATTAACCGCGCAGGGTCCAACCCGTGCCGTTCGCCAATCGCTGCGCGCAAGCTGGCGTGGTCGGTGCTGGGATAACGATGCAGCGTCACCGCACTATCGCGCACGGCCTCGATCGCCTTGGGGCTGGGACCAAACGGGTTTTCGTTGGAGCTGAGCTTGATCACGTGCTCCACCCCCGCCACATGCGACTGGCCGCCCTGATAGAGCGCGATGTCCATAATGCCGGGCTGCGGGGTGATCTTGTTCATAAGAGGCTCCGTTGTTGGAGCCTCTCATACCCGTCTCAACGCGTTGAGAAAAGCGGCAATTCCGTCACGCCGCTTTGAAGCGGGCGGTCGCCGGGTCGGCGTTGTAATAAGGGGCGAATTCCTCTGTCCTATGGGACAGATCATTAACGCTGTCGATGATGAACTGGACCGTCTCTTCGCTCATCAGATAAGAGAAGTTCAGCCGCACCCAACCGGGTTTCTTCATCTCTTCCCCCGCAGACAGGGCCGCATGCAATTCGGCGGACGTTTCGCGGTCGATATCCAACAGACGATGCGCATAAGGGCCGGCACAGGCGCACCCGCCGCGTGCCTGAATGCCGTAAATGTCGCTGAGCATCCGTGTAAACAGCTGCTGGTGCACCGGCTGGCCGGAGTTGTCCCGCACAAGGAAAGAGTAGATCGGCAGGCGATGTGGGTTGTCTGTGCCAAGCAGGGTCAGGTTTGGATTGTCGCCCCACCCTTTCATTGCCATTTCATTGTACCGGGCTTCACGCTTGGCGATCTCATCTGTACCGACAACGTCCTTGACGATGAAAGCCAACGCGGCGCGGATATCCCCAATCACATTGGGCGTGCCCGCTTCTTCCCGCGTGGCCAGATCATCGCTGTAGTCGTGCCGCCAAGGCGATACAAAGCTGACCGTGCCACCACCAGGCCAACTGGGACAGGTGCGGCGAACGGCGTTCTGGTTGACGATCAGCACGCCTGACGCGCCCGGTCCGCCCGGGAATTTATGAGGCGAGACGACGATGGCGTCCTTGCGCGCATCCTCTGGCCCCATGCCCATCGGTAGGTAGGGTCCGCCACCGGCATAGTCCCAGATCGACACGGCCCCATGTGCCTTAAGCAGCCGGGTGATCGGATCCGGGTCAGTGATGATGCCCGTCACGTTAGACGCCGCCGAGAAGGAACCGATGATCAGATCGGAGCCAGCATTATCCACCAATGCCTGCTCCAACGCACTCAGATCGACGCCGCCTTCGGGCGCTTCGGGAATTTCGATGACCTGCGCCTTGCTTTCCCGCCAAGGCAGGATGTTCGAATGATGCTCATACGGCCCGATCAAAACAACCGGCCGGTCAGCCCCTTCAACTCCCATCAAGCTGACCAGCCGGTTAAGACCCGCAGTGGCGCCAGACCCGGTGAAGATCACCGGGTCCTCTTCCCTTGCTCCAACAATACGGGCTATTTCCGCGCGCGCTTCGCGGCGCAGACGGGTCATGTAAGACCCGCAATAGGAGGCTTCGGTGTGGCTGTTGGCATAAAAAGGCAGCACCTCATGGGCGACAAAATCCTCTACCTGCTGCAGCGCACGACCCGAAGCGACGTAGTCCGCATAAACCAGCGGAACGTCCCCATTCAGACCGGGGATCAGAACATTCTCTCCGATCAGCCCATCGCGCAGGGTTGAATTGCGAGTGGTGGATTGGAGGTCTGCGCGAAATTTGGACAAGGTCATGATTGGTTCTCCGTATTGCACTATCAAATATGATTGAATGAGCATGCAGAAACTTCACCTTTCTTTTGGTAGATTTCTAAAATTTCGTGTCATATGCTTCGATATGGCGGAAAAACTAGATCAAATTGACAAGCGCATCCTTCGCGAACTTCAAACAGACGCAACACTGTCACAGCGTGAGTTGGCAGACCGAGTCGGATTGTCGCAAAATGCCTGTTGGCGGCGGCTGAAGGCGTTGAACGAAAATGGCGTCATTACCGGTTCGACCGCGCGGATCGCCCGCGAGAAATTGGGGCTGAGCCTTGTGGTCTTTGTTATGCTGCGCACTCGGCACCATTCGGCGGAATGGCTACAGGCCTTTCGAAGCCATGTCCTGACCATCCCCGAGGTGGTGGATTTTCACCGCATTGGTGGCGACTATGACTATCAGTTGAAAGTCGTCACACAAGATATGACGTCATATGACAAGGTGTATCAGCGATTGATCGACAAGGTCGAACTAGACAGTGTGACCTCGTACTTTGCGATGGAGGCCATCGCCGAAAGCAGGCCGCTGCCAATTTGACTCAGCGCCTTCGGCGGGCTTGATCAGTGATTTGGCTGCAAGGCTGTTCGTAGGTTGTTACGCGTTCAATTCGAAATGCAGCTTGTGCAAGCCGAGCGTGAATTCCAGCATTCCACCCAATGCGGGCGTTCTGCTGAGGAACTTCGGTTGATACTTTTTGAAAACCCGAGACGCAAATTTTGGACATGCCGTCAAACCCAATACGCGTCGTCACATGGCCAAACAAAAAAGGGCCGCGCAAACTGCGCGGCCCTGAAATTCTGGATGTCGGCGAAAATTAGTTCTTCGCGTAGAATTCGACGACCAGGTTCGGTTCCATGACGACCGGGTAAGGCACATCGCCCAGGCCTGGTGCGCGAACGAAGGTCGCGGTCATTTTCGAGTGGTCGGCGTCGATGTAGTCAGGCACGTCACGCTCGGCCAGAGCAGCGGCTTCCAGAACAACAGCCAGTTGCTTGGACTTGTCGCGTACTTCGATCACGTCGCCTTCTTTGACACGGTAGCTGGGGATGTTGACCCGCTGGCCGTTCACTTTGACGTGGCCGTGGTTCACGAACTGACGTGCAGCAAAGACGGTTGCAACGAACTTGGCGCGGTAGACAACAGCGTCCAGACGACGCTCCAGCAGACCGATCAGGTTTTCACCGGTGTCGCCGTTCACACGTACGGCTTCGGCGTAGATGCGGCGGAACTGCTTCTCGGTCAGGTCGCCATAGTAGCCTTTCAGCTTCTGCTTGGCGCGCAGCTGCAGACCGAAGTCCGACAGTTTGCCCTTGCGGCGCTGGCCGTGCTGGCCGGGGCCATATTCGCGACGGTTAACCGGGGATTTCGGGCGACCCCAGATGTTTTCACCCATCCGGCGGTCAATTTTGTACTTGGCAGACGTGCGTTTGGTCACGGCTGATCTCCTTCTTTAGGTCGAGGCCCGTACAGGCCACTATGAAGGGCGTTGTCCTCTTGAGGTTTCCCCCATGACAGGAATCCCCTTACGGGGCCCACCAACACCAATGAAGCCGCGCTTATATCCGCAGAACTGGCGGAGTCAACACGGCTGTGGATTTTTTGCTATTTACGAATGCCGTCGGCCTGCTTGGCTTATTAGTCTGCTACGCTTCGGACGTCCGCAACTGCGCTTTCCCAACCATTATCCATCGGCGACCGCGTCGGGAAAGCGACAACAGTTTGGTCCGTGAGGCTGGAATTGCTTTCGCTTTCAAACTCGGTATACGCACTGACCCAGAATTCCTGATCGCGCGCGGGATACCCGTTTTCGAAAACCAGCGTCGGGCGTGTGTCTCCGGCAACCGAAAACAATAGCGCCGTGTACTTTTGCGCGCCATTGGTCAGAACGATACGACCCAGTGCTCCGTCTGCCAGATTCGGCGATGGCGCTATGCTGCTTAGCACTTTTGATGCGAATGCTTCGGCCTGACCCGACAACACAAGGCCCTGCTCGGCCGGACTGGCCAATGAAAGAGCCTGCCCACGCCACGACCATGCGGCTCCTACTTTCAAAAAAGACTGAGGCGCCGCCTCAAGTCCGTTTAACTCTGTCTGCGTCCACGAAATGGATATGCGACCGCTGTCCCCGGCTGTCATTGTATCCGCCTGTACCTTTCAACAAATCACTGCTTACTACACCTACTTATCAGGACAGAATCTGGCGGAAAAGAGACCGAAGTGCAGCAATCACGTAAATGTTTCCGGTGTGTCAAGTCAAACTGATACTAAAAGTGAAAATAATTCAACCTTAGATTGTTTTTGTCAAATAGCGACGCACCAGTCTCAAGAAATCTCAAAGCGATTCTCTACTCAAACTTTTGTTTTTAAATTCAAATTAATCCTAGGGTATTCGCTCTTCATGTACCATCAATTCCAAGCGGTGTTTTGGAAACCATGATATTCCGGTTCATCCAATCCAGTCTGGGCATCCGATTTGAGCCGTCCGATCGTTGCATTACAGCAACTAAATTGGGCAGCGGTACCAATTTGGGCCTGCCCCTGCTTCAACTCATCAATGGATGCCATTCGACCGCTTCAGCTTTTCCAAGTACGCGCGTTTCGCGGCCGCTACCTCTTCATCGCTCAAATTCGACCGGTTCAGGTCCAGAAAATAGTCTGCGCCTCCAGCTGGCTGGACGTTCCGATTTTCACTTGTGATGAGCCTGTCAGATCTCACGTTCAGAATGGAAAGTGCCTTGATCAACGGGAAATCGTGATCGCCCAGACCAGAAACGTTGACAGATTCGACCTCGGCACGCGGTGAAACCGCTTCATTCACCCGGCGCACCACCGCCCCAAGATCTGCACCTTGCTGCAACGCCTTCCCGTATTGTGACAGATCCTCGCGGATTCTGTGGCTGCGAAGGTTTTGCCAATACGCACTTCTGATCCAATCGGCCGCGTTTCTGGTCGTAAACAGAAAGATAATGCGATCCCCGGCATCAGTCAGGCGCGAAACCTCATCCAACAGAGTTTTGGAAAGAACGTGCGTTTGCTCATATGTCCAAACCCCTTTGCGACCGGGGATCAAACCAGCGAATTCTTCATTGCTGATCAGCAGGGGTTTGCCACTTCGGTCTGCAAACGGCTTAAGCGCCTCGCGAACGGTTGCTCCGAAATTGCGAAGGGTGCGATCCTTGGGGGCGACCGCATACCGCCGCGCAGCCAGGCTGGCTTCTTGCAAGTCATCAGGCAATAGAACATTCACGCGATCTTTCAGGTATTCCCGATTTTTCGAGAGCGTCTTTTGCAGCGTCGTTGTGCCGGTTTTATGGAAACCTTGATGAATTACGACCTTCAATACACTACGTCCCGTTCGTCCATGGCCTGCGTGCTGTTGGGCTTTCAAAAATAATGCCAAACCTGCTCATCACAGGCTTGGCACTTATTTGGTCAGACCAATTTGAAACCGACGCTGGATTTCACGACATCAGCCACATTTTGAATGACCGCAGCTGCGGCAGGTCATGCAGCCCTCGATCATCACCATGTCGTACTGGCCGCAGGATGGGCAGGCTTTGCCGCGTGGCGCGTCCATGTTGACGACCTGCGCCTGGGGGTCGGATTTGAGCGCCATGCCCTCGCCCTCAAGAAAGCCGATATTGATCATGTGCTGTTCGATCACGCCACCAATTGCGGCCAAGATCGACGGGATATACTTGCCCTGAACCCAAGCACCACCGCGCGGGTCGAATACCGCTTTTAGTTCTTCCACCACAAAAGACACATCCCCACCCCGGCGGAATACGGCCGAGATCATGCGGGTCAGCGCCAGCGTCCAGGCGTAATGCTCCATGTTCTTCGAGTTGATGAACACTTCGAAGGGACGACGACGGCCACCAATGACAATATCATTGATCGTCAGATAGATCGCGTGCTCGCTGTCGGGCCACTTCAGTTTGTAGGTCGAACCTTCCAGAGACTGTGGGCGATCCAGCGGTTCGGACATGTAGATCACGTCGCCACCATCAATTTCATGCGGTGCGCTTGCACTTTCACCCGGCGCTTTGTCTTCGCTTTCTGACACCGTCAGGACGGATCCTGTTACGTCGTTCGGGCGATAAGTCGTGCATCCTTTACATCCCTGATCCCAGGCCTGCATGTAGACATCCTTGAAAGCATCAAAGCCGATGTCCTCGGGGCAGTTGATCGTCTTCGAGATCGAGCTGTCGATCCACTTCTGCGCCGCCGCTTGCATCTTGACGTGATCGGAGGGGGACAGCGTCTGCGCGTTGACGAAATAGTCTGGCAGCTCTTTGTCGCCAAACTTGTCGCGCCACATCTGCACGGCGTAGTCCACGACCTCTTCTTCAGTGCGCGAGCCATCCTTTTGTAGGACCTTCCGCGTATAGGCATAGGCAAAGACAGGCTCGATCCCGGACGACACATTCCCCGCATAGAGAGAAATCGTACCGGTCGGCGCAATCGACGTCAGCAAAGCGTTACGGATACCATGTTCGCGGATCGCATCGCGAACATCATCGTCCATCTGCTGCATCGTGCCGCTTTCCAGGTATTTCTCGGCATCAAACAAGGGGAACGCCCCTTTTTCCTTCGCCAAGTCCACCGACGCCAGATACGCGGCGCGCGCAATCGCTTTCAACCAGCGTTCGGTCTGACGCGCGCCCTCGTCCGAGCCATAGCGCAGACCCAGCATCAGCAGAGCATCGGCCAGTCCGGTCACACCCAGTCCGATACGGCGTTTGGCCTGCGCTTCGGCGGCCTGTTCGGGCAGCGGGAACTTCGACGCGTCCACAACATTGTCCATCATGCGAACGGCTGTCGCGACCAGCTCTTGCAGAGCAGCCTCATTCAAATGGGCCGCATCTTCGAACGGCTCTGCCACAAGACGGGCCAGATTGATCGAACCCAGCAGGCACGCGCCATAAGGCGGCAACGGCTGCTCGCCACACGGGTTCGTCGCCGCAATGGTTTCGGCGTAGCTGAGGTTGTTGGCCTTGTTGATCCGGTCGATGAAAATCACACCCGGTTCGGCATAGTCATAGGTGGCCTGCATGATCTTGTTCCACAGATCACGCGCTTGAACTGTGTGATAGACCTTGTCATCGAACACCAGCTCCCACGGGCCATCGGCTTTGACAGCTTCCATAAAGGGATCGGTGACAAGCACCGACATATTGAACATGCGCAGGCGTGCGGGATCAGATTTGGCGGTGATGAACTGTTCGATATCCGGGTGATCACAGCGCATGGTCGCCATCATCGCGCCACGGCGTGAACCTGCGGACATGATCGTCCGACACATGGCATCCCATACATCCATGAACGACAGTGGCCCCGACGCGTCCGCCGCTACACCATGCACATCCGCGCCACGTGGGCGGATGGTCGAGAAATCATAGCCGATCCCCCCACCCTGCTGCATGGTCAGCGCGGCCTCTTTCAGCATGTCAAAGATACCGCCCATGCTGTCCGGCACCGTGCCCATGACAAAGCAGTTAAACAGCGTCACACGTCGCGCAGTGCCTGCACCTGCGGTGATACGGCCAGCGGGCAGATATTTGAAATCTTCCAGCGCTTCGAAGAACTTCTGCTCCCAATGTGCGGGGTCTTTTTCGACCTGCGCAAGATCGCGAGCGATACGCCGCCAGCTGTCCTCGACCGTCTGGTCAATGGGCGTGCCATCAGCCTGTTTGAAACGATATTTCATGTCCCAGATCTGCTCGGCGATGGGGGCGGCAAAGCGGCTCATTGGTGATTCCCTATTCTGAAAGAGGTATCCAGACTATCACCCACTATACCTTGATGACAATCGCACATGGGCTACAATGGATAGATAGTCGATGGACGACTCTGTGGGAAAGCTGTGGATAAATTCGTAAACCTCATAAAACTTTCGGTCGGATCGGAAAGCGTCGACACGCTGATGGAGTGGCAGGACAGCCGCAAGCCGCTTTATGAAGACGGCTTGCCGCGCCACGTCACCCGCATGTGGCCCAAACGCGAGGCCGAGATTCTGAACGGCGGATCAATCTATTGGGTCATCAAGGGTGTGATCCAATGCCGTCAACGCATCGTTCGGATGGACGAAGTGCGCGGCGAGGACGGTATCCGCCGCTGCGCCATCGTGCTGGATCCTGAGGTGCACCGCACACAGAACGCTCTGAAACGCCCGTTCCAAGGGTGGCGATACCTTAAACCCGAAGATACGCCTGCCGATCTTCCCAAAGGACGGGCCGAGGATGATTCTCTGCCCGACGATCTGAATCGCGCGTTGGCGGATATTGGCGTGCTGTAATCAGTTCAGCCGGTCAAGCAATTCGGAAAGAACCTCTTTTTCACCCACACCATAGCTGGCAACCCGACTACGCCACAGCGTGGCCTGTGATTGCAGGATCAGGCCGTCCGACAGGATTTTTAGGTGGTTTGCGCGCAATGTCTCACCTGTTGAGGTGATATCGGCAATCGCCTCGGCGGTTTCGTTCATCACGGTGCCTTCGGTTGCGCCCTGGCTGTCGACCAGAGTGTAATCTGCAACCCCCGCGTCCGTCAGAAACTCGCGCACCAATCGGTGGTATTTGGTCGCAATCCGCAACCGGTGCCCGTGGGTTTTGCGGAACGCAGCAGCGACAGCATCGAGATCGTCCAGGGTTTCGACATCGACCCAACAGGCAGGGGTCGCAATGATCAGATCTGCTTTGCCGAAACCAAGCGGCGAGATCTCTTCAATCTGTTGCTCCCAGCGTGGTAGTTTCTCATGCACCAGATCGGTTCCGGTAACGCCCAGATGAATGCGCCCCGCTGCCAGTTCGCGGGGGATTTCCCCGGCGGACAGCAGGATCAGCGAGACCCCGTCGATCCCTTCAACCTTACCGGCATACTCCCGGTCTGATCCGCTGCGCGACAATGTGATACCGCGCTTTTCGAACCACGAAAAGGTCTTGTCCATCAATCGGCCCTTCGAGGGCACGCCCAGTTTCAGGGTCATTGCGCGGCCTCCTCGATTTCGAGCATCAGGTCGGGACGCAGTACGCCGCCCACAGCTGGAATTTCCGCCCCGTTGCCCAATTGTCGCGTCAGCGCATCGTAACGCCCGCCGGTGGCAATCGGAGGCAAATCGGGGCGACCTTCAGCATAAAACCCAAAGACAAACCCGTCGTAATACTCCATCGACGTACGCCCATAGGCTGCCTCGAAATCCAACCGGCTCACATCAACACCACGCGCCTGCAGAGCGGCAATTCTTGCCTCAAGCCTGTCCAGCGCCGGGGTGATCTGAGGTAGGTCGACGGCCACATCCCGCAACTGCTCCAAAGCGAAGGGCATGGTTTCCCGAACGGTCAGCAGAGATTCCAAGCCTGCAAGCTCGTTGTCAGAAATCGGTGGCGTGTCGCGATCTTCACGCAGCGCGTCGATGCGGGCCTCAATCTCGGCAGCGCGGCGTTTTCCGATCATAGGAACGTCAAACCCCATCGGGTCTGCGGCCTCCAAAAGCATTGTGCGGTGCTCCGGCTCGGGCTTTCGCCCGGCGAACCGGTCCAGCAGGACGCGGAACCGACGTGGACGCCACAGATGGCGCATCAGCGCGGCCTTGCGTCGATCCGTGGTGCGCAACCCCTGAACCGCTGCCGTCAGGATGCCGATGTCACCGGTCGCCGCGCGCAGGGGCAGCCCCCGCAATTGCAGGGCAAACAGCGAAAACACCTCGGCATCCGCCCCAGCGGGATCGTTGCGGTCAAAAACTTCATAACCGACCTGAATGTATTCGTTGGACCGATCCGGGTCATGCTCTTGCCGACGAAACACTTCACCTGAATAGGTATAGCGCGCGGGTTCAGCCCCTTCGGTCATGTGCATCTGCACCACCGGAAGGGTGAAATCCGGGCGCAGCATCTGTTCGCCACGCAACGCATCCGAAGTCACGTAAGCACGCGCGCGGATGTCTTCGCCATAAAGGTCCAGCAACGTTTCAGCCGGTTGCAGCAGGGGCGTATCCACAACCTGCGCCCCGGCGGCTTCGAACCGGACACGCATCATCGCGGCGCGGGCCTGTATCTGGGAACGATTGGGCATCGGTCAGTCCTGACTGTCCAGAATCTCGCGCACTTTGGCGACCAGATCACCACGTGACACTTCGAACTGGCTGGGGCGTTCTTTCCATTCCTCGAGCGTGGCGCTTTCGGCAATCTTCGCGCCCAGGATCAAATCCTTGATCTGCACGATCCCATTGGCTTTCTCGTCACCGCCCTCGATCACTGCAATCGGAGAGTTCCGTTTATCCGCATATTTCAGCTGATTGCCGAAGTTCTTGGGATTACCCAGATAGACCTCTGCCCGGATACCAGCGTTGCGCAGTTCTGCCACCATCGCCTGATAATCGGCCATCCGGTCGCGATCCATAACGGTCACGACTACAGGACCCGTAGCCTGCGCAGCGATCCTGCCTTTTTCACGCAGGGCAGCCAGCAGACGGTCGACACCGATGGAGACGCCGGTCGCCGGAACTTCCTGCCCGGTGAAGCGTTTGACCAGATCGTCATAGCGACCACCACCTGAAACCGATCCGAATTGTCGCTTGCGGCCTTTCTCATCAAAAATCTCAAAGGTCAGCTCGGCCTCATAAACCGGCCCGGTATAGTAACCCAGACCGCGCACGACCGAAGGGTCAATCTCGATCCGATCCGCGCCATACCCGCCCGCATCCAACAAGGTGCCGATTTGTTCCAACTCGGCGATCCCGTCCGCGCCGATCTTGCTGTCGCCAACAGCAGCACGCAGGTTGGCCAGCGTTCCGGCGGTTTCGGCGGCCTTGGAGGTCAGAAACGCGATCACTGGCTCAGCCTGATCATCGCTCAGGCCAACACCGTCGATAAACGCGCCCGAGGCATCCAGACGGCCTTTGGTCAGCAGCTCGCGCACACCGGCCTCGCCCACCTTATCGAACTTGTCGATCGTGCGCAGCACGTTGTCGCGGGCCGCGGCGTCTTCGCCAAGGCCCATCGCCTCAAGCACACCATTCAGAACCTTGCGGTTATTGACCCGCACCAGATAGTCGCCGCGCGGAATGCCGACGGTCTCAAGCGTGTCCGACAGCATCGCGCAAATCTCAGCATCAGCGGCCATCGAGGCCGTGCCCACCGTATCCGCATCGCATTGATAAAACTGGCGATAGCGCCCCGGCCCCGGCTTTTCGTTCCGCCAGACTGGTCCCATCGCATAACGACGATAAGGCGTCGGCAGATCGTTGCGGTGCTGCGCGTAAACCCGGGCCAAAGGCGCGGTCAGGTCATAGCGCAGGGCCATCCAGTCGCCCTTGTCATTCTCGTCGACTTCCTGCCACGCGAACACACCCTCGTTCGGGCGATCTACGTCAGGCAGGAATTTGCCCAGCGCCTCGACGGTTTCAACCGCGCTGCTTTCCAGGGCGTCAAACCCGTACCGATGATAGACGTCCGCAATAGCCCGCAGCATCTCGGTGCGCTGCGTGACTTCCTGGCCGAAATAGTCGCGGAACCCTTTTGGCGTTACGGCCTTGGGGCGGGGCTGTTTCTTGGGCTTGGCCATGTGGGACGTCCTTGGGAGTTGCCTTGTTCCGCGCGCGGTCTATCCCATGGCCTGCATCGGGGCAAGGCGCGCTTTCGCTGGCCATGCGCTGTCCGGGTCGCTATGACCGGCCTAAGACACAGGAGTCCCCCATGCAGCATCTGGAAGAGCAGATCGCCCATCTTGCCCGTACGGTCGAAGACCTCAACTCGGTCGTCACCCGCCAACAGGACGAGATTGATCGTTTGACACGCCGTGTCGAAATGCTGATGCGTCGCGAAGGCGAACGGTCGCAGGAAGGCTCGGGCGGGATCGTTCTGGGCGACGAACGCCCGCCGCATTATTGAGGTATAACTGATGGCGAAAGATGTGAACGGTGACCTCTGCGTCTGGATTTCCACAACAGTAAACAACATCAACGCAATACAAGCGGTTCTCCGAAAGGAGTTTGGCGATACTTGGTTGAGGGGGCGATCTCCGGAAGAACAGGAATGGTCCAGCAGAATGATTGATGAATCTGGTGGCTGGAAGCGTGGGGAAATCCTGACCAAAGAACAGGTTGGCGATATCTGGTACTACAATACACATCCAGAATATGAAGAACCGCCATTTATTTCCGGGGGTGGATATCCTCTGGTTTCTGAATCCGCCAAAGCTGTTCTTGAACAGTATGATTTTGGGGAGACCGTCTTTCACGCCTTAACTTTGATGGATTCAGCTGAAACGCGCCTTTCAACGCTCGAACCGTATTATTTGTTGAATGTGGGCAACATGCGGTCGATGGGTAACTACGAAGCGCTTGGGCCGGAGGATGGGGTAAACACACCTCTTGTCAGTATCGCGAATGGTGCTGTCTATCTGCCAAGCCACCACCACGAAGACGAACTCGTCGTTGTTCCGGGCGCCTTGGATGGCCCAGATATCTGGCTGGACCCCAAAGTCCCGTCTCTGTTGTTTCTATCCGACCGTCTTGTCACCGGCCTCAAGGAGGCTGGGATGGACAAGGGCTGGGGGCTTGTGCGCTGTGCTGTGGGCACGCTCTAACGTGCCTAAAACGAACGTGGGTCACAAACCCAGCGACGTTTTCACCGCGTTGTCGACCACGCCGCCCAAAAGGGCATCCTTGTCCGAGGCGCAACCTTCCGACAGCGCGGCTATGAAGGCTTCGCGCAGCTGGGCTTTCTCCTCATCCGTGGCGGCATGATCTTCGATATTGATCTGGCGATTGTGGAGAGATAGGGCCGTCATCTTTCCAACAACAGTCACAACAAAGGCTTCGTCGCCATCCGCTTCTTCTGCAATCGAGGCGCAAGTATAGTGCATGACAGGCAATGCATCCTGAACCATCTGCTCAGCCGCCTCATCAGCCGCAGCCACACACGGAGCCGCCAGGATTGCGGCACAAACTGACATTTTGAGTTTGAAAAAACGCATCACCATCACTTCCAGTTATGTCCAATAATAGCTCCGGCCACACCGCCGATCGCTGCGCCTTTTCCGTCACCGACAATCGCACCAACACCTGCGCCGATCAGCGCGCCCTCAAGGGTCTTCTTTTTCTTCTTGTCGTCCGCCGACGCGACCGAGGCTGCAACCAAGGCCAGCGATGCTGCAGCCCCGAACAAAACTCTTCTGAAATTGAGACCTGCAATTGTCATATCAACACCCTCCTGCGGCATGACCCAAAGACATCTCTGTTGGGTCAGCCTAGCGGGGTGCTAACTGTCTGGCAACAAAGAGAGGTCAGATCTCTTCGACGGACAAAATGCCTTCCAGCGATTTTATCGCGCCTTTGATCTGCGGGTTGATCGGAAACTCAACGCCCAGATCCATTTCGACATCACCCGGCAGACTTGGGTCGAGCAACAGCAATTGGATCGGACCGCGCGCTGCGCCTTTGGTGGCAGTTGCGGCATCCTCAAGAACTTTTGCTACGGTTGGCACCGCTTGCGCTTCGTCAACAAAAATACGCAGCCCCGTCGCCCCGGCTTCTGCCACCACGGAATCCGCAGGGCCGACCGAGCGCCCCAGCAGCTTGAGCTGATCCGCCTCCATCGTCGCTTCGGCGGTCAGCACCACCTGCGCTCCGGTTTCCAGATACTCGCGTGACTTTTCGAGCGTTTCTGAAAACAGCGTGACCTCGTACGCGCCCGTCGGATCCGACAATTGCGCAAAGGCGAACCGGTTTCCACGCGCGGATTTACGCTCTTGCCGTCCGGCAACAACACCAGCCATTTTGGCGATAAAGGGGCCAGAGCGTGCTTTTTCGGTCACCTCATCCAGCGTGAGAACCTGCTTGCGCTTCAGCGCCGGCATATAGTCGTCCAACGGATGGCCCGACAGGTAAAAACCGATGGCTTTGAATTCTTCGCTCAGTCGTTCAGCCGGCAGCCAATCAGGCGAAGGCGACAAGCGCGGTTCGGGCAGGTCATCGCCCGCCTCGCCAAACAGCGACACCTGGTTCGAGTTCTTCTGGTCATGGATGGCGGCCGAATACTGCACCAGCGGATCGAGGCTTTCGAAAACGCGACGGCGGTTCTTGTCGAGCTGATCGAAGGCCCCTGCCCGCGCCATCATCTCAAGCGGGCGCTTGCCGACCCTCTTCAGATCAACCTTGCGGGCAAAGTCGAACAGGTTCACGAACGGCTTGCCTTCGCGACCAGCGACCACAAGGTTCATCGCTTCGACACCCACATTCTTTAGCGCGCCCAGCGCATAGACCAGATGCCCGTCCACCACGTCGAATGTCGAAAGCGACCGGTTCACGCAAGGCGGTACATAAGGCAGTTCCAGCCCCTTACGGACCTCTTCGAAGTATACGGCCAGCTTGTCGGTCAGGTGGATATCGCAGTTCATGACACCCGCCATGAACTCGACCGGGTGGTTCGCCTTCAGCCAGCCTGTCTGATAGCTGACAACCGCATAGGCGGCCGCGTGGGATTTGTTGAACCCGTAGTTGGCGAATTTATCCAGCAGGTTCCAAACCTCGGTCGCCTTGGCCTCATCCACATCGTTCTCAGCAGCACCCTTGAGGAACTTGGGCCGCTCTGCGTCCATCGCCTCCTGGATTTTCTTACCCATCGCGCGGCGCAGCAAATCCGCACCGCCAAGGCTGTAGCCCGCCATTTCCTGGGCGATCTGCATCACCTGTTCCTGGTAGACGATGATGCCTTGCGTCTCGTCCAGGATATGATCGATGGACGGGTGCAGCGTGTCCCGTTCGCTCAGCTTGTTCTTGACCTCACAGAACTTGGGGATGTTCTCCATGGGGCCAGGTCGATAGAGCGCGACGAGGGCAATGATATCTTCGATACAGTCAGGCTTCATCCGCTTGAGCGCATCCATCATTCCCGAGGATTCCACCTGGAACACCGCCACTGTCTTGGCTGCCGAATAAAGTTTGTACGTCGCCTCATCATCCAGCGGGATGGCGTTGATCTGGTTCTCGGCCCCGTCTGCGGGTTCATAAAGCTCGGTTCCGTCGGCGGCGACGTGCAATGGACGGTTGGATTTGAAGATCAGATCCATCGCATTCTGGATCACAGTCAGCGTCTTCAGACCAAGAAAGTCGAACTTAACCAGCCCGGCCTGTTCCACCCATTTCATGTTGAACTGAGTGGCCGGCATGTCGGATCGCGGGTCCTGATACAGCGGCACCAGCGCATCCAGCGGGCGGTCTCCGATCACCACGCCTGCCGCGTGGGTCGACGCGTTTCGCAGCAACCCCTCGACCTGCTGGCCATAAGTCAGCAGGCGGTCCACAACCTCTTCGTTGCGCGCCTCTTCCCGTAGCCGGGGTTCGTCTTTCAACGCCTTTTCGATGGAAACGGGTTTGACGCCTTCGACCGGTATCATCTTGGACAGGCGATCCACCTGCCCGTATGGCATCTGCAGAACGCGACCAATGTCGCGCACCGCAGCTTTCGACAGCAATGCACCAAAGGTGATGATCTGCCCCACCTTGTCGCGGCCGTATTTCTGCTGCACGTAACGGATCACCTCTTCGCGGCGGTCCATGCAGAAGTCGATATCGAAGTCCGGCATCGAAACCCGTTCCGGGTTCAGGAACCGTTCGAAAAGCAGCGAATAGCGCAGCGGATCAAGGTCAGTAATCGTCAGCGCATAGGCCACCAGAGATCCCGCGCCCGAGCCACGCCCTGGCCCCACCGGGATGTCCTGATCCTTGGACCACTGAATAAAATCGGCAACAATCAGGAAGTAGCCGGGGAACCCCATGCCTTCGATGATGTCGAGCTCGAAATCCAGACGCTCTTGATATTCTTCGGGCGTCACTGCGTGCGGGATAACAGCCAGACGATTGTGCAAACCATCATTCGCAATACGGCGCAGTTCGGCAACCTCGTCATCAGCGAATTTCGGCAGGATCGGATCGCGACGATAGGCCATGAACGCGCAGCGCTTGGCAATCTCAACGGTATTCTCGATAGCCTCGGGCAAGTCGGCGAACAAGGTCGCCATCTCGTGCTGCGACTTGAAATAGTGCTGCGCGGTCAGGCGGCGGCGACCTTCTTGCTGATCGACATAGGCCCCTTCCGAGATACAAATCAGCGCATCGTGCGCTTCGTACATATCTGTGGTCGGGAAATAAACGTCATTGGTGGCCACAAGTGGCAGGTTTTTGGCATAGGCCATTTCCACATGGCCACGCTCGGTCAGACGTTCTGACTCTGGCTGGCCGCCCTCACCCGGATGACGCTGGAGTTCGATGTAGAGGCGGTCGGGGAACATCGCTGACAACCGATCCACCAAGGCCTCAGCCGCGGAGCGTTGACCCTGCTGCAACAACATCCCAACCGGTCCAACCGGTCCACCGGACAGGCAGATCAACCCGTCAGATCGGTCCGCAAGCTCTTCCAAAGTCACCTGCGGCAACTGCCCGCCCTTGTCCACATAAAGGCACGAGCTGAGCTTCATCAGGTTCTCATACCCGACCTCGGACTGGGCAAGCAAAACCACCGGCGCAGGTGTTTTGGGCTTTTCGCCCGGTTGCGCCTGCACATAGGTCAGATCAACCTGACAACCCATGATCGGCTGCACCCCGGCCCCGCTGGCGGTGACCGAAAACTCCAAGGCCGAGAACATGCTGTTAGTATCCGTCACAGCGACGGCGGGCATATCCATCTTCTCACACAGACCGGGCAGCTTTTTCAGCCGCACGGCGCCTTCCAGCAGGGAATATTCGGTGTGAACACGGAGGTGAATGAATCGAGGAATACTGCTCATGACCACCACGCTATCCCAGCCGCGCGCCCGGCAAAAGCAGGAACCTTGGCTTTGGATTGCCAAAAAGATGGGCTTTGATTATTCGGCTTTTCCAGAAGGTGCTTCGGAGACCGGCATTAGCCAAAGATAAAAAACGCTTTAGTTTCAATCAGGTGATCTCTAAACGAAGATAACAATCACGCAGCGTAAGTGCTCAATGGTGTATCACATAGGTAGTTTTTCTTGCCAGACAACCTGCGCTGTTTCTAACATCAGATGGCAAGCTATCCGCCCGCTACTCTTTCTACGTCGCATCGAAGGGGGGCACGCAAGGGCGCAACCGGGTAAGGCGACGGGTTTCTCGAATGAATATCACGTTTCTTCTGAACGGAGAGACAGTGGAACTGGCGGATGTCGATCCGACAGCGACCCTGCTGGATTGGCTGCGTGAGGATCGCGGCCTGATCGGCACCAAAGAAGGCTGCAACGAAGGCGATTGCGGGGCATGCACTGTCATGGTGACGGATGAAGGTGGCCACAAGGCGCTGAATTCCTGCATCCTGTTTCTGCCTCAACTGCATGGTAAGGCGGTTCGCACGGTCGAAGGCGCCAGTGGCCCCAACGGCGAGGCGCACCCAGCCCAGCAGGCGATGGTGGATCTGCACGGCTCGCAATGTGGCTTCTGTACCCCCGGTTTCGTTATGTCGATGGTGGCAAGTCATGCAAATGGCGCGACGGATCACGACACCCAGCTTGCTGGCAACCTGTGCCGATGCACCGGCTACGCGCCGATCATTCGCGCCGCCAAGGCTGCCGAAGAAGTTCCCGTGCCAGTTTGGGTGAAAGACAAGCCAGTCGCCACGAGGGTCACATCGCAGATGTTGCCGGAGTCTTCGGATGAATTGGCAGAAGTTTATACCAAATATCCGGACGCCACTCTGGTCGCGGGTGCCACGGATGTTGGGCTTTGGGTGACCAAGCAACTGCGTGACCTCGACCCAGTAATTTTTCTGAACCGCTGCGATGATCTGAAAGAGATCACGATCACGGATGACGAGGTTCGGTTCGGCGCGATGGTCGATATGAACCGGATGGGCGAAGCACTGGCGGACCTGCACCCGTCTTACGCCGAAATGATCCGGCGCTACGCCAGCGTTCAGGTGCGGCACGCGGCCACCGTGGGCGGAAATATCGCCAACGGCTCGCCCATCGGAGACAACCCGCCCGCACTGATCGCCCTGGGCGCAACGCTACATCTGCGCAAGGGCGACGAACGTCGCTCGGTCGCATTGGAGGACTTCTTTATCGACTACGGCAAACAAGACCGGACACCTGGCGAGTTTGTCGAATCCGTAAGTTTTCCGCGTCAGGCCGATCGTTTGAAGGCCTACAAACTCAGCAAACGGTTCGATCAGGATATCTCAGCCGTGTGTGGGTGTTTCAACATCACTGTATCGGACGGTATGGTTGCTGATGCCCGTATTGCCTTTGGTGGTATGGCCGGCACTCCAAAACGGGCTTCAAATGTCGAAGCCGCGCTGGTTGGCAAGCCATGGACGCATGAGACCGTTCAGTCCGCCATTCCGGCCTTCGACAGTGATTTCACGCCAATGACGGACATGCGCGCATCGGCCAACTATCGGCTGCAGACCGCCAAAGCGCTGCTCGAACGATATTTCCTTGAGGATCAAGGCGAAGTGACAAATGTATTGGAGGTGTCCGCATGAGCGTGACCAAACCCCTCCCCCATGACGCGGCGCCACTGCATGTCGCGGGAACCGCACGGTATGTGGATGACATTCCGACGCCCAAAGGGTCGTTGCATCTGGCCTTTGGCATTAGCCCGATTGCCAAGGGTAAGATCACCACGATGGACCTGTCGGCGGTGAAGGCAGCTGAAGGTGTCGTCATGGTTATGACAGCCGACGATCTGCCATTTGCCAATGACGTCTCACCGTCGATCCATGATGAACCTCTGCTGTCTGATGGCACGGTGCACTATATCGGGCAGCCCGTTTTCCTCGTCATTGCGACCAGCCACCTTGCCGCGCGGAAAGCGGCGCGTTTGGGCCAGATCGATTATGCCGAAGAGACCCCGATCCTGACGGTTGAAGAGGCGCTTGCCGCGGACAGCCGGTTCGAGGACGGCCCGCGCATTTATGCCAAGGGCGATGCGGATGCGGCCATTGCGGGTTCCGCGCATGTGATCGAAGGTGGATTCGAGCTTGGCGGTCAGGAGCATTTCTATCTGGAAGGTCAGGCTGCACTGGCCGTGCCCAATGAGGGCGCGGATATGTTGGTGCATTCTTCGACCCAACACCCGACCGAGATTCAGCACAAAGTAGCGGACGCTCTGGGTGTTCCGATGCACGCGGTTCGCGTTGAAACGCGCCGTATGGGCGGTGGTTTTGGCGGCAAGGAAAGTCAGGGCAACGCTTTGGCTGTTTCCTGCGCTATCGCGGCACGTGCAACCGGCAAAGCCTGCAAGATGCGCTATGACCGCGATGATGACATGATCATCACCGGCAAGCGCCACGCGTTCCGGATTGCATATAAGGCCGGGTTTGATGAGAATGGCCACATCCAAGGCGTTTCCTTCCTGCATCATGCGATTTGTGGTTGGGCACAGGACCTGTCCCTGCCTGTCGCGGACCGTGCGATGCTGCATTCGGACAATGCCTATTTGCTGCCGAATGCCCGGATCGAAAGCCACCGGCTGAAGACCAACACTCAATCCGCCACCGCCTATCGCGGGTTCGGCGGACCTCAGGGTATGGTCGGGATCGAACGCGTGATGGATCACGCCGCGTATGAACTGGGCATGGATCCGGTCGAGTTGCGTCGCCGGAACTATTATGAACCGGCGCATGTTGTTGCAGATCCCGTGGTCGCTGAAAAACCGCTGGGCCATCCTGACCCGCACGAAGACCTGACCAGCCGAGGCGCGGTTGAGATGGGCGACGCCCCGGTGCGCCCCCTGCCCGCTGGCGGCAATACCACGCCGTACGGGATGGAGGTCAGTGACTTCGAACTGCACGGCATGACTGCAAAGTTGCTACAATCCAGCGACTACACCGCACGCAAGGCCGCCATTGAGAAGTGGAACGCCGAAAACAACGTGATCAAGAAAGGCATCGGCTTTTCTCCGGTCAAGTTCGGCATTTCGTTTACGTTGACCCACCTGAACCAGGCGGGGGCGCTGGTGCATGTGTATCAGGACGGCTCGGTCCACCTGAACCACGGCGGTACCGAGATGGGGCAAGGTCTGTTCCAAAAGGTAGCTCAGGTGGCTGCCTCTCGCTTTGGCATTCCGTTAGAGATGGTGAAAATCACCGCAACAGACACAGCCAAAGTGCCCAACACTTCCGCCACGGCCGCGTCCTCGGGCAGTGATCTGAACGGCATGGCGGTCAAAGCAGCCTGCGACACGATCCGCGACCGAATGGCTGACTATCTGGCGCACAGACATCAGGCCGACCCTTCGACAGTGACGTTTTCGGATGGCTACGTCTCAGTTGGCGAAGAACGCTATACGTTCTCAGAAGCAGCTGCGCTGGTTTATCAGGGCCGTGTCAGTCTGTCTGCGACCGGGTTCTATAAGACACCCAAGATCGAATGGGACCGGATCAAAGGCCGGGGCCGCCCGTTCTTTTACTTTGCCTACGGCGCATCGATTACCGAAGTCGCGATCGATACACTGACAGGCGAGAACCGCATTTTGCGGACGGATATCCTGCATGATGCAGGCGCGTCGCTGAACCCGGCGCTAGATATTGGGCAGGTCGAAGGTGCATACGTACAGGGTGCCGGTTGGCTAACAACCGAAGAGCTGGTTTGGGATGGCAAAGGGAACCTGCGCACGCATGCGCCGTCGACCTACAAAATCCCAGCTTGCTCGGACCGGCCTGACGTTTTCAACGTCGCGCTCTGGAGCGGTGAAAACCGCGAGGACACGATCTATCGCTCAAAAGCGGTCGGAGAGCCGCCGTTCATGCTGGGTATTTCCGCGTGGCTTGCCCTGTCGAATGCGGTGGCGGCCTGCGGGGACAGCTATCCGGCACTGGATGCACCCGCCACGGCTGAAGAAGTCTGGAAGGGTGTCCAGCGGGTAAAGGGAGAAACCTGATGGGATTTGATCGAGAGGCTTTGAGGGAGGCGGTCAAAACCCACGGCAAGGTGACCCGGGTGGTTATCGCCGGGATCAAGGGGTCATCCCCCCGTGAAGTTGGCGCTGCAATGCTTGTTTGGGAGAACGGGCAGTCGGGCACCATCGGCGGTGGCACGTTGGAGTATCAGGCGGCTGAAGCAGCCCGATCCCAAGCAGCGCCCATGCGCCAAACACACCACGCGCTCGGCCCGGATATGGGCCAGTGTTGTGGCGGTGCTGTAACCCTGCTGAGTGAAATCTACGATCTTGCGGCCGTCGACCGGCTGGATGATGCAGTCATTGCGCGCTCGGCTTCGGGTGGTGAGATGCCGCTTTCGGTCAAGCGGCTGTTGTCGCAGGCCCGCGGTCAGGGTGTTGCGCCCGAACCGCAGCTGATTGACGGCTGGATAGTCGAGCCCGTTCACGAACCGGCGCGCAATCTGTGGATATGGGGTGCCGGTCACGTTGGCCGGGCTCTGGTTGACGTTCTATCCCCATTGCCTGATCTGTCGATCACCTGGGTCGATACCGGGCCTGAGCGTTTTCCCGAAGCGGTGCCCGCAGGCGTAACCGTCGTTCCGGCAGCGAAACCGGCTGAACTGGTGCGCCATGCGCCGCGCGATGCTGAGCATCTTGTGCTGACTTATTCACACAATCTGGACCTGGAACTGTGCAACAGGTTGCTTTTGCACGATTTCCGCTTTGCGGGCCTGATTGGCTCGGCTACGAAATGGGCGCGATTCCGATCCCGGCTGGCCGCTTTGGGACATGCGCCCGAGCGGATTGGCCGGATCACCTGCCCAATCGGAGATCCAGCCTTGGGCAAACACCCGCAGATGATCGCAGTTGGTGTCGCGGCGCAGATCCTGCGCCCTGCCCGGCAAAACGAAATAAAGAAGGACCTGAGCGCGTGACCACTCCACTTCTAAGCTTACAAGGGCTGACCAAAGCCTATCCCGGCGTCGTGGCCAATGATCAGGTGTCCTTTGACATCGGTGAGGGCGAGGTTCACGCCTTGCTGGGCGAAAATGGTGCCGGTAAATCAACGCTGGTCAAAATGATCTACGGTCTGGTGAAGCCCGACAGCGGCACCATGCTGCTGCGCGGACAAGCCTTCGCGCCACCCGAACCCCGCGCCGCACGGGCGGACGGGATCGCGATGGTGTTCCAACACTTCTCGCTGTTCGACGCACTGAACGTAGCCGAGAACATCGCGTTGGGGATGGAGAATCCACCAGCCATGGGCGATCTGGCGGCGCGAATTCGCGAAGTTTCGGAAACTTACGGTCTGCCACTGGATCCTTATCGCACTGTCGGTGATCTGTCCGCGGGTGAGCGCCAGCGGGTCGAAATCATCCGCTGCCTGTTACAGGATCCGAAGCTGCTGATCATGGATGAGCCGACATCGGTTCTGACCCCTCAGGAAGTCGACATTCTGTTTGAGACACTGAACAAATTGCGGTCCGAGGGCACCTCGATCCTGTATATCTCGCACAAGCTGGAAGAAATTCGCACGCTTTGCGACCACGCCACGATCCTGCGATTGGGGAAGAATGTCGGCGAATGTGTTCCCGCTGAGACCTCGGCACGGGATATGGCCGAGATGATGGTGGGTTCGACCCTGCAAACACCGGAGCGTTCGGGGCGTGAGTTCGGTGAGGTCGCCCTGGATGTCAGCGGTTTGTCAGTTCCATCACCATCCGAGTTCGGTACCGCATTGAAGAATGTCCACATGACCGTCCGTAAGGGCGAAGTTCTGGGCGTCGGCGGTGTCGCGGGCAACGGCCAGGACGAATTGTTGGGCGTTCTGTCGGGCGAGATCACCACAGCACCCGACGCGGTTAAGTTCAACGGCCAGCCGATCGGAAAACTGGGGCCGACCGCGCGCCGCAAGCTGGGCGTTCTGACCGCTCCGGAAGAGCGGTTGGGACATGCGGCCGCCCCTGACATGAGCCTGACCGAAAACGCTTTGCTGACTGGATCGGTCCGGGAAGGACTTGAGAACAACGGCTTCCTCAAATGGGCAGAAACCAAGAGTTTTGCCGAAAAGATCATCAGTGCCTTTGACGTCCGCACACCGGGGCCAGAAAACGCAGCACGATCTCTGTCAGGGGGCAACCTACAGAAATTCGTCATTGGGCGCGAAGTCCTGCAAAACCCGGACGTTCTGGTTGTGAACCAACCGACATGGGGCGTTGATGCGGCCGCCGCGGCCTCGATCCGTCAGGCCATTCTGGATTTGGCCGCCAAAGGCACCGCAGTCATCTGCATATCGCAAGATCTGGATGAGCTGATGGAGATATCGGACAGCTTTGCAGCGCTCAATGAAGGGCGGCTCAGCGCTCCGCGTACGACCACGGGTCTGACGGTCGACGAAATCGGCCTGATGATGGGCGGCGCGCATGGCATGGAGGTGGCCCATGTTTAATCCGTCGGACCGCCTTCGGCGGGAAAATTTACAAAAAGATGAAGAAACTGGGGGAATGAGCAGATGATTGTGTTGGAGAAACGGCCGCAGCCGTCCAAAGCGTGGTCTTACGCGACCCCTTTGGTGGCCGTGCTGGCAACCATGGTTTTCGGCGGCATCCTGTTCGCCATTCTGGGCAAGAACCCGATCCAAGCCATTGGCACCATTTTCTGGGAGCCGCTGTTTGGCGAGTTCGCTTTCTACTATCGTCCACAATTGCTGGTCAAAGGCGCGCCGCTGGTTCTGATCGCCATTGGCCTGTCCTTAGGTTTCCGTGCAGGTATCTGGAATATCGGCGCCGAAGGGCAATACATCATGGGCGCCATCTTTGGTGCCGGAGCAGGTCTGGCCTTTTACCCGCTGGATGCGTTCTACGTTTTCCCCATCATGGTGATCGCCGGCGCATTTGGCGGTTGGCTTTGGGCGGCGATACCGGCCTTCCTGAAGGTGCGTTTTGGCACCAACGAAATTCTCGTATCACTGATGCTGGTCTACGTGGCCGAGCAGATGCTGGCTTCGGTTTCCCTTGGTCTGTTGAAGAACCCCGAAGGGTTCGGCTTTCCAGGATCGCGCAACCTGCAATCCTATGAAAGCGCGCATAACGCTGAGTTGATCGCCGGATCGGGAATGCACTGGGGTGTGGTGACCGCGCTGATCGCAGTGATCTTTGCCTATGTCCTGCTGAACCGTCACATGCTGGGCTTCCACATTCGCCTGACGGGTGAAGCGCCTCGGGCGGCGAAGTTCGCGGGTGTAAACCCGGCACGTCTGATCCTGTTCTGTCTGGGCATGTCCGGTGCCCTGGCCGGGTTGGCAGGGATGTTCGAGGTCGCAGGCCCATCAGGTCAGGTCAGCATCGACTTTAATGTGGGCTACGGCTTTACCGCGATCATCGTGGCCTTCCTGGGCCGTTTGCATCCGGTGGGTATCCTGCTGGCAGGTGGCTTGATGGCGTTGACCTATATTGGCGGCGAAATCGCGCAATCCCAGTTGGGCCTGCCTGCTGCTGCCATTCAGGTCTTTCAGGGCATGCTCCTGTTCTTCCTGCTGGCTTTCGATCTTTTGACCAACTACCGCATCCGTGCGGCCCGTAATGAGGTGGCGTGACCCATGGACCTAGGTGAAATCAATCCCGTACTTCTGGTCGCCTCGCTTATGGTGGCCGCAACCCCCCTGCTGCTGGCGGCGATCGGAGAGCTTGTCGTCGAAAAAGCAGGTGTTCTGAACCTTGGCGTAGAGGGCATGATGATCGTCGGCGCAATCAGCGGATTTGCGATCTCTGTGGAAACAGGATCACCCTGGCTGGGGTTCATCGCTGCGGCCATTGGTGGCGCGGTACTGTCCCTGCTGTTTGTCCTGCTGACGCAGTTTGCGCTGGCGAACCAGGTGGCCAGTGGTCTTGCGCTTACCCTGTTCGGTCTCGGCTTCAGCGCGCTGATGGGTCAAAGCTATGTAGGTGTCAAACCGCCCAGCATGGGAGATATCCATATCCCGTTACTAAGCGATATTCCGGTGATCGGCCCCATCCTGTTCCAGCATGATCCGATCCTGTATCTGGGCATCGCGCTGGTTGCAGCCGTCTGGGCCACGCTGAAATACACCCGCGTCGGTCTGATCCTGCGCGCAGTGGGTGAAAACCACGACGCCGCACACGCCCTGGGCTACAAGGTCATCAAGATCCGCATCCTGGCGATCCTGTTTGGCGGCGCCTGCGCGGGTCTCGGTGGAGCCTATATCAGCCTGATCCGCGTTCCGCAGTGGACCGAGGGCATGACTGCCGGTGTTGGCTGGATTGCTCTTGCGCTGGTGGTCTTTGCCAGCTGGAAACCATGGCGTGCTTTGCTGGGTGCTTATTTGTTTGGCGGAATCACGGTGTTGCAGCTTAATCTGCAGGCCGCAGGCGTTGCCATCCCAGTCGAGTATCTGGCAATGTCGCCCTACATCATCACGATCCTTGTGCTTGTGATCCTTTCGGCCGACAAGAGCAGCGCACCTGCCTCACTGGGCCGGACCTTCCACGCCTCGCACTAGACGGGGCCAATTGAACCAACTTGGGGAGTAACCACATGAAATTCACATCACTTCTTGCCAGTGCCGCCATGGTGCTGGGTCTTGCGACCGGCGCGGTCGCACAGGACAAAACAAAAGTAGGCTTTGTCTATGTCGGCCCGGTGGGCGACGGCGGCTGGACCTATGAACACGACAAAGGCCGTCTGGCGGTTGAGAAAGAATTCGGTGACAAGGTCGAGACCGTGTTTGTTGAATCCGTTCCCGAAGGCCCGGATGCCGAGCGTGTGATGACCCAGATGGCGTTGGAAGGCGCTGACCTGATCTTTACCACCTCGTTCGGGTACATGGACCCGACCATCAACGTGGCCAAGAAATTCCCGAACGTGAAATTCGAGCACGCGACCGGTTATAAGACCGCCCCGAACGTGTCCGTCTATTCGGCCCGTTTCTACGAAGGCCGCGCCGTTCAGGGCCACATCGCGGGTAAAATGACCGAGTCGAACATCATCGGATACATTGGCTCCTACCCAATCCCCGAAGTGATCCGCGGCATCAACTCGGCCTACATCCACGCCAAAAAGGTGAACCCTGATGTCGAGTTCAAAATCATCTGGGCCTACACTTGGTTCGACCCGGCGAAAGAGGCTGATGCCGCAACCGTTCTGATCGAACAAGGTGCAGACGTGATCCTGCAGCACACCGACTCGACCGCGCCGCAGGCGGCTGCGCAAGAGGCGGGCAACGTGATCACTTTCGGTCAGGCCTCAGACATGAGCGAATATGCCCCCAAGCCGCGCGTATCCTCGATCATCGACAACTGGGCGCCCTACTACATCGCACGTACCCAAGCGGTCATGGATGGGTCGTGGGAAACCGTAAACACCTGGGATGGCATCAAGGAAGGCATGGTTGAGATCGGTGAGATTTCGGACGCCGTTCCGGCCGACATCAAAGAAGAAGCACTGGCGATGAAGGCCGCCATGGCCGCGGGTGAATACCACCCCTTCACCGGCCCGCTTAAAAAGCAGGACGGTAGCGACTGGCTCGCTGAAGGCGAAACCGCCGATGACGGCACGCTAGCGGGTATGAACTTCTACGTCGAAGGTCTGGAAGGCGAAATTCCTCAGTAAGAACTGATCCGGAAATCAACACCAAGGCCCGCATATTTTTGCGGGCCTTTTTTGTATTGCTTTGAGCCCAGAACGGTCATTACCGTGCCAATTGTGCGCTGCGGAGGTAGTTCGTAGCTCGCGGCCCAAAGCAGATATCTATAAACTGCAGAGGGCGGAAAGCAGACTTTCGCCGCGTAGTCGAATTTCAAAAACCACGACGGTCAAAGTGGCCACTCGCTTGTATCGTTTCCTTGGCAGCTGGGCATGTTCGAGAGACGACTGCTGCCAGGATCAGGCGTTTAGGATGTAGTGGTTTTTGCGATAACGAAGCGTTTTGCTCGTGGGCTTCGTTTTTCGATCTGGCGAAGGGTGTGTAACGGAAACCAAGCCCTTCTGATCAGGGGCGGCATGCCATTTGGGATAGAGGGTGCTGCGGGAAAACTAGAAACTGAAAATGTCTTCAAGTTGTTTCCATATTTGCTCTGCATGATCTGGCTGAGATTCTGCCAAGCGGACTACCCTGATTGCCAGAAGCTGTGTGGGCAGTACATCGTCAATGCACACAAGCGTGCCCTCTGAAAGGTGGGTCGCCACTAGAGAGTGGGGCAACCACGCGATGCCGATTTCATTCAAGGCGTATTGTAATATGGCCAACGTAAGTGCGGTTTCAGCTCTGGGCACTGCGGTTTTACCTTCAGGTAATCGCGGCGCAATCATCCTGGAATAGACCTGCCCGAGAAAGACTTCGGGCGGGTAGCTGATTGTAGGAATTACGGCTTCCGTCACTTGGGTGCGCACAGTAGGCGCACAGACCGGAATCAAAGTATCCATCCCGAGCGTTTTGGTTTCAAACGCGTTAGCGGGTTCTTGAATACTGTCATCGGGCACCGCATACATGATGGCAAAATCAACTTCTTTTGAAATCAGATGCATCAGGCACTCGTCTTGATTTCCTGAACGCACGCGAACCGAGATTTCGCCACCTTCAGTTAAAACACGAACAATTTCGGGCGAAATTGTCGTGGTGAGCGCGTGTTGGCAAACAAAAGACAGCGATTTTCCTGTCTGATCACTCGCTGTTTTTAAGGTGTGTCGAAGCCTATGCAGCCGGGTGCTGAGCTCACGTAATTCAAATTCCAGATCCCGCACACCAGGCATCAAAGAGACTGGCTTGCGGCGGCGATCAAACAGCGTTGCGCCGATGTTGTCTTCGATAAGCCGCACCCGCCGAGTAAAGGCGGATTGCGTCAGCAATCGCTTTTCAGCGGCGCGGGCGAGAGAGCCGCTATCTAGCACGGCCAATATATCATCGATCCACTCAAGACGCATGGCGGATCGATAGTGCAGTTCGTGACAACATGCAATTCCTGCAATTTATGTACCGAAATTCGAATTAGGAATGTGCTTCAGCGCGCAGTAAGTTGACAAAAGCAAATATTAGGAACCACGACATGCACCTTGCCCGTTTTCCCCGCCTGCATCTTGCACATCTTCCAACACCGCTTGAACCCATGACTCGATTGTCAAAGGAGCTTGGGGTCGAAATATGGATCAAACGCGATGATTGCACCGGTATGTCGACCGGTGGCAACAAGACCCGCAAGCTTGAATTCCTAATGGCTGAGGCCGAGGCGCAGGGCGCCGACATGGTGATGACCCAAGGGGCCACGCAAACCAACCACGGTCGGCAGACGGCTGCATTTGCCGCCAAGCTGGGGCTTGATTGTCACATCCTTTTGGAGGATCGCACCGGTTACCAAAATGGAAACTACAATACGAACGGCAACGTCCTGCTAGATCATTTGCATGGTGCAACCACCGAGAAGTTTCCCGGCGGCCACGACATGCCGGGTGAGATGGCAAAAGCAGCGGAAAAGAAGCGCGCGGAAGGGCACAATGTCTATGTCATTCCTGGCGGCGGATCGAACCCGACCGGCGCGCTTGGCTATGTTAACGCGGCCTTTGAACTGTTGGCACAAGCAAATAACAGTGGTTTGCAAATTGACAGATTGGTGCATGCAACCGGTTCTTCAGGAACGCAGGCCGGGTTGGTGACGGGCATGTGTGCCATGAATGCGCAGGTGCCCGTGCTGGGCATCGGCACAAGGGCGCCTCAGCCCAAGCAAGAACAGATGGTTTTTGACCTCGCCTGCAAAACCGCTGAAAAACTAGGCTGCGCAGGCGTGGTCAAGCGCGAAGACGTGAAGGCCAATACTGACTATGTCGGCGAGGGCTATGGCCTGCCAACGACAAGTGGCATAGAGGCGATCCAGATGTTTGCAGAGCTCGAAGGCATCCTTCTCGATCCGTGCTATTCAGCCAAGGGCGCAGCCGGTTTGATTGATCTTGCCCGCAAAGGTGAGTTCAACGGCCAACGGATTGTGTTCCTGCACACCGGGGGTGCCGCAGCCCTTGGGGGGTATGATTTTGCCTTTGATCATCAAAACCGTTGGGTGACTGTCTGAGCCATGACACTGCGCCCGGTTGGAATTCTTGGCGGTATGGGCCCCGAAGCGACTATCCTCCTCCAGCGCAAGCTGGTGGCGGCAATACCCGCAACTGATGACCAAGATCACATACCTTTGTTGATCGACATGAACCCGCAGGTGCCGTCGCGGGTTCGTCATCTGCTCGAGGGCGTCGGCGAGGATCCGGGGCCGACACTTGCCGCTATGGCGCGTCGGCTTGAAGATGGTGGAGCCTTGGCGCTGGCGATGCCGTGCAACACCGCCCATCACTATGCCAAGGCGATTACGGATTCCGTGGACATCCCCTTGCTGAACTTGATCGAACTGGCAGCTGAATATGCGGCTCGGACGCTTGGGTCAGGGGGATGTATCGGAATGCTTGCCTCGCCAGCCGTACAACGTACTTATCTATTCGAGACAAAGCTGCAAACGCGCGGGCTTTCGGTTGTTTGGCCGGCAGACGAGGAAAAAATGCTTGCGGCGATCCGAAAAATTAAGACTGACGGCCCGTGCAAGGAAGGGCGCGAAACACTAAGAGTTGCCTCGAAAGAACTTGTCGCCGCAGGGGCCGACCTGCAGCTTGTAGCTTGCTCAGAATTCTCGCTCATCGCTGATAGTGTTGCGGCCGAAGTCAATGCAATCGATACGATTGACCTGCTTGTTCAGGCGATTGTCGAATTTTCCTACGCAGGGCAAGTTTAGACGATTGAGTAAGTGCGCCACAGCGTTCGGAGGCAATCTGTAAGTCAACAGATACCATTGTTCATAATTGATCCCAAAGCTGTTGCGCTGTCTGATCAAAGGTCGCCGGATTGGCAAAAGCGGAAATCGTCAAGGTGGCACACCACGCGTCATCACCGATTGGCACCAGCAATCCTGCGTCCAACTCTGGCGAAATCGCGGTTTCGGGCATCCAGGCAAATCCGCTTCCGGTAATCAGGCGTCTCTTGATTGTCTCAACCAGACTATCAACATAAATCGTCTCGGCGTTCAGGGGTTTGCGGTCTATGGTATTTTCTACAACCATGCCCAAAAACGAAGATCGGTCATATGCCAGATAGGGGATGGGTGGGCCATCCTGCTCTGCGAGGCTCCAACCCATGGCACGCGCTGAATCGGCAGTAGCCACAGGCACCAGACGATCCTTTAACAGGTCTTTTCGCTCAAATGCGGTTTCATCAATCATCGGTGAAACCGAGTGGTGATTGTAACACAAGAGAATGTCCACTGCGCCCTCGACCAACAGGTCACAGCAGGTGCTTAGGGAATCGGAGAGTACACGAGTGCGCAGATCGGGAATTTGCATCTGCAACTCTTCGATGCGACTTGCCAAAAAATTAACCGCGATCGTGTGGAGGACCGAAAACCGGATAAAACGGCTATCCCCACGGTCGGCATCCCGCAGCGATTGACGCGATTCTGATAGTTGTGAGATCGCCGCCAGAGCAACCGGCAGGAATTGTTGACCTGCTTCTGTCAATTGAACAGGATAGGTGGCGCGATTGACCAGAGGCAACCCGACCCAACTCTCCAACGCTTTGATTCTACGACTGAATGCGGATTGTGTGATGTTACGTTCATCGGACGCTCGGGTGAAGTTCAGTGTCCGGGCGAGGCATTCAAAATCGCGCAGCCAGTTCAAATCCAAAGTGTGTACCTGTATTTCCAAGGAAGCATTGGTTGAGCATACCCAAAACTATGCATTGCAGGAATAGTTTGATGAAATGTTCGAATTGGCGCTCAGAAAACCTCATGCTCTAGACTTTAGGCTAGGGCCTGGCGGTTTGTCCCCCTTTTACCCTTCCGTCCGAAGTCGCAGCCCGAGACGACTTGGTACGACACCGCCGAGCGATAGGAAAGAAACAGACTAAAAAACACGACGCCAAAATACGGCGCAAATCAACAGAGGAGAATATTATGAGAAGGAAGCTGAAGGCATTTGGCATGGCAGCGGCGGTGGGTATCTATGCAATACCCGCTTTCGCTGCTGAAGAGGTAAAAATCGGTGTGCCGTCATGGACCGGGGCGCAGGCAATTGCTCATCTTCTGGGTGCAGTTGTCGAAACGCGCATCGGAGGGACGGTTGAATATGTGCCCGGAAACAATGCCACCATCTTTCAGGCCATGGATCAGGGCAAAGGCGACATAGACGTGCATCCTGATGTGTGGCTGCCCAATCAGGAAAGCTTTACCAAGAAGTATGTCGACGAGGCTGGTACGGTAACATTGTCCTCGAACCCCTATGAAGGCAATCAGGGCTTTTGCGTTAGCAAAGACTTTGGTGAGGCCAACAGTATCACCGACATAGCTGATCTGGGCCGCCCTGACGTCGCCGCCCTGATGGATAGCGACGGCAACGGTAAGGGTGAGATGTGGATTGGAGCCCCGGGCTGGGCCTCGGCCAATGTGAACGAGGTCAAAACGCGGGACTATGGGCTACTGGACTTCATTGAGCCCGTGCGAGCTGAAGAAAGTGTGAAGACCGCGCGTATCAAGGACAGCATCGCCAAAGGTGAAGGTTATGCCTTCTATTGTTACAAGCCGCATGCGGTCTGGTACATGTTCGACGTTCAAATGCTGAGCGAGCCGACTTTCGACCCGGCAAAATATGTGATGGTTCAGCCATCGGACGATCCGGATTGGTACAATAAATCCAGTGTTGCCACCAAAGACGCCCTGAAGAACGTCCAGATTGCATGGTCCAATACCTTGCCAGAACGTTCTCCTGCAATTGCAGATTTCTTCGCGAACTTCGCGCTGACAGCGGATGATGTCAGTGGCTTCGCCTATGAGATCAGCGGTAAAGGCCGTGATCCGGCAGACGTTGCCCGCGAATGGGTCGAAGCGAACCCGGATCGCGTGGACGCTTGGTTGGGCCTCTGATCCCACTTCCAGAAACAGGGTGGCGGCATCTGTTGGCGTCACCCAATTGCGGATCTCTGGAGGGCATATGAGCGACGACACCGTTATCGAAATTTCGAATGTTTGGAAGATTTTCGGAGGCAGGCCCGAAGTGGCGTTGCAAGCGATCCGGGATCGCGGGCTGACCAAGGCCCAGGTGCTGGCGGAATACAATTGTGTAGTCGGTGTTGCTGATGTCAGCCTATCGGTCAATCGGGGCGAGATTTTCTGCATTATGGGCCTGTCGGGCAGTGGTAAATCCACTCTGGTTCGTCATTTTAACAGGTTGCTTGAACCCACTGACGGCAAGATCGAGATTGAAGGCACCGATGTGATGGCGCTGGGGCCAAAAGAGCTTCAGCAGTTTCGCAACAACAAGATCGGTATGGTGTTTCAGAACTTCGCGCTCCTGCCGCACCGATCGGTGCTGGACAACGTCGCGATGCCGTTGGAAATCCGCCAGGTCAGCAAGAATGAGCGGATGCGTCAGGCCGCGGCTATACTGGATATAGTCGAACTTGGTGCCTGGGGGGCGAAATTCGCACACGAGCTGTCCGGTGGCATGCAACAACGTGTGGGCCTGGCCCGCGCCTTGGCCGCCAACCCCGACGTGCTTTTGATGGATGAACCGTTTTCGGCCCTTGATCCGCTGATCCGGCGGCAATTGCAGGATGAATTTATCCGGCTGAGCAAGATTCTGAAAAAGACCACGATCTTCATCACACACGACCTGGATGAGGCGGTCCGCATCGGAAATCGGATCGCGATCATGCGCGATGGAAAGGTGGTTCAGATCGGAACAGCCGAAGACATCGTCATGAACCCCGCTGATGACTATGTGGCTGATTTCGTTGCGGGTATTTCACGCCTCAAAGTGGTGCGCGCCCATGCGGTCATGCGGCCAATTCCAGAACATATTGCGGCCCATGGGCCGCTATCGGCGGATGCCCCGCGCGTGAATGAAGGCGAAAATCTGAGCACGCTGATAAATCTGGCAATCGACAACAGCAGCGCAATCCTTGTGGAGGACGGCGGCGTGGATGTTGGCGTCATAACCCGTGCCGATCTGTTGCGCACCGTGATCGAAGGGACCGAAGTGTCATGAGCATTTCTGAGTTGAACCCGCTGGAAGATACCGAAAGCGAAGCGGCTCTTGCCTATGCCGAAGAGCGGCGTGAAAACATTCGCACCTTTGTGCGCACCAGCCCTGACTACTACATCCGCAATTTCGACAAGATTGGTGCGTCGTCCCGCTTTACGCCAACTTTCAATCTGATGGCCGGATTGTTTGGTCCGGTCTGGTTCGGCGCGCGGGGTCTGTGGTCATGGGCGTTACCATTTCTGATCCTCGAAACAATAGCCCTTGTGCAGATAGCGCGAGGATTGTTTGGCGATCTGGCCGCCGAGGCAATGGAGCGCATCGCATCGATAGAAGGGACCCTTGAACTGCGCCGTCAGCAATTGGCGGCGGCTATCGAAAACAACTCGGACAAGATCGATGTCTATCAGCGAACGGTGGACTCGCTTGAGGAAAACATAGGGGGTATCCGCGCCGAAGCCGACGCGATGGCCGCTGAAGGTCCTTACATCGTTCTGACCGGTCTGGTCATCCTGATCATCGTCAAATTCATACAGTCACAGGTGGCGAACTGGGCGCTTGAGGCGCGTTTCTCGGAATGGTTATCAGACCGTTCGATACGCTCGGCCATGCCGGTGTCGCAGATCGTGTTCAGCGCAATCTTCATGGCGTTGATCGTCGCTGCGGCAATGTTGCATTACAGCTTCCCTGGGCGCTTTTCACTGCTTAGCCATTTTCCGACAGACCCAAACATCCGCCTGACCAGTATCACTTGGGTAGAAGATTTCATCGCCTGGTGCGTACGCAACAGCGAGGCGTTTTTTGATGGGTTGACATTCGGCATTCGCACTCTGTTGGATGCGCTAGAGGTCATACTGGTTCAGACGCCATGGATCGTGATTGCGAGCTTGATAATTCTGCTGACCTGGCTGACAGCGGGCATCAGCACGGCCATCTATTCGGGCGCATTTCTGGCCTATATGGGCCTCTTGGGGTTCTGGGAAGGTGCCATGACCACGCTGGCCTTGTTGGGGACAGCGGCGTGCCTGTCGATTGTTATCGGAATTCCGCTCGGCATGTTTGCTGCCCGTCGCCCACGGTTCTATGCGTTTATCCAGCCGATCATGGATTTCATGCAAACCATGCCAGCCTTCGTGTTCATGGTGCCTGTGATTGCGTTCTTCGGCGTTGGAAAGCCAGCGGCGGTTGTGGTCACGATGATATTTGGCGGCACACCGGTCGTACGATTGACCGTTCTTGGTCTGCGTGGTGTGCCAGAAAGCGTGCGCGAAGCAGCTATTAGTTTCGGTGCCAATAAGTGGTACTTGCTCACCAAGGTAGATCTTCCATTAGCAAGCCCATCGATCCGCGCGGGGATCAACCAGACGATTATGTTGTCGCTGGCGATGGTCGTCGTGGCCTCGCTGATTGGCGCCAAGGGGCTTGGTGAGGATGTGCTGGAAGCGTTGCAATATGCCAATGTGGGTCAGGGTATCCTCGCCGGGTTTGCAATCCTTTTCTGCGCCATGATCCTTGATCGCATTGTACAGGGTGGGCGCAAATGACACCTGTCGTATTCGTCCATGGATTTTTGGGCGGCAGTCGACAATGGTTAGGGCAAGTCGAAGCCCTGGTCGGTTTCAACGTCGTGGCCCTGGACTTACCGGGATTTGGAGAGAATGCGCATCTCAATGCCCCCACCAGTATTGCTGGCTTCGCCGAGTGGGCGCTGAGCGAATTAAGCGCGCGGGGAATTGAGCGGTTTATCCTGATCGGCCATTCAATGGGCGGGATGATTGTTCAGGAAATGGTTGCCCGTGCGCCCGGACGTATCGACCGGTTGGTGCTTTACGGCACCGGAACAATAGGCATTCTACCCGGCCGGTTTGAGACAATCGGCACTTCGAAGCACAGGGCGAATATAGAAGGACCAAGAGCTACGGCCAGACGCATTGCGGCAACCTGGTTTCTTGATCGGGGGAAAGCTGCGGCCTATGAGGACTGTGCTATGATTGCAGAACAATGCAGCCTGCAAACTATGCTAACTGGGCTCGACGCGATGGAGGGTTGGAGCGGCGCCAAACATTTGGCGGATATCATGACCCGTACGTTGGTGATTTGGGGTGACCGGGATCGGACCTATCCATGGAGCCAAACCGAACAATTGTGGCAATCAATTCCTGACGCCAACCTCGCCGTGATACCTGGATGTGCTCACGCGACGCATTTAGAGAAGCCGGGGCTCTTTAATTCGATTCTGCGAGATTTTTGTACCGCCTGACAGCTTGTCTGCAGCCAAAATGTTGGAACCGCCGCTGTCGTGACCAATACCGGTCTTTCCCGGATAAGGTATGTTTTGCTTAGAGTAAGTATGCACGGGCAGCAAACGCCGGTTTGCAACGCTGGATTCCAGTAACCCGCTCGGGTGTAGAATGTCTCTTATGGGCCGCAACCTATTAAACACCACGGATTGTAGTAGCCTTCTGCTACAGCATAATCGGGTTTGAATTAGACAATGGAAAAAGTGCTGGGATTTGGAGGGTTTTTCTTTAGGGCAGAAGATCCTGCCGCTTTAGCGGTATGGTATCGCGATAACTTGGGGATTGATCTTGTGCCCAATGACTATGAAACGCCGTGTTGGACGCAGGAAGCAGGTGAGACCGTATTCGCCCCGTTCGAAAAGGTGACAGAATATTTCGGGAATCAAGAAAAGGCATTCATGCTGAATTTTCGTGTTCGCGACATCGAGAAAATGATCGCACAGCTCGAGTCCAAGGGTGTTGAAGTCCGCCGAGATCCGGATTCTCCTTATCCGAATGGCAAGTTCGCGTAGCTCAACGATCCAGAAGGAAATCCAATAGAGCTTTGGGAACCTGCCTAGCCTGTGGTTGGAAGCTTGCTTGAATCGCCTCGACGTTTGAAATTTCGATTTTGCGGACTGGCCTTCACTGCCGTCACTCTGACAACAACTTGCCTGGCAATGTGATGAGCACGCGCTCGTACATTCTTAGGTGGATGGACTGACCTCAGAGCCACTATGGTCTGACGTCGGTTGTGCTTTCGTCCAACTCTTTCGGGTATTCCCTCAGAACAACCAAACTTTCAAAACCGGTCATCGGTGGATCAAACAGGTGTTGCTCGGTGAAAGCGGCATAATCTTCCATAGAGGCGCAGTTGACGATGAGCGCCAGATCGGCGTCGCCTGTGACATAAAACAGTCGTTCGACCTCTGTCAGGCGACGAAGCTTTTGCTTCAAGATATCGATGCGCTGGGGATTGTCGCGCGCTATGTGCAATAGAACGATTACGCGCGTAGACGCACCTTGGAACCGGGCGGAAACGACCGCCACCTCGCGCTCAATCGCACCAATTTTTCGCAGCCGCTGGGCGCGCCGCAGACAGGCCGCAGCCGACAACCCGACTTTCTCGGACAGCTCACGACCGGTTTGGCGGCTGTCTATTTGCAGTTGCTCCAGCAACCGACGATCAAATGAGTCGAGATCTTCCATCGTTCCCTCCCGGGATCAACATAATCTCATAGAATGCGAAATCTTCGCACAATTGCTGAAAGAATGCGAAACACGCGCAAATTGACCGCACTCTTTGCGAATAACTTGAAGGCGGGCAATTTACATTCTTGGGCATCGCCAACTGCGGAGTTCGCAATGCTCAACTCGATGCAAAACCCCCAAAGAAGCCGAATGTGGTGCCTGACGAATTGGTTAGCTATGAGCCGCCGACGGTACAAAGACGCCCGACATCTACGAGCGTTGCCTGATTATTTGTTGTCTGATGTCGGCCTGTCGCGCCCGGACATCGACCCGGCTCTTCGCGGGCATCTGGGATTGTACCCCCCGCGTCTGGAACCGCACCAGACTACCTATCCGCGAGTCTCAATCACGCATATTTAGAATACGGAGACACACAATGTTCAGATTGACTTCAACGACTGCGTTGCTTGCATTCTGTGTAAGCACGGCTGCCGCATCGGAGAAACCTGTTCGGATTGGGTTGCTGTTTGGTTTCACCGGGCCAATCGATTCCATGGCACCGGAAATCGCTGCATCCGCTGAACTGGCGTTGGAAAAAGCCAACAAGACAGGGCTGTTTCTGGACGGACGTCAAATTGAAACCATTCGCGCGGACAGCACCTGTGTGGATGCATCTCGCGCGGTTGCCGCAGCCGAGCGGCTGGTAACTGCAGACCGAATTGACGCTCTGATCGGCGCTGATTGTTCAGGGGTCGCGGCTGCTGTAGCCAGTGGCGTCATTGTTCCGAATGGCATCCTATCGATCTCGCCCACAGCCACGTCACCTAACCTCACAACGCTCAGAGATAATGGGTTATTTTTCCGCACAGCACCATCTGACACGCGTCAGGGGGAAGTACTTGCCGATGTTCTGATTGCCAAAGGGATTCGATCGATCGCGGTAACCTATACTGCGAACGACTATGGCAAGGGTCTGGCGGTTTCGTTTTTCAAGGCCTTTACCAAGAAAGGCGGCGAAGTACTGGTGGAGGTACCTCATGTTGATGGAACCGGAGACTATTCGGCCGAAGTTGCAACACTTGCTGCGAGCGGAGCCGAAGTTCTGCTTGTGGCGGGTTATGCGGATCAGGGCGGACAGGCAATCGTGCGCTCAGCACTTGATTTGGGTGCATTTAACCAATTCGTCTTTCCTGATGGAATGGTGGCGGCCTCACTGATAGACACCTTCGGCGATGCCTTGGTCGGCTCAATCGGGACTCTGCCCGGAGCTGAAGGCGAAGATGCCGTTGCATTTGATGCCATGCTTTTGGAAAACGGGATTCCAGGGCAAGCACCGTACCGCGCCGAGGCCTACGATGCGGCTGCCCTCTTGGCCTTTGCCTTTCAGGCGGCGCATCATTCCGAAGATACCTCTCTTTCAAGTGCTTTGATGCGCGTTGCAAATGCACCAGGTGTAGAAATCGGTCATAGCGAAATCGCGACGGGTTTGAAGATTTTGTCAGAAGGCGGCGAAATTAACTACGTCGGCGCGAGTTCCGTGGAGTTTACGCCAGATGGTGACGCAACCGGAACTTATCGAGAAGTTGTCTTTGCAGCAGATGGAATCAAAACCGTTGCAATACGCTAGTTCAGGTGACTTGCGAGTTGGTTTGGTTGTGCCCACAATACGCCCGGCGACCGAGGCAGATTTGCCAGCACTCGACAAACTCGCAACTTCCGCCACACACGATCTCTTGGGACCGTTTCTAAGCGCTGAGCAGCGAGCAAGTTGCTTCGCTTTTACGCCCTTCGACCCTTGGCTGATAACCGACGGTACATATTTTGTGGCTGAGCTGGACGGCGTTGTCCGAGCATCTGGTGGATGGAGCAGACGCATGGCTATGATTCATCAGCCGACTGACCAAACCACCTGCCCCGATCCATCGGGACCCGCGCGAATTCGCGCCATGTACATTGACCCTGAATACGCGCGGCTGGGCTTGGGCCGTACAATACTGGCTGTTTGCGAAGTTTCTGCCCGGCTCTCGGGTCATTTTGAACTCGAACTGCTCGCAACGCCGATTGGCAGGCTTCTCTATCTTTCCTGCGGGTTTGACACGCTTGAAAGCGTTGAAATTCAATCCGAAGACAATGTGCTCTTTGAAGTCTTTAGAATGCAAAAACGCTTTTCCGCGGTAATGGCCACATGATCCAGCGACATAGCGGCATGCACGACGATCATTCAGCAACTTGGCGACACCCATCAAACGGCTGTTACTCTGATAGAAGCTCAGTCGATTGTCCGGGAACGACTTTGAGATAGGCCGCAATTGCCAAACGGTCGTCATCTGTGAGCTGAGATGTATTCTCGATCACCTCAACCATCTCGCCGCCAGCGCTGTCATAATCCGGAGTGAAGCCAGATTTCAAATACTCTGCAATGTCAGCCTCGGACCAATCAAGCTGGTCAGATGTCAGGCCTGGTATGCGCCCTTTGCCATTGGGATTTGGCGCACCTGTCAGCCAAAGATCCCGTTTCAAACCACCCAAACCGTTTCGTGGCGTATGGCATTCAGCACAGTGCCCAAGCGCTTCCACCAAATATCGGCCTCGGATTTGTTGGTCGGTCAAATCGCCTTCTACCACCCAACCTGGCGCCATGAACAACAGCTTCCACCCTCCCAAACCCCGCCTAACGCTAAAGGGGAAACCAACCTCATGCGCTTTACTTTCGGTCGCGGCCGCAGGAAGCGTGCCGAGGAATGCATGGAGCGATACAATATCCTCTGCGGTCATGTTGGCGTAGGTCGTATATGGAAACGCCGGGTAATAGTGTTGCCCTTTGGGTCCGGTTCCATGGATCAGGGCATTGGCCAATTCCAACGTGGACCACGAACCAATACCGGCTGCCGGATCACTGGATATATTTGGGGCAATGAAGGTGCCAAAATCCGTCTCGAACCGACGACCGCCAGCGAGAATAAGCTTTTCCTCCCCAACGGCGTCCGGTGCAGAGTGGCAAGAGGCACATCCAGCTGCATAGAAAACGATCTCGCCTCTCGAAAGATCAGAAAAGACCCCATGCAGAATAGCCTGGTCGACGCTTTTTGGCCGGGTCAGAACCAACCCAGCCAATCCGACCAAAAATGCAGAGACAGCAGCGAAGAGGAAAAGCCGCCGCACAGCTATATACCAGTCAGTCTTTCGGTGCTCTGTAAGCTTTGTGACATGCCGAGCAAGCTCCACCCAGATTACCCATTGCCCCCTTCAGGGCATCAACATCTTGCCCTGCCGCAGCCTGCATCGCAACAGCGGCGTCAGCCATGGCCTGCCCCTTAGCAGCTACGTCCGGGAAGTTTTCCCAGATTGCGGGCAGAGCACGTGTGGAAGGGTCAGATACGTTATCTGATCCAGCCGGCCACATTGCAGATTGATCAATCTGCGTCAGAACGACCAGGTTATTCGCGGCCCGTGTTGCCGCCTCCGCATCGTATTCTGTCTCTCCTTTGGCCATGCCGCCAAGCGTACCAAGATTGAATGCATAGAGCTGCATGATTGAGGTCCGAGCTTTCACAGCCGGGTTTTCGCTTTCATGGGCGATGGCTGCGCCAATAGCGGCAACTGACAATAGACCTGCCGCGAAGATTGAGAACTTCTTCATCATGATGTGTCTCCCTGTTCAATAAGCCGAATGTTAGCTTGAACGAAATTTATTGTAATTGTTTGTTATTCGTCGTCACTTGTTAAATTATGAACAACGAGAATTGGGATAACATTCGCTACGCGCTTGCCGTTAGTAAACACGGTTCATTGAATGCAGCTGCCGCGGCATTGGGTGTCACGCATGCCACGGTCCTTCGCAGAGTTGCTGCATTCGAAGAGCAAAATGGCTGCATGGTTTTTCAGAAGGGCCCATCAGGATATTCCGTTCTCCCTGAAGCCGGTACTATCTTATCGGCTATGGAAAGTGTCGAAGACGCGGTACTTTCGGTGGAGCGGGCTATTGTGGGCGCAAATCGATCCCCTGTGGGCCACGTTCGCATTACTTCCACAGATAGTCTTTGTCAGATTGTTCTCCCAACAATACTAAACGAGATCTCACGGCTTTACCCCGGCCTGAAACTGACTTTGCTAAGCGGAAATAGTCACCATGATTTATCCCGGTTGAGCGCAGACATCGCAGTGCGCCCATCGGTAAAGCTGGGTGAAGGGTTAATTGGGCAGCATGCAGGAACACTGTCGTTCGGAGTCTTTGACGACGGCTCTCCCAATCGCAAATGGATGAGGCTTGATGGGTCGTTAGGCCGTTCACTTCCTGCCAAATGGCTGGAGGAGAATGTCGGTGCCGACGAAATGACCAACGGTGCAGATAGCTTTTTGGTGCTACAGCAGATGGCCGCTTCGGGAGTCGGCAAAACGATCTTGCCTTCATTTTTTGGCGACGCGGATCCTCGACTTCACAGGTCGCATGACGTGATCCCCGAATTCGAGGTTCCGCTCTGGGTCGCGACGTTGGACGAGATAGCAAACACGCCGAGGTTTGCAGTTGTACAACGAGCGTTGGTTGAACGCTTGGCCAATGTTCTGGCTGGATAATGTTTTTTAGTCGTGATCACCGAACAGCCAACCTACCTTTGGTGGGCTGACGAGCAGCACCCATACACCTAGAAGAAGTATATAATGCCAAAGTATGGGCCATGTTGGTCGACGTCATATGCGAATTCACCGGAACTTAGCGTGTCGCTGTAGTCGACACTGAAATAGCGGTATCCAAATGTGAGTGCCGTTTTCTCCCAGGGTTGGTAATCGAATCCGATATTCACACCGATCTAAAGGTCATTCCCACTGGCGCCGAAACCGCCAAGCTCCAAAGAAGCAATCCCGGTCCATTGCTCATTCTGACGCCACATACCGCGCGCGCCGATTACGGGCTCGATCCAATTCTGATCACCACCCAAAACGGGCGGATTTCCCGGACCCGGTGTGGTTACGTCGATTTCCTGACGAATGGAGTTGTATCTAACGCCACCTTGGAGATCGATCGTATAGCGCAGACCATCGGCAACGTATACAGAATCTACAATGCGGTAAGCTCCTAGAATACCAAACCATTTTTGACGCACATCGACATTGAGATCGGCCCCCATTGGGCCAGGCAGCGAGGTATCCTGTTCGATGCCAACATAGTTCGCGTCGACGATTATTCCCAAATCCCCATTCCATGCCTCATACCGACCGGCCGCTGCAAAATCGAGCACGTCCAGCACGTCACCGAGATTCAGGTCCAGGTCAGCGGATTGTCCAGCCACAGTCGATGTCCCTGTGGTTCTTAAGGGTGTGAACAGATAGAACACGGCACCACGACGCCAGCCAGTTTCGTCCTGATCCAGCACAGGCAGAGATTGAGCACAGGCAAGTGTCGGTAGAGTTAGAAGGCCTGTCGCAAGCGTCATTGCGCCGAGTGGTGAGAGGTGAGACATAGGTTTGTCCTTGGGGTTCATGAAACTTAGTAGTTGAATCTGAGACCAATTCCGGCGCCCTGGTCGTAAGGGCGATCAGCGCCGATCCCGATCAGCACATCTGCATAAAGGGCAATTCCGGGGCCAAGATTTTTGCCAATCTGAAGCTCAGCGGTCGCGGGCCAGGTGTCGTTTTCCCAATCATAGGGCGCTTTGATATCTGCTTTGGCCCAATACCCATCGCCAAACGGTTGAAGCGCAATCAGGCGCATTGCAGTTTGGCTGACATCGGTCGGTCCCTTGTACGACGCGAAATGCTGGACCAGAGGGATCAGCGTCAATCCGGTGTTATTGTTTGCAAAGGCGAAACCGCCAAACGGGGCGATCTGATCAGATCCAGTGCCGATACCTTCATCGGGGTCGCCAAAATCAAGGATCCACTCCAGCCCAAGTGCGGATTTGACGGCCCAGGTGTCATTCAGCGGTTTCTGTGAAGGGAAGTAGATCAGCTTGAAACTGGTCTTTTCAAACCCGTTGAACCTGTCCCCGGTCGCATTCGTAGAGTTGTAGTGCAGCTCGTATTTCAGCTTCAGGTCGGGGCGCAGCATATATGCGCCGTCGATGAACGCATCCTGACGGTCTGCCCCGCCTTCCAGATCAAAATATTGATAGCGAATGTCCGTGTTATTGACTGCAGCCAATGGGTTTGACGCGTTTTCCTCTGCTCCGGCAGCGCTACCCGCCATCAGCAACGCGGACGTCAGGATAGAATGAATGAAAAAATGGCTGGCCATCATGTGCCTTAAGAGTTCTCGTGCGATTGATGAGACGGTGGCTTTGCCACCACCGCCCCAAGTTCGTTATTGCCAGCTGGAAAAGACTTCCCTGGTTAGTTCACTTTCAGGGCGAAGGTTCTCGATTCCTTCATAGGGAACGCCCTTTCCAAGCGGCAGATGCGGGTGTTTGGCAATGGTTTTCTGATGGCGCTTGACCATGTCCTGAAAAGACGCCCCAGACCATAGAGAGTACCCGATAAGGGGATGTTCCTCGCGTGGATCCCGGTAGACATTGAACACAGGAGCTGCTGCGCCCGGCTGGCCGGGAGCAGGCAGATGCATCTTGAATTCCTGTTTGACCACCGAGCGCAAGACCGGTCCTTCGTACACATACACGTAGTCGCGGCGCGAGTTGCCTTCGCCTTCAAGCAGCAGCGCGGTCTGGTCGATCCCGTCAATTACACGGTCGCGCGGAATGCGGTCGGTTGCCCCTGCGATCCGGGCAAAAGTGGTGAACAGGTCTGAGACATGCACGATGTCACCCGCCGCGCTGCCGGGTTCGATTGCGCCAGGCCACCGGATGAAGGCATCGGTACGCACGCCGCCTTCCAGGTGCTGGGTTTTGCCGCCGCGATAAATCAGCTGGTTCAGGCCAGATGTCCCCTCGTAGTGATACATCAAGCCATTGTCAGCCATGATCATGACGATGGTATTGTCTGCCTTGCCGGTTTCATCGAGCTTGGCCAGCACCTCGCCGATCCAACCGTCCAGGATCTGCAACTTGTCGGCATGGAAGCCGCCATTGCGGGAAACGGCCTCATCAGGGTAGGCAAAGTTCAGCGGGTAGAGCGGCCAGTACTGCATGAAAAACGGGTCGTCCTGAGACGCCAGCTTCTCCAGCTGCTCCAATGCCTGACGCTGATAGCGCAGGTTCATTTCCTCGTATTTCGCCTGCGTCCATTCCTCGCCCGGTGCCATATCGACTTCGCGGGCAAGACCACCAGCTTCACCTTCAACGCCAGTTACCAGACCGTAGGGTTTGAACCGCTGGTCCAATTGAAACTGGTTGGACTGCCCCGACGCATGGTAGCCAAGCATGTTGTTGGCGACCATTGCGTCCCGTATCATCAAACTCAGTTGAACTTGCTGGTGCAAGGGAAAGGCCGCCCAGTCAAATCCCTGATTGTGCGGGTAGGATTGTTCAATATCGCCCTGATGCCATTTCCCGACATGGGCGGTGTTGTACCCTTCTTCCTTCAGGATTTCGGCAATCGTGACTTCTTCAGCCGCAAGACCTTCACCGACCAGTGCAACCTTGACCTCTTCCACACCCGCGCGCGCCGGGTGACGACCGGTTAACATCGCTGTTCGTGTTGGTGTGCAGGATGGCTCGGTATACATCCTCATCAAGGACATGCCTTCGGTGGCAAAATCGTTGATGTTGGGCGTATCGAAACCGGTGACATAGTTCATCGTCCGATTGCCCATCTGACCAAAACTGACATCGTCGATCAGAATGTAGAGAATATTGGGTGGCTTGCCGCCATTGGCGCCACGGATCTCGGAAAGCTTTGCGTCGATTTCCGTATCCTGGGCGTCCCATTGTTCGCCAAATTGTGCGCGGAGAAACTGGAACTCTCCGTCATGAATGATGGGCGCATCCTGAGCAAAGCTCGCGCCAGCCATCAGCACCATGGCCGAGGCATGTTTCCATATTGATCTCATCAGTATCCCTTCCCCATTTTCGAATTACATCTTTCCTGCGCGCCGCAGCGACTGGGCGATTTCGTCCCTAAGGCCATCCAGGGTCTCGCGGATGTCGCATTCAATCTGGTGCGATTGGCTTCCCGGCTCAGCATTCATGGAGAGATACTCGTCGCTGAGAAGCTGGTAGTCCCGGCAGATCTCATCGAACACCGTGTCCGCGCGCCGTAAGTCCGCAATTGCGGCCTGGTGGTCGGGAAACAGGGTATCAAGTTCGAGGCCTTTCAATTTCGATGTCTCGTTCGATGGATCAGAAGATATACCGGAGCGTTGGACGAATTCACTTTTAACAATAGGTATATCGGGGCATAATACGGTGTAATCATGGATGTAACTCGCTGAAAATATGGAAGTATTCAGAGATAAGTCACCTCCTCTGAATGAGGGTGCTGCGCCTGAAACTGAGGATGTGAGGGCCGCACTCCAGCGGCTTGTCAGATCCTCGACTTTCGCGGGTTCACAGCGATTGCAGGACTTTCTTGTGTATGTGGTCGAAGAATCGCTCGACGGCCGGGCCGATGAAATTCGCGCCAAGACCATCGCCATGGATGTCTATGGTGGGACAGTGGCCGAGATGGCGCGTCGCGAAAACGTGGTGCGGGTGGACGCTGGTCGCCTGCGTCGCAAGCTGGCCGAATATTATGCCGAAGATGGCCGTGACGAGGGCACCGTTTTCGATTTGCCGAAGGGCGGGTATGCACCGCAGATATCGATCAGGCCGCTCGAGAGGTCTCAGACCGAGTTACGTGAACGCCAAAAAAAGTCGCGTACTTGGCCTCGCCTTTTCATCGGGATTGCGGGGATTTTCGTACTTGTCTGCTTTGCGACCGTATTCGCCTTGGTGTCGACGAAGGAAAAGGTTCCGGCCAGTTTGCCAATCGACGGCCTGAGCCGCGATGAGCGCGGTGCCATTTTCGATGCTTCGCCGATGCGGCTCCAGGCTGTAAATCTGGCCAATTCGGGTCGCGATCTGATCTTTCCGGCGCTGGAACTCGCGAGGCTGAATGCGGCCCTGACCATATTCAAAGCAGCAATCGAAAGCGACAACAGCTATTTTGGAGGTCATGCAGGGGCCGCCCAGGTTGCATCAACTATTTCCTTGTTAACTTCAGATACCGATCTGTCCCGTGACATGTTGAGTTATGCTGACACGCAGGCCAGCAGAGCGATTGAACTGGCACCTGAATCGGGGTGGAGCCAATCCGCAAAGGCCTGGGTTGAGTTTACCAAAGGAAACTGGCCAGAAGCTGTGGAGTTTTCCCACAGAGCACGGCGGTTGGCACCAAACGACGTACATGTGTTAGAATTCGTGTCGTTGATCCTGCTCTATTCGGGTTCGTTCGAACAAGTTGTAGAAATCAGTGAAGAGACGCTGTCGCAAGTCGTTCTGGACCGGGGTTATGTGTTTCAAAACGCCATGGGGTCTGCAAAATTCCATCTGAAGGATTTCGAAGGCGCAGTTTCTGCCTTTGAACAGGTGACTGAAAAAGGCGGACCTGTCGGCCCGGTTTCTGTTGCTTACCTGATGGCGGCACATCAGATGTTGGGGAACGAAAGCAAAGCTAAATCCCTTTCGGAAAAACTCTCACGTGAGTGGCCCGACAGTCGCGTGGATCTATTGTTTCAAAGATTGTTCGAAAATCCAAAATACGGTGAAGAACTTGGCGACGCTATGAAACGAGCCGGTTGGAAGCCAAACGGATGAAGATAAGATTTTTCTTAGGCTTTCGGGGCCGTTCTAGATCGGGCAGAGATCTACGGCTGCGGTCAGGATAATTTGATTTTCGCGAGTTGGGCATTCCTGTTCCGAACATGTTGCACAAGGCAAGAACGGCAGGATGGGGCCGGGAACAACGGCATGATACCTAAAAATAGAGAGCTATCGCTGCACCACCGATTGGCAGCAACGAGCCCAGTGCTGCCAATTCTAAACCCGCAGATCTGTCACCTCATATCAATGATTTCGGGACATAGTTTACGTTTTGATAGCGCTTCACTCATTCACCCAACCTTGTGGTAAGTTCTTTATCAGACGTTTGTGAAAATCCTTACGAACGGCGAGCATCTCAGGGCTTATTGTCCAAATCTCACCGAAAACATGGGTACCAATGTCCACGGTTCGTCTTCCATTTTTGATCCGCGTTATGGTTGACCAAAGCGGGCCATTTTCCAAATCGCTGAGAAATTCGAAACGAAAAAAAGGAGAGTTTCCAACGGTGCCAGTTTCAGTGGAAAGTAGTCTAACGTGGTCAGTTGGAACTTTGTATCCTGAAGACAATTCCCCGGCAAACCTTCTTGCAATTTCAATATGGTTGCCCGAGCTTGCTCCCCAAGTTCGTCCGGCAAAGACACCCGCATCTGCAAATGCATGTCCTCTTAGGTCAACGTCTATTGGCGCAAGTTTTTCTACTTCCGAGAAGTTCGTTGCTTGCTCAATGCAAACGTAAAGGTGTGGCATGTCTCCGCATTCAATTTCACCCTCATCAACGACGCCTCAGCGACCATCGAATAGAAGAGAGATACTCACTCCCTCTTTTTCGAAAGACCCTACCACTGATTGCGTCGAAGATGATGAAGCGCAAACCATCATTACGAACACAAACACTAACCTGTGCATTACGGCTTCCCTCAATCTCGCAGCCTGTCTCAAACTGCTTTGAGTTTGTACAAATCTTTCCGCCAGAATTGTGTCAACCATTGACCGCTTCGGCCGTAAATCGTGAATTCGCTGACGCCGCGATTTTGTACCAGATGCGAATGTCCAAAAAGCGGGTTGCGCCCTCTGCGCTTCGGTTGGCTGCCGGATGTCAGCGTGGGGCCGGGTCTGCAATATTTTGCGTTTACTCGACAGGTGCTATGTTGCGGTCCTGTCGCGGCGATTTGCCGAATTTGCGAGAGTATTCCCGGGAAAACTGCGCCGAACTTTCATACCCAACCCGCAATGCAATCTCTGATACTTTCGCCTTTGTCGTCCGAAGCGCATCCCGCGCCCGAAGCAAACGCAAGTCTTTCTGGTATTGCAAAGGTGACGTCCCGGTTATTGCCTTGAACTGTTCGAAAAAAGCTGAGCTACTCATGCCGATACGCTGTGCCAGATCGCCGACTACAATTGTCTCCGACAAGTTGCTTTGAATTTCACGGGTCGCCTCGTTAATACGACTGGCTGCGCTGTCGTGCCAAAGAAGCCTTAGAAGGACATCAGCGTGACGTCCGATTAATAGTCGGGCATGGATCTCGCGGGCCGTGATCGGGGCCAACAAATGACGCGTGTTCTTTGCTTTGCACTGCACAAAGTATCGCAACAGCGCATCTTCCAAGCCTTCATCCATGTCGCGTCGGAAAATGGAAAACGGGTCTGATGCAGCTTTATCAAAGGTTGGCATCACGGCGGGTGCCAAAGACCGCAGCAGATCAAGGTCTAGCGGGAAGACCAGCGCGATATAAGGCCGATCAGGCGATGCCTCCGTAATCCGGGAAACAACCGGCAAGGCATGGCTCACGATCAGGGACTGACCGGCGCGCACTTTAAGCAATTTAGCACTGGTTCCAACTTCCTTCGCGCCTTGCAGGATCAGGCAAAAAAGCGGGCGATAGACTGTTGCATCCAGATTGGTTGTCACTTCATGCCGCAACAAGTGTGTGTTGGTGTGCTCATCGTGAATTGCGCCCCGCTTCACGCCAGCAGCGTCCAGGATTGAGCCCACATGTGACAATAACGTCTGACTGGTCATGTTCGTTGCCTGTGCCATGTGGCGACGGATACCACAGTCGGATATTCAGTTATATCTAAAAACCAAAAATTCTGGAGGATCGTGCAAGAAATATGGACAATTCAGAAAGATTAACGCGTTCTTTTTAAGTATTGTGTTTCGATCAGGTCGAAAAGGGCTATGACATGAATACAATTCTGATCACCGGTGCCTCGTCTGGCATCGGGGCGGCAACAGCCAGGCAATTTCAGGCAAACGGTTGGAATGTTGTCGCCACAATGCGCGATCCTTCTGGCAGCGCCGAACTTGGCAAGCTCGACAATGTTCACCTGACACGCCTCGACGTGACAGATGCGGGGTCAATTGCTGCATCTGTTGCAGAAAGCATTGACCGTTTCGGTAAGATCGATGTCCTTCTCAACAACGCGGGCTACGGTGCCTACGGCCCGCTTGAGGCGTTCCCGATGGATCGCATCCGGCGGCAGTTCGACACCAATGTAATCGGCCTTTTGGAAGTCACAAAAGCCGTTTTGCCTCATATGCGCGCAATCCGCGCAGGCACTATTATCAATATCTCATCCATCGGGGGGCAGATCGCGTTCCCGCTTGGCACACTTTATCATGGCACAAAGTTCGCCGTCGAAGGCTTGTCCGAAGCGCTTCACTACGAGCTTGAGCCGCTCGGCATCTGTGTTCGTATTGTCGAACCGGGCATGATCAATACAAACTTCGGAGGCAGTTCGTTTGATTTTGCTATGGACGACAGCCTTAAGGACTATACGCCGACGGCCGAAGCCATGGATCGCCTGTTTGGTAAACTGGCGTCAAAGCCGTCCGCACCCGAAGCCGTGGCCGACGTGATTTGGAAAGCAGCCAATGAAACGGGAAATCGCCTGCGTTTCCGAGCTGGCCCGGATGCTGAAATGCTTCTCGATAGACGAAAGGCCCAGGACGATACGATGTTCATAGACGGCATTAAGGACTTGATGGCACCGTAACCGCGCCAAGCACAACAGGAGGCTCAGATGATGTATAGAAGAGCAATTGAACAAGGTGGTTTGGCCGTTGTTACCGGTGCCGCAAGCGGTGTCGGAAAGGCAGCAGCACAGAAGTTTATGGAAGATGGTTTGGGCGTTGTGCTCGTTGATCTACCCGGCGAGGCGCTGGAAACCGCTGCTGCGGACCTGAATGCGATATCACGTGCATCTGTCAGCGTGACGGCGATACCAACTGATGTTAGCGACGCCACCGCCGTGCGCGATTTGGCAGATCAGGTATTTGCGCTTGGTGAGGTTGCGGTCCTGATGAACAATGCCGGGATCGCAATTCCCACCGGCAGTTGGGAAAATTCGGAAAACTGGCGCAAACTGCTGGAGGTGAACCTTTTTGGCGTCATGAACGGCACCCATGCCTTCCTGCCGCGGATGATAGCGGCAAACCACCCTGCTGTCGTCATCAACACCGGCTCAAAGCAGGGGATCACCACACCACCCGGTAACCCGGCATACAATGTCAGCAAAGCTGCGGTTAAGGTGATGACAGAGATGCTGACCCATGACCTGCGTGAAGCAGATGCACCCATCTCTGCGCATCTCTTCGTGCCGGGATTCACCTATACCGGTATGATACAACGGTTCATGCCCGAGAAGCCTGATAGCGCCTGGACCAGCGAACAGGCGGTCGAATATCTTGTGCAGCGCATGTCTGCCGGAGATTTTTACATCCTTTGTCCGGATAACGATGTCTCTGCGGAGCGCGACATCAAACGCATAGAGTGGGCCTTGGGAGACATCACAAACAATCGCCCGGCCCTGTCCCGCTGGCATCCTGAATTTTCGGATGCATTTGCCCAGCACGAAGCCTCAGGCTAAATGTCCCAACGGCGGTGCTAACCAGAATATCAAGTGATCGCTTGTATCACTGTTTTGGAGTTCAGATTCCATGAAGGACACAGTCTCTGCAGACTTTTAGATTGCCGGGCATCCGATTTTATGATTGCAGCGAAAGCCCGGCCTGAAGGACCGCACCGCCGAGTCGAAGTTGGTCGTTGGATGGCGGGTTTGGACCGTCCTTTGAACTTTTCAAAGTACGGGTTCTGCGCATTGCTGCAAACGCCGCGAACGACGGTTCTGAGGCATTCTTTCCCGGCACCTCGAAAGCCTGCGTTCGCGGGCAATCAAGCCTACGGGCGTTTCGATCCCCTTTTGCCCCAGCGTCAACTCAAAAGGCGATCGACCCCCCGAAGCGGCAACAAATTCATTGTGTCAAATTCAATGTCCGGTCAGCACCAGCGTATTCACCGGCATCAGGATCAGACGCAGGCGCAAGCCCGCCGCGTGGACAACACCGATCGTGTCAATCACATGCAAGGCAGCGGCGTGCCAGAATCCCAGGTCTTCATGTTCCAGCCGTTCGTGGTTGTCGGTGTAGACATTCGCCAGGCAATTGCTGCCCGGAGGAATATCGTCCGCCATACCTTTGTACAATGGTTCCATATAGACCAAAATTGAGCCGGGCACCTTGTTGGCCTGTACATCGCGCAGCTCATCTGATGGACGTATCTGGCCGGACGGGATGACATCCTGCACCTCAACCACAACCATCGGGATCACGGTGAACGGCTTGGTCATGCAGCCCAGCTCTCCAATCATGCCCGGTTTGATAACCTGAGCGGCCATCTGGTTGAAGGCGGCCTGGAACCGGTTATGGCCTGAACTTGACGGAACCAGAATGCCCGCTGGACGCAGCAAGGGGCTGACATAGTCGCCCACCTGAAGACCGAATTGTTCAACCCGACCGGTCACACCTGCGCTTACCACTGTTTTGTCCAGCTCGGTCAGCGCGGCGTCCAACTGGGCGTTGGCGCTGGCCAGTTGGGCGGGGATCAGTTCCTCGATCTGCTGCACCACGGCGGCACGGCGGGATTGCGATGCGGTCAGCTGCGCCTCACGCTCGGCAACAAGGTTTTCCAACCGGTCGATCTCGGCCAATCGCACAGCGCTGGAGCCTTCGTCCCGCAATGTCGTGTTACGCTCAAGATCTTCAAGTGACTGATCCAATGCAGCACGTGCGCCTGCTATGCCTGCGTCGGCCTCGGCGAGATCGGTTTCTGCCACTTTCAGTGATGCCTGAACCTGCGCGATCTGCGCATGCGCGGCCTCAACCTGTGCGGTTTGAGTGAAATCTTCGATCCGGAAAATCGGCTGACCGGCAGTGACCTGCTGGTTATTAGTGACATAGACCTCGGACACGCGACCGCCGAGCTGTGGAAGGATCGTAACCGTGCGGAAATAGGACGCCGCTGTTTTACTTGCGGGGTGGAAATAGAACAGCGTGGTTATCACCGTCAGCGCAAGAATGGCACAGGTGGTCAGGCCCCAGCGCAGTTCATACCACATGGTGAACAATGTGATTTCATGGCCTATGCGTTTGCCCTGTACGTAACGACGAAACAGGTAATCAGGCAACACGGTGACCAGCGCGCACATCAGTGTTTCAAGCATCTCTTACTGCTCCTGCTGCGCGGTAGGTTGCGATGGGGCCGCGGGGGCGGGAACGTCGTTACCTTGATTGCCCAAGGATCGGATCGCGTCAGCAATGGCGCGCAAGGGGGCGGCGACATCCGGGAACTGGAACCCGGCCACCAGAATGGCGGCCACCCAGAACAAACCATTGTGGGTAAACAGTGCCAACAGCGCCAGTATCCCTACAAGCTGAAACTGCGGGTGGTTGGATTCATGCGCGATTTTTTCCGGGATGGAGTGCAGTGTAAAGTAGCCAACCCCGATCAGAACGATCACCAAAACGGTAAAAACAAACATGAAGGTCAGCAAAAAGTCACTGCCGTCTGCCTGCGTGACGTATGAGGGGATATGCCCCGTGGCCATTGAATGTATCTCTGCCGGTGTCACGTCTATCTCCGATTCCGATGTTGACCGCACTAAAAACAGGCCAGTCTCTTTGGTTCAAGTTTACATTGCGGAAATTACGCCTCTTTTCCAATAGTGTTACGCATGCGAAGCTTTGCGCATGAACAAAAGTAAATCTCAAATCCACCCGTTTTGGGGTGATCCCAGGGCGGAGTTTCTGACATGATCGATTTCCTGGTCATCGGTGGCGGCATCGCCGGATTAAGCGCGGGCGCGCGTCTGTCCGAACGGGGGCATGTCGTCGTGCTCGAAGGCGAAGACGCGCTGGGATATCACACCTCTGGCCGGTCGGCGGCGTTGTTCGAAAAGGGCTATGGACCGCCTTCCGTGAAGACACTGAATGCAGCGAGCGAAGCCTATCTGAGATCGAACGACTATCTGTCGCCACGCGGGTTGATGCTGATCGCCGGGCATGATCAACGAGATGAGTTTATTCAGGATCAGGCTGACCTTCGTCTGTCAGAAATCTCGGTTGAGGAGGCCATTTCGCGGGTTCCGATACTTAACCCTCAGACTGTTGGATTTGCCGCCGCCAGCAGCGTTGCCTTTGACATTGATACCGACCGGATGATGCAAGATTTCGCACGTGTGATCCGGGCCAACGGTGGCTTGGTTCTGACCCGCCAAAAGGTCAAAAGCATCACCAAATCCGGGCACTGGTTTGTTGAGGCGGCAGAAACTTTCGAGGCCAGAGCCCTTGTAAATGCCGCAGGCGCGTGGGTGGATGAGATCGCCATGATGGCCGGCGTTGCACCGATCGGCATAGAACCGCGCCGAAGATCAGTGGCCCGTATTCCCGCCCCCGCCGGTCATGACGTGACGGGTTGGCCTTTGATGTTGGGCGCTGGCGAAGGCTGGTATGCAAAACCGGATGCCGGAAAGCTGATTGTCTCACCTTGCGAGGCTGATCCGACCTTTCCCCATGATGCCTATGCGGACGATATGGTGTTGGCCGAAGGGCTGGCGCGGTACGAAGAGAAGGTGACCGAGCCCGTCATCCGGGTCGAGGCAAACTGGGCCGGGCTGCGCAGCTTTGCGCCGGATGGTACGCTGGTCTTAGGCCCCGACCCTGCTGAGCCTACGTTTATTTGGTCGGCCGCCCAAGGCGGGTATGGCTTTCAAACGGCACCGGCCGCATCGCAACTGGTGGCAGATTTGGCGACTGGATCCCATTCAGAATTGGAGGCGGCCAGCATTTCCGCCCTAAAGCCGGAAAGGTTACGTGGATGACGAAACGCAAACTCCCTGCAAATGCCAGCGTCGCGACGGTATCCGAAGGGCAAAAGATGATCGCTCCGGCTGCCAGCAGGAATGCCAACGCGCTGTGTGATCTGCTGGCGCGGTTCGCCCCCATGTCCGGTCGCGCACTGGAACTAGCCAGTGGTACAGGGCAGCACGTTGTGGCTTTTGCAAATCGACTGCCCAGTCTGAATTGGCAACCCAGCGAGATTGACACAGAACGGCGCGCATCAATCAACGCTTATGCAGAGGGCGTCCAAAACATAGCCCCGGCGATCAAACTGAATGCAATCCAATCTGGTTGGCATGCTCATCACGACACTCAGGACCTGATCGTCCTGATCAACCTGCTGCATCTGATAAGCTGGTCTGAGGTTGAAGTTCTGGTGGCGGAATCTGCTTTGGCACTGAACCCCGGCGGCTGCCTTGTCCTTTACGGTCCCTTCATGCGTGCGGGCGAGTTGACCAGTACCGGAGATCAGAACTTTCACACAGCGCTGAACCAGCAAGACCCTGAGATCGGATACAAAGATGATGCTGATATCCTGGATCTTTTGCGCCGAGATCAACTGCGCTTGGTTGAAGTCGTTGAGATGCCAGCAAACAACCTTGCGTTCATTGCGGAAAAACCTGTGACCTGATCGAGATCAAGGCCCATCAGAGGCTCGCCTCATATTCATAATTGAATATGTTTAAAGGACCCTGACAGATGAACTGGCAAAACAAACTCTCGGATACGCGGAACAACCTGCGCAACCTTAACTCCGCGATTCCAAACACGGCCCGAGCCTTCGGCGCACTGGGTAAATCCGTCAAGGAAGGCGGCGCGCTGGATTACAAGACAAAGGAATTCATCGCGTTGGGGATGTCCATCGCGGCCCGATGCGAGCCTTGCATAACGCTTCACACCGAAGCACTGATCAATGCCGGAGCAAGCCGCGAAGAAGTGTCAGACGTTCTGGCCATGGCTATTCAAATGGGCGGAGGACCGTCGATGATGTATGCCGCCAAGGCGTTGGAGTGCTTTGACGAGCTATCTGTATGAAGAAAGGCCCCGGAAATCTCCGGGGCCTTTGCTTGATCAACCGTCCTTGCGGATGGTTTCGTTTTTCGGATCATAGGGGCTGTCGCAGGTGACGACCGCATCCCACAATTTGTCCTGAAGCTTGACCTTCAGCTTGGTGCCTTCCACCGCCAGATCGGGCTTCACATAGCCCATGCCGATGGACTTCTCGAACGCCACCGAATAACCGCCCGAGGTCAGACGACCGACGCGTTCACCTTCCGGCGTATACAGCACTTCACGGCCCCAAGGATCGGCATCCTCCGGTCCGTCAATCAGCAGGGTGCAGCATTTCACGCGCACGCCAGTCTCTTCCAGCTTGGCCTTGCCATAGAAGTCCTTGGACAGATCGACAAAGCGCGGCAAGTCGGCTTCCAGCGGAGTCGCGTCGCGGCCCAGTTCGGTGCCGAAGGCGCGATAGGACTTCTCCTGACGCAGCCAGTTCTGGGCGCGTGCGCCGACCAGCTTCATGCCATGCTTCTCACCGGCTTTTTCCAGCAGGTCGAACAGGTAGTTCTGCATCTCAATCGGGTGGTGAAGTTCCCAACCCAGCTCACCGGTATAGGCTACGCGGATCGCGTTGACCGGGCACATGCCCAGTTCGATCTGACGGGCCGACAGCCATGGGAAGCGCTTGTTGGACAGTGCGGTTTCCGGATCGGCGTCTTTGATGACCTCTTTCAGAACGTCCCGCGACTTGGGTCCGGCGATGGCAAAAACGCCCCACTGAGTGGTCACATCCTGGATCTCGATGTAACCGAACTCCTCCATCTTGTCCTCGGCCGCCTTGCGCAGGTAATCGGCGTCGTACTCAGTCCATGCCCCGGCAGAGACGATATAGTAGTTGTTCTCGCCGTTACGGACGATGGTGTATTCGGTGCGGGTGGTACCGTGCGAGGTCAGCGCGTAGGTCAGGTTGATACGACCGACCTTGGGCAGCTTGTTGCAGGTGAACCAATCCAGGAACTGGGTCGCACCGGGGCCTTTGACGACATGCTTTGTGAAGGCCGATGCGTCGATCAGGCCAACGCCTTCGCGGATCGCCTTTGCTTCGTCAACGGCATGCTGCCACCAGCCACCGCGGCGGAACGAGCGGGCATCATGGTCGAAGTTTTCGGGTGCATCCAGCGGACCAAAGTAGTTCGGGCGCTCCCAGCCGTTAACCCAGCCAAACTGTGCGCCACGCGCTTTCTGACGGTCATAGGCCGGAACAGTCCGCAGCGGGCGGCAGGCAGCACGTTCTTCATCGGGGTGGTGCAGGATATAGACGTGCTCATAGCACTCTTCATTCTTGCGTGCCGCAAACTCGGTGGTCATCCAGTTCGACGAGTAACGTTTGGGGTCCAGCGAAGCCATGTCGATCTCGGCTTCGCCGTCGACCATCATCTGCGCCAGATAATAGCCGGTGCCGCCTGCGGCGGTGATACCGAACGAGAACCCCTCGGCCAGCCACATGTTGCGCAAGCCCGGAGCGGGCCCAACCAGCGGATTGCCGTCGGGTGTGTAGCAGATCGGGCCGTTGAAGTCGTCCTTCAGGCCGGATTCGGCACACGAAGGAACGCGCTCGGCCATCGCCATGTACTGATCCGCAATCCGGTCCAGATCCAGCGGGAACAGATCGGCACGGAAGCTGTCCGGCACGCCGTGTTCAAACTGTGCAGGTGCGCCGTGTTCGTAGATGCCCAGAATCCAGCCGCCGCGTTCCTCACGTGCGTAGGATTCGTTGTCGGCATCCCGGACAACGGGGTGTTCCGGATTGCCCGCTTCACGCCATTTGACCAGCTCGGGGTCTTTGTCCATGACGATGAAGGTATGCTCAACCGGGATCGCGGGCATTTTGATGCCCAGCATCTTGGCGGTACGTTGCGCATGGTTGCCCGATGCGGTCACGACGTGCTCGGCGGTGATAACAACCTGCTCATCTGACGGGATGAGGTTGCCGCCCTTCTCGACCATCTTGGTGCAGGTGACTTCCCAGTGGGTGCCATTCCAGTGGAAGGCGTCAGCCTGCATCTTGCGCACAATATCGACACCGCGTTGACGGGCACCTTTGGCCATCGCCTGTGTCACGTCGGCGGGGTTAATATAGCCATCCTCGGTGTGATAGATCGCGCCCTTCAGGTCCGAGGTTTCGATCAGCGGCCAGCGTTCCTTGATCTGGTCCGGGGAAAGCCATTCGTAAGCCACATCGCAGGTTTCTGCAGTGGACGCATAAAGCATGTATTCGTCCATACGCTCTTGCGTCTGCGCCATACGCAGGTTGCCAACGACAGCAAAACCCGCGTTCAGACCGGTCTCTTCTTCAAGTTGCTTGTAGAAGTCGACCGAGTACTTGTGGATGTGTGTCGTCGCATAGGACATGTTGAACAGCGGCAACAGCCCTGCTGCGTGCCATGTGGACCCTGACGTCAGCTCATCCCGTTCGACTAGCATCACATCGTCCCAGCCGGCCTTGGCCAGGTGATATGCAATCGAAGTGCCGACGGCACCGCCGCCAACAACCAGTGCTTTGACTTGGGTTTTCATTACCGGGCGTCTCCCCTTGAATTCAGTTGACACCATATGGCGCATTTGAATGCCCCGGCGCGACATTCATCCGACCAGTGATATAAAGAAAACGACCCGTGCATGGCGCAGAGCGTCGATTTTTCATGTGAAAGGTTTCAGTTGCCCCCGACAGAGCACCGTTTGCTACTGCCCAACGTTGCACAGGATGACTTACCCAAACCGCCCTTCCTGACCTTGACCTCACCCGATGGGACAACCTGAGGTTCGCGTTCATCCGCGTTGGCGTTGGCGTGGGACACTTTGCTCATCAATCCCTGAATGAAGCCGCCGATACCGCCTGTGCTGGCCACTTCGGTTTCCGCCTCGCTCAACGCGGAGGCAAGCAGCATGTTCTGTGTGCGAATGTACGATAGCTGCGACAGCTCCTGGTTTTCGAAGACTTCGCCGTTGGTGATGTCCATGACGCCTTCGGAATTAAAGCCCGAACTGCTTAACGTGTTCGCCACCAAAGCCGCCGCATCCAGATTTTCCAGTTTTTCCTGACCCAGTTTGAGCTGAGCCAGCTGCATCGTTTCGTATAGTTCGTGCATTTCATCTGCTATTTCGGGCTGCCGGATCAGGGGAACTTCGATTTCGTTGCCGACAACCAGGGCCGGATGCGGCAGCAATGCGTTCAGGCCTGCGTAATCGACGAGGCCAAGAAACTCTCGGATCGTCGCATCACTGGCATCTGCATGAAGGCGGATAACCACCTCTTGATCAAAGCCGATACGACCTGTGAACGCACGATGGGCGGTCTTTTTGGTATCATCCAGCAGATTTCCGGTTGTTTCGATGAAAGCGACGCCGTCAATCACCGCATACCCTTGCTCGGCTTTCATCCCATCCAGAAACGCATCCTGCGCGCTCAGCGCCAATCCGGCCAAAGTGTTTCGTGCCGCTTGTGGTTTGAGCGTGATATCAAGCCAGACCAGTTCACCTTCTTTTGCGTAAACAGTGCCTGTCTCATCCAGCTTTCGAAGCGCGCCGTCTTTACCGGCAGCGTTGAGCTGTAGCAATTCGGCTGGCCCGCTGATCGAACTGACAAGGGGCACTGGCCGCAACTCTGAAAGAACTCTGGAAACTGCCTTGGTGTCAGGCTCGGTCAGGGCATATTGCGTCCAACCCTCTGGGGGGTTCGGAAGAAAGGACTTTGCACCGGCATCCCATAGCTTTTGGCGTTCTCGCGCCGTTTGTTTCACTTCCCGCTCTTTTTGGCTTTGATCGAACCGAGCCGAGATGGTTTCAACATATCCACTAAGCGAAAGCGTACCGTCAGATTTTTTGTCCTGTTGAAAATAATCTAAGCCCGCAACGACCAGACCTACTATCAACGCAAACCCAATGAACCTTAGCGCGCCCATTATGACCTCAAATTCAATTGCTGCTCATTTTCGCAATTGATAGCCGCAGAATTGGGCACCCTTGTGGCTTTGAGGCGGAATTCCCAAGGTTGCGCCGTTTCTATGTGTTCGACAGGATCTTTCCGGGGTTCATGATGTTATCGGGGTCCAGTGCCTTTTTGATGGCAGTCATATACGTGACGGCTGGTCCAAGCTCTTTGACCAGATAGGGCTGTTTGCCCTGCCCGATCCCATGTTCGCCCGTGCACGTGCCTTCCATCGAAATAGCCAAATCATTCAGCCAACCGACGAATTGGTCAGCTTTGCTGACTTCGTCCGCGTTTTCCATGTCGATCAGCAGCAAGGAATGAAAGTTGCCATCCCCGACATGCCCAACCACTGGGGCCATAAGTCCTAGCTCACGCGCTTTGTCCTGAGTCGCTGTGACGCACTCTGCCAAACGCGAGATCGGGACGCAGACATCCGTGGAAATTCCCCGCGCGCCCGGACGCAGTTGCAAGGAAGCCCAGTACATATCATGCCGGGCCTGCCAGAGTTTATTGCGTTCCTCAGTCGTTGAGGTCGCCGCAAAATCGGTGCCACCGAACTCTTCCGCGATCTGGTTGAAGGTTTCGGACTGTTCGACCGCACCGTTCTCCGATCCGTGGAACTCGAGCAGGAGCAATGGCGTTTCCGGCAGGCTAAGACTGGAATAGGCGTTGGCGGCCTGGACCGACATCTCATCCAGCAGCTCAATCCGCGCCACTGGAACACCATATTGGATCGTCATCATGACGGCCTGACAGGCCGCATCCACCGACGGAAATGAACAACGGGCAGAAGTGATCGCCTCGGGGATGCCCTGCAGGCGCAACGTAAGCTCGGTGATGATGCCCAACGTCCCTTCGGCCCCGATCAGCAGTCGGGTCAGGTCATAACCGGCCGAGGATTTCTTGGCCCGGTGCCCGGTTCGGATGATTTGCCCATCCGGCATGACCGCCTCAAGACTAAGGACATTGTCCTTCATCGTGCCATAGCGAACCGCATTGGTCCCAGACGCCCGCGTCGCCGCCATTCCGCCCAACGACGCATTCGCGCCGGGGTCAATCGGAAAGAACAAGCCCTGATCCCGCAAAAGGGTGTTCAGGTCTTCGCGCGTCACACCCGGCTGTACGACGCAATCCAGATCACCCGGGTTCACAGCCAGCACCTTATTCATCTGGGTCAGGTCAACCGAGATACCACCAGCAGGGGCGTTCACGTGACCCTCCAACGATGTACCCGTACCAAATGCAATCACCGGTACCTTGTGCGTGGCGCAGGTTTTGACGATCTCGGAGACCTCTTCCGTGGAATGCGGAAAAACCACAGCATCCGGGGATTGGTTTTCGATCCAGGTGGTCGTGTGACCATGTTGTTCGCGGATTGCCTGACCGGTTTGCAACCGGTCACCAAACTTTTGTTTCAGGATGCCGACAGCTGCCTCGATCCCCACTTCATTTCGCGGCAAAGCAACTGCCTGCACCATGGTCTTCCCCTTTGAAACGCCGGGCTATTCGCCCAGCGCAATACCTTCACGACGTGGATCGGCACCGCCGACCAGCACATCCCCGATTTCAATCGCATGTAGGCCCGATGTCAGGTCGCGCGGGTTCACTTCAAAACCCAGCTCAATCAACGCGTCCGAGAACCCTTCGGCCGCGGTTCCTTCTTCCACGTCATAGGTGCCAAAACGGTTGACGAGGTGCGGTAGCGACAAGGCCTGCTGCACATCCATGTCCCAATCCGCCCAGGCGATGATCGACTTGGCAACATAGCCGATGATACGGCTGCCGCCCGGCGATCCGATGGCCAGAACAGGCGCGCCGTCCTGCATAACAATTGTCGGGCTCATCGACGAACGTGGCCGTTTGCCCGGCTCCAACCGGTTGGCAATTGGAACACCGTCACTGTGCGTTTTGAACGAGAAGTCCGTCAATTCGTTGTTTAGCAGAAACCCGTTTGTCATCAGTCGTGAACCGAACCCGTTCTCAATCGTCGTCGTCATCGACAGGACGTTTCCGTACTGATCAACGATCGAGATATGCGAGGTTGAGGGTAACTCGATCGAGACATCGTTGGCCCAATTCGACGCATGATCGAACTCGGGGTTACCCGGTGCGACCTCTGTCAGGGCGGCTTCTCCGCCTAACAGAGCGCCACGGTCGGACAGATAAGATGGATCAACCAAGCCCTGTGTGGGCATGGGAACAAAATCATGATCGGCCATATAGCGACCGCGATCTGCGAAAGCCAGACGAGAGGCATCACCGATCAGGCGCCATGCATTGGTGTCTTCGGGGCCCATTTCAGCCAGATCATAACCGTCCAGCATGCCCAGAATCTGACCGACGGTCAGCGCGCCTGACGATGGCGGGCCCATGCCGCAGACCTCATAGGCGCGATAGGTTGCGCACACTGGTTCACGCTCGATCACCTGATACAGCGCCAGATCAATTCCCGACAGAACGCCCGGGTTGCCTTCGGCGTTGCGTACGGTGCTGACGATGCCAGCGGCAATCTCACCACCGTAGAAATCGGCCGAGCCTTCCTCGGCCAAGATCCGCAGAGTTTCAGCATATGCCGGGTTGGTCAGGCGTTGCCCCTGCTCAAGTGGCTTACCGTCGGGCAGGAAATATTCTGCGGTTGCTGGAAAGCGCGACAGGCGTTCGGCATCCTTTTCGACCAGGCCAGCAAGGCGCGGAGATACCAGAAAACCGTCGTCCGCCAACGCGATGCCATCGGTAAACAGGCTTGGCCACGGACTGCGGCCCCAGCGCCGGTGTGCCTCTTCAAGCAAAGCCGGTGTCCCGGGTGTGCCCACCGACAATCCCCCGACAACTGCATCAAAGAACTTCAGCGGTTCGCCGTTTTCGTCATGGAACAGCCTGTGGTTCGCCTCAAGCGGGGCCGTTTCACGCCCATCCAATGTCGTCAGCTTGCCCGATGCAGCGTCATACCAAACCAAAAATGCACCGCCACCAAGGCCCGACGATTGCGGTTCGACCAACCCCAGCACAACCTGAACGGCGACCATTGCATCAGCCGCCGACCCGCCAGCGCGCAAAACCTTTGCGCCTGCTTCAACCGCCAATGGATTCGCAGCAGCGACCATCCAGTTTTCAGATGTGACCGGCTGCCCTGCCATCTTGGCCTCAAGCGCAGCGATCACCTCTTCGGTCAGGCCTTGCACCTGCCCCTCGGACGCGCCTTCGGGCGCAACGGCATCCGCCGTCTCCTGAGCAGTCAATGGTCCTGCCAGCACCACCGCCGACAGCAACACTCCCGAAATCAGACTTCGTTTCATCGTATCCTCCTGAAAATATGCGTGTGTAAATTGGCACCGCCCGCATCAAAACGCGGGAAACACCTGATCAAAGCATTGCGGGGACCACCTGATCCGGCGGGCGGTGACCGTCTTCGAAAGTCTTGATATTTATAATAACTTTCTCGCCCATTTCGATCCGGCCCTCTAACGTGGCCGACCCCATGTGGGGCAGCAGAACAACGTTTGGTAACTGTCGCAATCTTGGGTTCACATCCGTCCCATGCTCATAGACATCCAGGCCCGCGCCGGCGATTTCGCCCGAGCGTATCCGGCGTGTCAGAGCGTTTTCGTCGATCACCTCACCCCTTGAGGTATTCACGATAACGGCTGTCGGCTTCATCAATTTCAGCCGCCGTGCATTCATCAAATGGAAGGTAGACGGTGTCGACGGGCAATGGACCGAAATCACATCCATTCGCGCCACCATCTGATCCAGGCTTTCCCAGTAGGTCGCTTCCATCTCTTGTTCGATCTCCGGGCGAAGCCTGCGACGGTTGTGGTAATGTACTTGCATTCCAAATGCGCTGGCACGGCGGGCCACGGCCTGGCCGATACGCCCCATGCCGAGAACGCCCAAACGCCGCCCGCCGATACGCCCGCCCAACAAGGCATTCGGCGCCCACCCCGTCCAATCGCCTTTTTGCATGACAGACAAACCCTCGGGAATTCGGCGGGTCACAGCGAGAATCAGCGCCATGGTCATATCAGCGGTATCGTCGGTCAGAACCCCCGGGGTGTTCGACACCAGAATGCCCCTCTGACGCGCGGTCGAGACATCGATATTGTCGACCCCTGCCCCGTAATTCGCGATCAAGCGCAGGTTTTCACCCGCCTGCCCCAATAGGCCACCGTCGATCGTATCCGTCACGGTTGGCACCAGAACATCGGCGGTTTTCACGGCCTCCACCAGTTCTTCGCGGGTCATCGGGTTGTCATCGTCGCGCAACTGCACATCGAACAATTCGCTTAACCGGGTTTCAACCGCCTCGGGCAACCGTCGCGTAACGACAACACTCAGACGTTCTCTTGACACCTCTGCACTCCCACTGCTTTGCAAACCTTCGCGCGCCATGTCATCGTGGCGCAGGATAAGGCGGGGCACAAGAACCCCATAGGCATTCAGTCGACCTTTTTTCGAAGCAAGATCAACAAGCACATGAGCAGACAGTAAGTGAGTGGTTTTCTACCCGTAAAACGCCTTGTTTCGGCGGCATTCGCTGTTTTCCTAACCGTGCTTGGCACCCTGCCCGCTAGCGCGCAGGACAAGCGTGGCCAAGTCACCAATCTGCCCCTTCCACGGTTTGTCTCGATGAAAGCCGCCGAGGGCAATGTGCGCCGAGGCCCATCCCTGACTCACCGAATCGATTGGGTTTTCAAACGGCGCGGCATGCCACTGCAGATAACGGCAGAATACGGAAACTGGCGCAGGGTACAGGACCGAGACGGAGCCGGAGGATGGGTGCACTATGCCCTGTTGTCCGGTGTTCGAACGGTGTTAGTCGATGCCGAATTACTGCCCGTTTACACCAGTCCGGACCCAAAGGCCCCGGTCAGCGCCCAATTTGAAACGGGCGTCGTGGCGCGCCTTGGCAGCTGTTCGCTGGACTGGTGTCAGATTTCTGCAGGCGGGTATCGCGGTTGGGCACAGAAAACGAACCTTTGGGGCGTCGACCCAGCCGAAATCCGAGAATAACCAAGTCGGATCAGGATGTGCGCGCGACGAAATCGCAGGTCAGCTTGACCAGTTCCGGACCAACGTCTTCTTGCAAGAAATGCCCCGCATTCGGCAAGATGACGTGGGGCTGCCCTACGGCCCCCGGGCACAGTTTCTGGAACACCGCATCAATCCCCGCCATGACCTGATCATCGGCCCCGAAAGCAGTGAGGATAGGTGTCTGAAGCCCTCGGATCACGTCCCACGCCTGCCGGTTCGGACCCGAGGACGGATCATCAGGCGTCGCTGGCACCAGCATGGGAAACTGCCGCGCCCCGGCCTTGTAACTTTCATCTGGAAAAGGCGCGTCATAGGCCGCGATAACGTCTTCTGACAGGGGTGCTACAGTTCCGCCTTTCAGAATTCCCCCAGCCGGAAATACCGGAACCTCCTGGCTGAACCTGCGCCAGTTCTCGAACGCTTCGCCCATTGGCTGATCGCCAGTCGGCAGCGCAGTGTTGGCAATGACGATACGCGCGAACCTGTCGGGCATCTCTGCCCATAACCGCAACCCGATCAGCCCGCCCCAGTCCTGGCAAACCAGAGTGATGTTGCGCAGGTCCACCTTGCGCAGCCACTCACCCATCCAAGCCACGTGGCGTTCATAAGTGTAGTCGCTTCGTTCGGTTGGTTTGTCGGATCGTCCGAATCCAATCAGGTCGGGCGCAACCGCGCGATGTCCCTGCGCGACGAATCCCGCAATCATGTGGCGGTAAAGGTAGGACCAGCTTGGCTCGCCGTGCATCATCAATACGGGATCAGCCTCGGCTGGCCCTTCATCCACATAATGCATCCGCAACTGGCCGCCTTTGGTGTCATCCACCTGCGCGTAATTCGGTGCAAACGGATAATCTGAGAGCCCCACAAACCGGGTATCTGGCGTACGAAGAAACTTCATCCTCTTCCCTTTCAGAGTTTCCGGCCTGAACGCTCTGCCGGAAATGTGCTTATCCAACCCTTCACGAAACATTAGATTTAAAAAAACGCGGCACGGGATCAGGCTCTATGGGCTACCTACTCCGCCTAAACTCAGCGGCCCTGTCAAACGACCAGATCACAGGAGGATTGAACACCTTTCCCAGGAAAACAAGCCACTCTCAGATCTTCAATTAGCACCTTCAGATTTTTTTTAATCCGCACTCATTTTTTTGCCTGAAAGGTCTTGAACCCACCGATCAACAATCGTAGACAGCGCCTCATCGTTGGGGTGTAGCCAAGTGGTAAGGCAACTGTTTTTGGTACAGTGTACCGTAGGTTCGAATCCTACCACCCCAGCCACAAATTTCCTTTTACCGTCTGATGTAAATCGCAGCTTGTCCGGCTAGAAATCCATCTCTTGTCAGGTGGGATCACGATTTCGTTCGTCGCAGGCCGTTTTGTGCGGCCAGTCACGGCGGAAAACCCTGACCTCGGGTGGCAGATGGTTGGACAGCCGAGCACGGATAAAAAGGATGCCGCGTTTTAAGGCGGCAAAGCTCCGCCGTATTAGGCCTGCTCCGTACAACCAATTAACTAACATCGTCAGGTTAAGCTACCGTGGGTTGTGCTGAGGCGAGTCGCATATCGACCCGCCATCCATTCACCAGATCAAAAAGCGAGGCTCACATGGTTACTACATTGGCTGCGGGTGATATTGCGTTTACCGGGTTCAATTCCGACAATCCCGACGAGTTCACATTTGTTGCTTTGACCGACATCGAGGCAGGAACCGAGATCAAATTCACTGACAACGGTTGGTTCGCAGCCGGCGGTTTCCGCAGCAGTGAGGGGATATTCGTCTGGACGGCACCCGCAAACATTGCTGCGGGTACGGTGATCAATCCCGAATTTACCGGCCCAAACTTCTCGGCCAGCGGCGATCAGATCCACGCGTATCAGGGTGACGACGACACGCCCAGTTTTGTCGCATCGGTTCATTTCAATGGCGACGGATATGAACCTGACGCAACATCGTCAAATACGTCTGCACTGCCCTCGGGGCTGACAGTCGGCACCAGCGCAATCGCCCTCACCGAAACCGACAACGGTGTTTATAATGGCCCTCTCACCGGTACAAAGGCCGAATTGCAGGCCGCCATTAACGATCCCGCCAACTGGACGACCAGCAATACCAGGATTGAAGATGTCGAGCCTGCAGGTTTTACAGTCACGGATGCCGCGCCCTCACCAACGGTCATCGTTAATGATTTGGATCTTGCTGCCGATGAAGGGAGCATGGCGGATACATATGAAGTCACGTTGTCTGTCGCGCCCGAGCAACCCGTCACGATCACCATAGCCGCAGGAGCTGATCTTGACGTTGCACCAACCGAATTGGTGTTTGACGCGACCAATTTTGATCAGCCACAACAAGTCGCCGTCACCGCCGTTGACGACGATCTGCCCGAAGGGGCCGAGGTCGTGGACATTCAGCACACTGTCACCTCGGACGATCCCGCCTTCGACGGTATTCTGGCCCCTGTTGTCGAGGTGTCCATCTCGGCCAGCGACATTGAAATCGTGTCAATCTATGAAATCCAGGGCGCAGGTCATGTGTCGGAATTTGTTTTGGCAGATGGGCAAACGGTTGCCGAATTCTTCGAGGACTTGCCTGCCGGCCCATCAAACGTTCTCGGCGATATGGTTTCAACCAGCGGCATCGTCACTGCGGTAGATTCCAACGGGTTCTATTTGCAAGACCCGGATGGCGACGGCAACGATGCAACTTCGGATGCGATTTTCGTCTTCACCGGTTCAAGCCCAACCGTTGCCGTGGGTGATGCCATTTCTGTGGGTGGGACCGTTGCCGAGTTCTTTCCGGGCGGCACAGGCAGTGGTAACCTGCCGACCACCCAACTGACCAATGTTTTTAACCTTGAGGTGCAGTCATCGGGCAATGCGCTGCCCGAAGCGGTTCTGATTGGCAATGATCCGGGTGAGCGGGCGGTGCCCAACCAAAGCATCGACGATGATGCGTTTGCCTCATTCGATCCAACCCAGGATGGCATCGACTTCTTCGAAAGCCTGGAAGGGATGCGCGTGACCGCCACGGATCTGCAAGCTGTCAGCGGAACCAGCCGGTTTGGCGAAATCTTTGCGGTTGCCGATCAGGGCAGTGGCGCAACCGGCCTTTCAGAGCGCGGAACGCTCAATATCTCACCAGACGACTTCAATCCTGAGAAAATCCAGATCGACGAAGATAGCGGGATTTTCGATTTCGAATTTCCCACGGTGAATGTCGGCGATCACCTTGGCGACGTCACGGGTGTGGTGGGCTATAGTTTCGGAAATTACGAAATCCTGCCGACCGAGGATTTCACACCGAATATCCAGTCAGCCGGGTTGGAGCAGGAAACGACCACACTTGCCAGTTCAGGCAACGAGCTGACGATTGCGACATACAATGTTCTTAACCTCGACCCCAATGATGGCGACGGCGACCAAGACGTTGCCGACGGTCGGTTTGCAGCCATAGCCGAGCAGATCACCAAAAACCTCAACAGCCCGGATATCATTGGTCTGCAAGAGGTGCAGGACAATTCGGGCTCGGACGATGACGGGACCGTTTCGGCGTCGGAAACCCTGGCGGAACTTGCCGCGGCTATCCTGGCGGCGGGTGGTCCGGCTTATGAGGTGATCGACAACACCTTTATCGGGGACGGAACATCCGGGGGTCAGCCCGGCGGCAACATCCGCACCGCCTTTCTCTACAATCCTGATCGTGTCTCGTTAGTGGAAGGATCCGTGCAGACCATCAGTGGGCAAGGTGAAGGCGAGGCCTTTGAGGGCGCACGTTTGCCGTTGGTCGCAGATTTTGTTTTCAACGGTGAAACCGTCACGGTGGTCAACAATCACTTTTCATCCAAAGGTGGTTCTGCGCCTATTCTGGGAACCGAACAGGACTTTGCCGCTCGCCAAGAAGACGTTGATGTGAACGGCAGTCTGGATGAGCGCCAGGCCCAGAGCCAGGCCGTTCAGGATTTTGTCAACGGGCTGGGTGATGGCGCCAATGCGGTAGTGTTGGGTGACTTCAACGAATTTGAATTTGTCTCACCCGTAGCTGACCTTGAGGCCAATACCGACCTCGTCAACCTGACAAACGATATCCCGGAAGACGAACGCTATAGCTTTGAGTTTCAGGGCAATAGCCAGTCGTTGGACCATATTCTGGTGTCCGAGGATCTGCATTCCGGGGCACTGGTTGACATCGTTCACGTCAATTCGGAGTTCGCCGCAACCAGCGGGCGGGCCTCGGATCACGATCCCATGGTGGCAAGCCTGTTCATTCCAGAAACCCAGAGTTTGGCGGTTGAGTTCGAAGCGGGCCGCTGGTTCAAAACCAAGGCCTTTGAAAGCATTGACGGCGAAGTTGTGGATGTGGACAGGCTTGGTCCGGTTCGGAACAGCCTGACGTTTTCGGATGTGGGTATAAAAGTGGATGCGGTCGATCCGACCGATTTTGAACTGGTCGCGATCAAGCATGGGGCGATTGGCGTGTTCTCATTCGACGACTCGTTGTTTAGCCGCGATGCTGCATCGGTTGACGGTGACGAAAGCCTCAGAATTGCGTTGGAGGACACGGACCTGGAAGCGGTGGAGTTCATCTTTAGCTTTGGCGACAGTCACGGCAGCGGTGAAGTCGAGGTTGCCTTCTACGATGACGGTGTTCTTGTCGGCACCATGGTGGCGGATGCTGACGACGGTGATTTCTCGGGCTCACTCGGGCGCACAACCTTTGATGCGGTAGAGCTGTCAGCGATCGACGACACCATGTTTACAGTCGACGAATTCTCGTTCGAGGTGATCGACCAAAACCTGATTGCGTAAGACAATGCCACACGGGGTCACCCCAGTACCACCGTGTGGCATACCACTGACGGATCTAACCGCATCGCGAACACCAAAGAACTCGAACAGAGAATTTTAGCCTAAATGATTTAGTGAATGTGGTGGGTTGCAAAAAAAGCCTGGCTGCTGAACCGTGCAGGTTTGATTCCATCTGACGACCTGTAAGAACTCCATCCGCAGCTTTGTTATGGCTACCGGCCATTCATGCCCTGCACAGCATTGATCAAAATGGGCTCAAAACGGCCCCATGCTGTGTTGATCAATGTTCCCGTGGCGGCGAAACGAACCGTCGTCAACTTGATGACTTTTCTCAAAACCTTGACGTGCAATCGCAATAAACCTGAGCCGTAAATTGCCAAATTGAATGCACACAAAGCGTTTCAAGCACGCTCAACCGAAAGGGACCAAGAAATGAAAAAAGTAGTAATTGCATCCGCTACCGTGTTCGCGCTGATCGTAAGTGCTGGAATGTCCTCGGCGCACCCGTTGGGTGGCCTCAACCAACAAACCGTAAATCTGCCTGGCCCCGACTACCAAGTGACACCAGAGCTATCGAATTCCGATCCTTGTGACTCATGCAGTGATGCCTACTCATAAAGGCGCTGACACATAAAAAGTGGATGCCTGAGGCTGCGTTTCAGCAGATCAGCATCCGCTTTTTTGCCCGAGATCACTGTACCAACCGAGTTGCATGCCCTGAGATCAACCTAAACTGTTCGAACACTACCCGGAGATTGGCCCGTCCAGGTCTTGTAGGCATTGGTAAACGCAGCTTGATCAGAATAACCCAGTGCAAAAGCAATCTCTGAAAGACTTAGCTTGGGGTCATCAAGATACTGTTCTGCCAACCTTGCGCGAATGTCTTTGAGCAGTTGCTTGTAGGTTGTGCCTTCTTTGGCAAGTTTGCGTCCAAGTGTACTGATACTCATCCCCAGCGTCTTCGCGATTTCATCTTGTGTAGGAGCGTTAAAAGACAGTCGCGACGTAATCTCGCTTTGCACCAAAGAACTTGTTTCGCCGATTGCAGGCGGCAAATCCTTCATCAAAGTTTGCACGTGTTTTTCAAGATGCAGAAGCAATGCGGGGTCTGTATCTTTGATCGGAATATCCATCACTGTCTGGTCAAACAGGATACCCGGAACCCTTTGACTCTGTTTGACATTGACCGATAGAGCACCGGAGATTTCGGATTGCCTTTCTTCGGTCAATTCATGCGGAAAACGTATCTCAAGGACTGGCAAGGGCGCTTCAGCTGCGATCTGAATACTGGTCAAGAAAGCGGATATTCGAAACTCATTATGAGCTCCGTCAGAACGCATTAGTTCAGCGATGGAATCTATCTCCAAGAACATGCCACGCTCTTCTTCATAAAATGACAGTTTGGCGAAACCCCGCGCCAGGCGCGCGTAGATCACTGCCTTCTCAATTGCGTCGCCAGCGGTCGGAGAGTTCAAAACGACATAGCTGAGAAGTGTCGTTTTTCTGGGGTTGAATGTTTTTCCCGCTGAGATAGCAAACAAGGGATCACCGGTCTCTTCAATGGCAAGCTCCAGGAGGCGAAGCTCATTCCGGACATCAACAAAATCCGGTGGTGCTTCGTGGAGATCAACGGGTAGGTTGGCCGATCTCAGAAGCGCAACAATGTCCGAATCGCGATTTTGCAGAAGCTTGGCAATGTGATGCACGCCAAAACCTGGAACATTCCAAGTTTCGCTATCAGAATTCACTTTATTCTCATTCATGTTGCCATACCGCCCGAGACTGAAACGCCCCGTTTAACTAAGGCGCTTTGTGTTTTGGCGATAATAGACAGGCTGCAAAAGCTATGCCAAGCAATCGTTTGGTTGCCGCTAGAAGGGCAGGCAAACGAAAATCTGCTGCCGCATAATCTTGCAACCCTGCGTCACCGGGGTCACCTTCGCTCCATTGGCACCCGCCGACGTGACAATCTTAAGATTGTACACGCCATGCAAGATGGCCGATTTGACCGACACACCTTTTGACGATGTGCAGAGATAGACACCAACTGTGCATCTTTGAGCCTAACGGTACGAGTTTTCCACACACACATGTTTGCGGAAAGGAGTAAGCTCATGCTTGATACATACAACATTCGCACCGCAGATATGCCGGGCGAGATGCAGATCTTGCTCGAACAATATCCACGCGACAACTGGGAAGCACACCCCGGCTTCACCGAGAAAACCCGTCACTGGCTGGCTGCCCATCTGATGTTTCGGCGCCTTGCCCGGCTGGTTCGCTCCGATGCAGAAAGCTATCTTGAAAAGGACCTGTCCCCTGAAGAGTATGCCGCGCGCCTGTCCTACTACGGAAACGCGCTTGTTGGAAACTTGCACGGCCATCACGGGTGGGAAGATCATAGCTACTTCCCCGAGCTTTCTGCCGCGGATGCCCGCTTTGACGCCGGACTTAAGGTTTTGGAAAAGGACCATGCCGATCTCGATCTGGTCCTTGACCAATACACAAGGACGGCCAATCGTGTGATCAAGCTCATTCAATTGGATGAGGCTCAGGCCCGATCCGAGGTCGGATCTCTGCGCGACACATCAGAGGCCATCGAGGCCTTTCTGAAACGTCACCTGAGCGATGAGGAAGACCTTGCGGTTCCAATCATCCTGCACCACCGCCTAAGAGGGTAAGGCCACACATGACCGACCATTCCAAACAGGAAGATCAGGCCCATGCCTCAGAACGCCGCGCACGAGGAGAGTTCGTGCGCGGCGTCAGTGGTTTTCGACATGCTATCGGCGATCCAGAGTTCCCGGCTGAACCGGGGCGCTATCACCTGTTTGTTGCGCTGAATTGCCCGTGGTGTCATCGGGTGACGCTGGCGCGCAATGTGTTGGGTTTGCAGGACAGCATTTCAATGGATGTGGCCTTCCCCAATCGCACTGGCGAGGACGACCCCGAGTGTCCGAACAACTGGCAATTTTCCCCCGAGCTTGTTGCTTCGGCAACTGGGACGACGTTGCCTGAATGCACCTTGGAAACCGCAACGGGGCAAGGTTTCAGGTTGGTTCGCGAAATTTACCGGGTTGAAGGCTCAGAAGAACGTTCAGTCCCAATCCTGTATGACAAAATAGCCGGCCGTATCGTCAACAATGAAAGCGCCGAGATCATTCGAATGCTGAATGGCAATGCGGCGCTGCTGGGCAGCTCCTGCAATGAAGCCAACCGGCCCAACCTCTACCCGGATGATCCTGCGCTCCGGGCTGAAATTGACGAACTGAACGAGCAAATCTACGTCGCAATCAACAACGGGGCATACAAGGCCGGGTTCTCGTCTGATCAAAACGTCTATGCCGCCAGTTTCGGGACTTACTTTAAAACATTGGCGCAGTTGGAAGATCGCTTGGCCAGCGATAGCAGACCTTTTCTGACCGGGGACCGATTTACAGAAGCCGATCTGCGCCTTTTCCCGACGCTCTACCGCCACGACCCGGTTTACTACGTGCGTATGAAGCTGAATGGCGCCAAGATTCTTGATTACCCGCACCTCTGGCGTTGGCTTTGTCGCGTCCATGACTTGCCCGGTGTGGCAAACAGCAGTTCGCTGGATCACTGTCGGCAAGGGTACTTTGGTCGAAGCTGGAATGGTGTCATTCCCGCAGGCCCAGTCGTGCCGATGACGTACCCAAAAGCTTATGGGCATCCTGAACTGGCGGTTCAGCACGGGACTTCGTCGGTCACCCCCAAGACAAATGTTTAAAGCGCCGAAGCAGCGAAATTGGTATAAACTGGCACGGATTTTGCCAACCAAAAGAGGGATACCGCCATGGGAATTCGGCAGACTGAGGGACGCAAACGGCTTTATGACAGTGTTCTCGACACCGTAGGTGACACGCCTTGCATACGCATCAACAAGATCGCGCCGTCACATGTCACGGTCTACGTGAAATTCGAGGCTTTCAATCCTGCCGCTTCGGTCAAAGATCGTTTGGCGTTGAACATTATCGAGGCGGCGGAACGCGACGGGCGGCTGAAACCCGGCCAGACCGTGGTCGAGGCAACATCAGGCAACACTGGGATCGGCCTTGCGATGGTGTGTGCTGCCAAAGGGTATCCCCTGGTCCTGACCATGGCCGACAGCTTCTCGGTCGAGCGTCGCAAACTGATGCGCTTTCTGGGGGCAAAGGTCGTGCTGACGCCGCGCGCGCAAAAGGGCTTTGGCATGTATGTCAAAGCCAAGGAACTGGCCGAACAGAATGGATGGTTTCTGGCCAGCCAGTTCGAGACGTCGGCAAATGCCGACATCCACGAGAACACCACTGCCCGAGAAATCATGGCAGATTTCGAAGGTGAGCGGCTGGATTACTGGGTCACCGGCTATGGCACCGGCGGGACCGTTTCCGGTGTCGCACGCGTTCTTCGGGCAGAGCGCCCCGGCACGAAAATCATCCTGACAGAACCCGCCAACGCGGCGATTGTGTCATCGGGTTATACAAACACCCGCAACGAGGGTCACCAACCCACGGAAAGCCATCCGAATTTTGAACCTCACCCCATTCAGGGCTGGACCCCAGACTTTATCCCATGGGTTCTGCAAGAGGCGATCGACAAGGATTACTATGATGAATTGATCCCTGTCCCCGGTGCCGAAGGGATTGAATGGTCCAGACGGCTGGCGTCGGAAGAAGGGATTTTTACGGGAATATCTGGTGGCTCGACGCTTGCTGTTGCTATGAAAGTGGCCGAGCAAGCGCCACAGGGATCCGTTCTGCTGGTGATGTTGCCAGACACGGGCGAGCGCTATCTTTCCACACCACTTTTCGACGGGATCGAAGAAGACATGACCGAAGACGAGCGCGTGATTTCGATGTCGACACCTTCGGCACAGATGGCCGCTGAATAGGCAAAGCACACTTCATCTGGACGCTTTTATGACTATGGCATTCGGGACGGTCTGCGCCCCGAATGCGCTTTTCGCAGCGCGCTCGCAACCTTCGGAACACGCAGGTCAGTCTGTAGTCGAACTCGCGCAAGACGCCGTCACCCGAACGAATTCTCATCGTTAAATCAATTGTATATGTCGGGGCGTTTCGCCGATTTTAGGGTTTGAAGCTTGACTCGGCGACCCTCCCTTCGTGCATGATGGAAGAATAAGCATCGTATTTTAGCTGCTTTTTCGAACGGTCTGATTTGTCAGGAGGCGGACGATGGAAGCAATTGTTAACGGCATTAACTCTATTCTTTGGAACTACGTCCTGATCTACGGGTTGCTCGGCGTCGGCGTATTTTTCACCATTCGTCTGGGCGCGCTGCAGTTTCTACATTTCGGCGAGATGATCCGAGTTCTGACCTCGTCCAAATCCACTGACAAACGCGGAATTACGCCGTTTCAGGCACTGACCGTTAGTCTGGCGTCACGCGTTGGCACCGGGAACCTGGCCGGTGTCGCTGTGGCTTTGACCCTGGGTGGCCCCGGCGCAATCTTCTGGATGTGGATCGTGGCCCTGGTCGGGATGGCCACGGCCTATTCCGAAAGCACTCTGGCGCAGCTTTACAAGGTCACGTCTTCAAACGGGCGGTACCGCGGCGGTCCTGCTTTCTACATGGCCAATGCGCTGAACGCGCCCTGGGCCGGTGTGATATTTTCGATCTGCCTGATCGTCAGTTTCGGCCTTGTTTTTGTCGCCGTCCAATCCAACTCAATCGCCGAGGCGTTCGAAGGCGCGTTCGGGTTGAACAAATTGATTGCTGGTCTGGCGCTGGCGGCGGCTGCTGCTGTGGTCATCTTTGGCGGCATCCGAACCATTGCGCGATTTGCCGAAATCGTCGTGCCGCTCATGGCCGGGCTTTACCTGTTGCTGGCCTGTGTCGTCGTTGTTCTGAACCTGCCACAGGTGCCTGCAATGCTGTGGTCTATCGTTGCAGGGGCCTTTGGCCTTCAGGAAGCCGCAGGCGGCGTCACGGGTGGCGTGATGGCAGCAGCTCTCAATGGAATAAAGCGCGGGTTGTTTTCAAACGAAGCCGGTATGGGTTCGGCCCCCAATATCGCAGCTGTTGCCACGCCGGCTCCGCATCATCCTTCGAGCCAGGGTTTGGTTCAGGCGTTTGGATGTTTCGTGGATACGATACTGGTCGCCACCGCGACCGCATTGCTGATCCTGCTGTCTGGCGCCATCGAACCGGACGGGGCCACCGGAATGCGTCTAACTCAGGATGCTGCAGCGGTCCATCTGGGTGAAATCGGCCGCCATTTTATCGCAATCGCAATCGTGTTTTTTGGCTTTACGTCGATATTGGGCAATTACTCATACGCAGAAAACGCCATGACGTTTCTGAAGCTGGAAGGCAAAGTGCCTATCTACATCTTGCGCCTGGGTTGTCTTGCCATGGTCGTCTGGGGCGCGGTGCAAGCGGTCAGCACAGTGTTCAATTTTGCAGATGCAGCCATGGGCGTAATGGCAACCATCAACCTGGTCGCCATCGTGCTGCTGTCGGGCACGGTGTACAAACTGACCGTGGACTATTTCACACAGCGCAGACAGAATCTTGAGCCCCGCTTTGTGGCAAGCAAATTCCCTGAATTTGACAAAGGCGTGGATCACTCAGTCTGGACGGAGGAGGCATATGCCGAGCCCCAGCGTGATTGAAACCGGTGAGTTGCAGGTCATTTTGGATGACATCGCCGATCGCGTTGCCGGCATGTCGGAACGCGGGAAGGTCGCCCAATATATTCCCGAACTTGCCAGCGTTGACCTGAACCAGTTCGGCATCGCTGTCGCACCCATTGACGGCGCGCCTGTTTCGGCCGGAAATGCGGACACGCTGTTTTCCATTCAAAGCATTTCCAAGATTTTTTCGCTGACAGAGGCCCTGCAACATGTGGGCGCGACCCTTTGGCAACGTGTGGGGCGCGAACCTTCGGGCGATCCGTTTAATTCAATCGTCCAGCTCGAACATGAACGTGGAATTCCCAGAAACCCGTTTATTAACCCCGGCGCCATCGTCGTGGCCGACGTTCTGCTAGAAGACCGAAGCTCTGATGAGGCGGTCAACGATGTACTGAACCTTTGCCGGACGCTCGCAGAGGATGCGTCCATTCAAGTGGATAAAGCCGTTGCAGACTCCGAGATGCGGACAGGGTCCAGAAACAGGGCACTTGCGCATTTCATGAAAGCCGAGGGAAACCTAAAAGCGCCAGTCGAAGATGTTCTGTCGCTGTATTTCCGCCAATGCAGCATCGCCATGTCGTGCCGTCAATTGGCGGTTGCGGGCCGATATCTGGCCGCCGCGGGGCAGAACCCGGCAGATGCTTCAACCGTTCTGTCCGCGCAACGCGCCCGCAGAGTGACTGCGCTGATGATGATGTGCGGATCTTATGACGCCTCGGGCGAGTTTGCATTCCGCGTTGGACTTCCTGCCAAAAGCGGTGTCGGCGGTGGCATCCTGTGTATCGTACCAGGCATCGCAGCGGTCACAGCATGGAGCCCGGGACTGGACGCAAAAGGCAACTCTCATTTGGCTAGCATTGCATTTCAGGAACTGGTCCGCGCAACCGGATGGTCGGTGTTCGGGCCAAGTGTTTGACGAACAGAAACACGCCGTTCACTCACGCCGCTGCGCTCGTACATTTCGGGTCGTTTGCGCAACATTCCGGGGTTCCTCCCGTCAACCGCAAAGACACGTGGCATACGGCCGGCGTGTGACGGACTTTCCCATGAAATCGAGACGCAGCCTCCACCCGGCTTTTGCAGCGTAGCGTTTCAACAGCAAATATAATAATGTTTCAATATGACAAACAGCCTGCGCTGTAGAGTCGACATTCTGAAGGGGAGATTGGAATGAAATTGCAGTGTGTTTTTGTGTTGTCGATGGGCTTTGCCGCCTTATCAGCTGAAGCGCAGGAAAATCCAATTCAACACGATGCGGAATTCTATATCCTTCAAGCACAGCTTGGATCGCAATGGGCCCAGGATGACGCGGCCGTTAACGAAGCGTTGGCTGCGTTTCGCGAAAGTAACGGTGGAAACCCTCCAAATATCGTCAGTGTACTGATCGATGACTTGGGCTTTGGGGATATGGGCATCCCAGAGCTGAATGCAGTACGCGGGTATGAAACACCGAACATTAATGACTTCTCGGATCAGGCCATGCGGATGGTTCGGATGTACACCGAACCTTCGTGCACACCAACGCGCGTGGCACAAATGACCGGACGCCTGCCTGTCCGTATGGGTATGGGGAACACACAAGTTGATATTGCCGGAGAAGGCCTGCCGGGTGGCGAAATTACACTCGCTGAAGTGCTTAAGCAGGCCGGCTACTCCACGAGTCATGTTGGCAAATGGCATATGGGTGACATTTCAGAAAGCTGGGCAATGAATCAGGGGTTTGACTATGCCCAGCATGCGATTCATCAGCAGGGGCAGTTAACCATATTCCACGATGACGCGATTAAGGAGCAGGTTTCCGTAGCCATCAACGATTATGACGACAAGTATACTGTCGACAAGTGGTTCCGCCCCGACGCCTCGGCCATGATGACCGTGATTGAAGGCGAGGCCGGGGGTCCCATCCGCGAAATTAGGATGAAACCCGGCGAACGTTGGAACGCGGCCAAGTATGACGAGATGAACCAAGCCTTCCAAGACAAGACCATGGAAGAACTAGAGCGCTTGGCTGGTGGCGAGGATCAGTTCTTCCTGCAATACTGGCCGATGATCCCACTGGACAACACACGGACCGGCCGGACCGGACCAAAAAGCGCAAATGGCGGCCTTTATGTCGACAAAATGCAGCTACTTGACCAATGGCTTGGAGATCTCTTTGCCAAGATTGACGAGCTTGGATTGGCTGAGAACACCATCGTTATTGTAATGGGCGACAACGGCCATTTTACCAAATATTCACCGCAATCTGGGTTCACACCGATGATCTTCCGTGGCGGCAAGGCCGACACCACTGAAGGTGGCGTGCGAGTTGACGCCTTTATCCGATGGCCCGGCATGATCGAAGCGGACGGGCTGCTCAACAGTATCATCCACGTCTCGGACCTTTATACCACCTTGTCGCGCTTTGCCGGTGCTGATGAGTTCATACCGCGCGACCGCCTGATTGACGGAGTGGATCAATCCGCTGCGCTACTTTTCGACGATGAATCCAAATCGCGTCGCGATCACGTGATCATCTATTCGGACAAAAAACCCGAGGCGATCGTCAAGGATCAGCTCAAACTCATTTTGCCGCCTCCGGGCAAGAACCCGATCGCGGCCAAGTTCTTTGACCTCTACCGAGATACTCGTGAAGAATTTTCAGTCTCGACCGAGGTTGGCGCATGGGGCGGCCAGGAGTTTGTGCGCATCTTGGGTCGTCACATGGCACGAAAGGAAAAATTCCCGGATGTGCCTCCAGCTTATGGCGCGCCCTATGAGGGGATCGAAAACACCCGCCCCGAAACCCAGCTAGCCGTAGATGCGTTTCTCATAAAACGCGCGGCACCACAGCAATAATCCCTGACCGCCCGCAGTTTTCCCGCAGGCGGCCTATTGGAAACCGAAAATAGGATAACCATATGGCAGGAAACATCATTTTCGCTCTGGGTTTAGTCGTTTCACTGGGTATCGGGTTCGTCTATTTCCGCGATCTTGGCGACATTTCGCAAATGGTGCTCAAGGTTAAACGCAAAAACATGATCCGGTTTATCCGGCACGAGTACCGCCTGATTGCTGTAGGTTTGGGCGGATTTGCCGTCGCTACGCTTGCGCATTTCATTCTGGGCGGCGGCCCGTTCTGGCTGTGGCTGGTCGCGACGCTATTGGTTCTTGTTCTGTATGGATTTCCCTATGTGTGGGTCCATCTGGGGCTGAGGAACCAACTCAACAATGCGGCCTTCTTTCCTATTGCCGAGGCGCAAAAATTCATCGGCCCAACCGCGCCGGTCATCGTTATTGAAAACAATGGTCACGCCCGCGCGCATCCCGATGCGCAAATCATGCGACCCCATTTGGCCGGCAATGCTGACGGGCTGGGTGGCGAAGATATCGTCATGACCTTTTGCGCGATGGCCAACCTTGGGCAGGGCTATGCCCCCCGTATCGAAGGCAACCGGCTGGATCTTGAAGTGCTGGCCCAACATGGCAACAACCTGATCCTGCGGGACAACGAAACCGGGGAACCCATCCAGCAGATCTATGGGTTTCGCGAGACGGATCGCGATACTGGCGCGGATGGGCCCGCCTGCCCTGTGCGCCCCGAAGCAAAGATGCAGCCCTGGCCCACGTATCGGATGACGTTCCGCGGATTTCAAAAAGCGTTTCCCGATGGCGAGGTGTATCTGAACACGCCCTCGCCCAACCCATTCTTGCGGCTGCTGGACATGGTGACCGAGATAACCTTTGGCTGGGGGATCGCGCGCCAGCATCAGGAAGATGCACCCGTCATGGACAATATGGACAGTTCGGACGACCGGCTTCCGAATAAGTCTTATGTCTGGGGGATCACGATCGGCAACGACGCTGCCTGCTGGACCGATGATTTCGTGGTCGAGAATGACTGGATCGTAAACGCAAATGTCGGTGGGCGAGACGTGGTTGTCAGCCTGGACCCAAAGTACGAGAGCCTTGGTGTTTGGTACAATGACAAAGGCCAGCCCATCACCCGCTGCGATTTCTGGGGAATGTCGGATCAAGGAAAACTGCAACGTGTCGAGACCTTGCGTGCCGGTGTTTTCTGGCATGTCTGGTCCGAGTTCTTTCCGGAAACCGATATCAATCGTGTCGGACCGCGCGTTCAACAGTCCGATGAAGCCGCTGAATGAATGAGCAATCAGATCAGATTGCCAAATTGGAACAAACGGAGGATCAAAATGGTCTTTAAGAGGGCAATAACAACCGCTGCGTGGGCCGTGGCGACCTGGATTCCAATGACAACTGCCGCTGTGGCGCAGCAGTCCGATTGGTCCTATGAGGCAACAATTTACCTGTTCATGCCTGAAACGGAGGTTACGCAGGAAACAGCCCGCGGCACCGTTGATGGAACGCTGAGTTTCTCTGACGCGCTAAAAAATCTCGATCTAGCCTTCATGGGCGTCTTTGGTGCATCAAACGGGCGCTGGTCACTATTGGCCGACTACAACTACGTAGACGTCTCTTTCAGTAACGATACGCCTGGCGCGATAAGTTCTGGTCTTGAAACCTCGCTCACAACTCAGTTTTTCAGCGGCTATGTAGGCTACCGGGCTTATACTACAGATACGTCCTACGTGGACTTGGTCGGCGGTTTCCGCTGGTTTCGCACACAGACGGATTTCACCGTCCTTCCCGGAGCAGCCCCGGGCCGGTCTGTCAGTGTCGATGAAAGCTGGACAGACCCGGTCATCGGCGTCCGAGCCCGGGTCGCGTTCAACGACAGGTGGTCCGGCACTGGCTTTTTTGACTACGGCGGCTTCAGCAGCGACAGCGAAACATGGCAGGTCTTGCTGACTGCGGATTATGAAATCAACGACAGATGGGTGATCCGCGGCGGTTATCGCTATATCTCTTTCGATCACGAGATTGATGGCAACGATTTCACGTTTGACCAGTCCGGCCCGTTGATCGGCGCGACCTATCGGTTCTAAGGGGCTTGCACGATCCGAATTCACCGAAACATCGGGGTCATCATGGTTGCGTAATTGTCGGCCAGCATGGCGGAGTCTTCGCGGTTGAACTTGACCGATGAGAGCTTTTGCAGGTCAATTTGCGAAGGCCCGTCAAGAAGCTTCGCAACATCTACGTTCACGTGCAGGTCAACATTGCCATCAGAACCGAAATCCGGTGGCAACTGAATATCGACCTCGCGCGCGTTTTCCGAAAACCCAACGTGGTAGACCAGCGGAGCGACCTTTTCCCCGATCCGCAACGTTCCTTCCATCACGACGAATTTATAGCCGACCTCCCAGTTCCAGGCCATTTGGCTGTTCGGGTCCAGGTCCCCGCGCGCTTGGATCGAGCCATTGGCTTCTGGGTCTACGCCGATCATGAAACGGACCTGCTCAATGCTGCTCAGGGGAATGTCGTTCAGTCTGAGCGAATGGGTTGTTTCCGGGTTGTCGAACCGGAGCAGATGATAGCTGTCAGGCTCAGCAAAAAGTACACCATCTTGCGAGAGGGTCAGGTTGCTGAGGTAGAGCCGAAAGTCACGAACCCTGAACGTGCCGGGCCCGCCGGGGTTTTCGTACAAGAACTCATCAAATACCAACGGATCGTCACCCATCTTCGCGTGAAAGGTCAAAGTGATCGACGTGGTGCGCTGCGGACCAAGAGCAAAGAACAGCGCTCCGCCAACGACCAACAGCATCGCAAGCCCCGTCATCCAAATACGCATCAGCCGTCTCCTTCGAACGGATTGGAAAATTGGGGGTTTGTCAGAAAACCCTCATCCGTCAGCGTGTGCAGGAACGCGATGATGGACTGCACTTCGTCGGGCGTCATACGCAGGCCCACAGTGCCCTGCCCGGCCTCTGGTGCATTGTCGGCCTCAAGGATCAAAGGGCTGAGCGTATCGCTGACGACAATCCCGTCATTGTAGTGATCCATGACCTCTTCCAATGTCTCGAACCGACCATCATGCATGTAGGGCGCGGTTACTGCGATGTTGCGCAGTGTCGGCACTTTGAAGAAGCCCTTGTGCGCCGGATTGCCCGTTACAGCCATCAGGCCATCCGGCAGGTCGTCATCGGAATCCAGACCGTTGTTTGAAAACCCATCCAATGCGTCCCGAAACCCCGAAGTCAAAAACTGGCTGTGGCAGTCGATGCAGTTCCCACCACGCAGCGAAACCTTGGTGTCCGGATGCGCCATGAATAGTTTGCGGCCATGTTCTTCCTGCGCGGTCAAACGCACTTCGCCACGCAGAAACCTGTCGTATTTTGAATCCGACGAAATCAGCATTCGCATGAAGGTCGACAACGCCCGGGCCACGTTTTCGGCGCTGACTTCCCCGTATGCCTTGCGGAACATCCGTCGATAGTCGCGGGATGCCTGCAGTTCCGTGATCAGAGCATCCAAGTCCTGGTTCATCTCGTCCGGGTGTTGAATCGGCATCAAAGCCTGCGCTTCCAACGACGTTGCGCGACCGTCCCAGAAGAACCGCTCTTGGCCCCAAAGAAGGTTGATCAAACTCATGGAGCTGAACTCCAGCTCTCCGCCAGACAATGCGGGCGACTTTGCCAGACCATCAGTGAAGGCAAGAGCCTGCATATGGCATGTCGCGCAGGACACCTGATTGTTGCCGGACAGGATCGGGTCGTAGAACAGGTGGCGCCCAAGGGCAAAGGCCTCTTCCGTCAGCGGATTGTCCGGCGGCACAGCAAAGCGTCCGAAAACAAAAGGCGCCGAGAAGCCAGCAATCGGCGTCGCCGTCGGCCCGCGTGCGCGGTCCCAGAAAACCCACGCCGTCGCCGCGATCACCACGGCGACGGCCGCTGTCAAAAACACCCGAAGCATAACGCCCCCAGAGCATTAATGGTGGTGCACAAAACCCGAACCAAACAGCCCTTCAACGTTGTCCACGCCTTTGTTGTAGCGCTCCTTGAAATTGACCTCGGCGATACGTTCGCCCGTCTCAAGATCATGGATCGTGATCGTGTGTGCGTTCAGGTCGGCAATAAAATCCACGTCCGTTGGGTCGTCATCAGCCGCGTTGCCCAGATTGAGCAGGTTATTTTGAACGGCGATCAGGTCTCGGCCCGAAACGGACGTGAAAAAGATCATGTGATGTGCACCCGGATCGGCAACGATATCCGGCCCGCTGGACACAAGCTCGGGTAGTGCAGCCAGTTCATAGCGCTTCACGACACCCGGTAATCCATGAGAGATGAACAGCTCATCTTCAGTGCCATAGAACTCCAGCGGAACGGCGGTTTCATTGGCCACGCCACTATATATGACTTCGGCTTCACCAAAGGTTTTGGAACCGGCGTCATAGGGGATTTTCCAGGTCTCGAATCCGAACATCGTATTGGCCAGAATGGCCGGTTCAATGTCAGCATGCATGTCAGGTCGTGCGAACAGCACCTCGACCGGTGAAGACGGAAAATCCAACGGCTTTTCGTTTTCCACCACGATGTTTTGGATGGGTTCAAGCGTGTTGAGGTCTATGATCGTCAACACATTTCCCACCCCAGTCGTCATATCGGGATGTATCGTCGAGGTGACCACCATGCGGTCGTCGAACGCAGATATCCCGTGTGGGTACATGATATATGGCTTACCCTCGCCGACTTGGCTTTTGCGTGCTTCGATAATTTTGACCACCTCGTTGGTCTGTGTGTCGAAAACACCGACCGAACCGCCATCATCGCCCCCAGTGCCACCCATGAAGGTCACGAACATATACTCCTGCCCGTTCGACGTGGCCCACATGATGTCCTCGCCAACGATCTGCCCTTGGGTATCCAGGCAGGTAAAGCCCTCAATCACCGGCGTTCCGCTGGAATCGCGGGACAGTCCAATTTCAGCCAGACTACAGGACGGGTCCAACCCGGTCGAATAGAGACGCCCGTTCGGGCTGTAGTAGAGGTGATGCAATGGATGCTGAATATCGGGCTGCTCAACTTCACTCAGTAGCTCTCCGAATTGGTCAGATTCCGGATCCAACTCAACAATCGCGATGCTGTGATTTGTATCCAACGTCGGCAAACCGCGCAGCAGAACCATGCCCTGACTTTCCTCGCGGGTCTGAGACTGCACCGGTGTTAAGCCAACCATCAACAGCCCAGCACTGATAAGCACGCTTTGCGCAAGCATTTTGATTTTCATAATTCCCCCCTTGCGATGAAACTTCTAAAAGTGATTTTGAAATTCACCTTACGTAGCGTCATATCACATTCAGGAAACTGCATCAAATTGGGGTGCAATCGACCAAAGAAACGCCGCCCCGAACGGGACGGCGTAAGCTGAATACCTGCAGGTCGACTTCTTTAGGACGCTTGGACGGCCTTCATAAAGCGGTCGCGGATCACAACTGGGTCCATCGTGATTACTGGCATCTTGGCATTGCCGCTTTCGCACTTGCTGACGATGATTGTCATTTGGCCGCTGTCGAGCGCTGCCTGCAATGCGGCACCAGTGTCCTCGGCCTCGCACTCGACCACCTTCTCGCAACCACAGGCCTGCGCCACAGCCGCCAGCGATGTCTTTTTGCCCGCGTAAGTCGGCTGATCCCCGGTCGACCCATAAGATCCGTTATCGACAATCAGCAAGATGTAATTGTCAGCCACGTTGTTGGCGATGGTCGGCAAGGTGCCGAGATTGGTCAGGATGGATCCGTCACCGTCGATTGTGATGACCGGCTTTGGCTGAGACAAGGCAAGACCCAGGCCGATGCTTGAGGCCAACCCCATAGTGCCCAGCATGTAGAAATTGGTGGGCTGGTCGTCGATGGCGTGCAGCTCTTGACTGGGGATGCCGATGTTGCAGACAACCAATTGATCCCGCAGGATCGGCGCGATTTCTTTCAGGATTTCAGAACGGATCATTGGTCGCCATAGCCTCCCCAGAAATTGGCGTCGGTCAGAATGGCGACCGGCTTGTTGCACATGAAGGTGTATTTCAGGATCGCATCCAGCTCCTCGACATCTGCCTGATGATGGAAGTGGTAGGTCGGGATGTTCATCTGTGCCAGAAGCGCCTTGGTATGCACCGCCATCTCGACCTGGCAGGCGACGGGTTCGCGCAGCTCTCCACGATATGAGATCAGCATGGGCAATGGCATGCGGTAGTACTGGATCAACGTTGCCAACGTGTTGATGGTTACGCCGATGGCAGTGTTCTGCATGATTATCGCGGGCCGTTTGCCGCCCATCCAGGCACCGGCGCAAAGGCCCATGCCCTCATCCTCTTTGTTCGACGGAATGTGAAAGATGTCTTCACGCGCGTCGATTTCGTCGATGACGCCGGCCAATTGCTTGCACGGAACCGTGGTGACAAATGAGATGTCGTTGGCCACCAGATCGTCGGTGATCTTTTTGTCTATGTTCATGTCCGATATGTAAGTCCTGTATGGGCGCTATAGGCGCGATTGACGGGTTAAAGCCTGCGGTGCACATGCACGGCGCAAGGCGCATGACGGACGACACGCGAGGCGGTCGATCCCAGAAAATAGTCGCTGACGCCCGGTTCGTGCGAACCGATGACGATGCAGTCAAATTTGTTTTGTGTCGCAAAGTCGATCACCGTGCGAGCCGTGTGACCTTTGACAATCTCGGCCTGAACACCTTCAAGCCCCGAAACTTTTTCCCGCAACAAGGTGCGTGCCGCGCGAAAGCCTTCGGCGACGACATCCTTGTCGAGATAGGCACTGACAGAGCCCTGAGGCATCTCGTAGACATGCAGGGCCACAATCTCGGCCCCTTCTGCCGACAAGGCTTTGGCGATTTCCAAAGTGTGCGGCGAAATCCCATGATCCAGCGCCATTGGGACGAGAATTTTTTTATACATGAATACCTCCGTTTCTGCCTGGACTAGACCCAGGGTGCGAGGATGATCTTAGGTGCGGCCACAGCACCTTTCCGCAAATCGCGAAAGGCGTCGGCAGCTTCAGACAAGGCCCGTTCCTGTATCCAGTTCAACGGGCCCAAACGGCCATCGAAAATCGCCTGCGCGGTTTTTCTGAAATCCTCGGCAGTATAAGTATAGGTGCCGATAAACGTGATCTCCTGCAAGGTCATACGACGTATATCCAAACCGCCAGCATCCTCACCCAACCCAACATGCACGATAACGCCGCCCGGCTGAACGTGATGGGATGCGGCAGCACGGGTTGCCGAATACCCCACCGCGTCAACAACCAGTGAGAACGTATCATCCGTGGCTTCAACCACATTGAAAGAGCCCAAACTCTGTAAATAGGCGCGCCGCATATCATTCGGTTCGATGATGACAATATCGTCAATGCCGACCGCTGCCAGTGCCAAAGCTGCCGCCACACCAATCGCGCCGCCGCCAATCACCAACGCATCACGCGCCATTCCCTGATGCAGCGCCTCTAACCCCAAACGAACCGCGTGCCAGCTCACCGCCAATGGCTCAGCCAAAGCGGCCTGCTGAAATGATACGTGGTCTGGAACCTCAACCAGATTTGCATCCGGCATAGCGACATATTGGGCAAAGGCCCCTTCACGCGGTGGCATCGAGATGATCTGCCGGCTGGGACACAGGTTTTCCCGGCCTGCCTCACACGCTGGGCAGACACCGCAGTTGACCAAAGGATTGATCGTTACGCGCGTACCGTCGCGTGGACCTCCAACAATCGTCCCTGCGGCCTCGTGACCCAGAATAAGCGGTGCAGGTCGGCGCGCGTCGTGACCCAAATAGGCGTGCATATCCGAGCCGCAAATCCCGACGGCCTCGACCCGGATCAATTGCTCACCTATGTCGGGCGCAGCATCTGGCACGTCCTCATAGACCAAATGCTCAACACCCTGATAAACAAGCGCTTTCATTTCGCTGTAAACCCTCCGTCGACCATCAAAACTTGCCCTGTGACGTAGTCGGACGCCCGTGAGCACAGGAACAGGATCGGCCCATCGATATCCTTCATCTGCCCGTTCCGGTTCATGCAGGTTTGCGCCGCGTTACGGGTTGCCCGGTCGGGATCACCGAACACGGCCTGCGTTAGCTCGGTCGGGAAAAACCCCGGCCCGATGGCGTTTGCAGTGATGCCGTCAGCGGACCAAGCCTCGGCCATGGCCCGCGTCAGTTGCCCTACCCCAGCCTTGCTGGCTCCGTATGCAATACCGCCCGGGAAAGCACGCGTGGTCTGGAGCGAGGCGAAATTCACAATCCGCCCCCACCCCCGAGATTTCATCGCAGGAACCAATGCCTGGCTTAGGAAGAACGGGGCGCTCAGGTTCAGTTCAAGCGTCTTGTCCCAGCCTTCGGCGGTCACGTCATCTGCCACTTCGCGCGTGTTGATGCCCGCCGCATGTACAATGATGTCCGGCGCGCCAAAACTGGCTGCGACTTCCTCGGCGAGCGATGCCACGCGCGACCGATCGGCCACGTCGGCAACAATTGTGTCCACGTTGTCGCCCCCTTCAGCTTGCAATTCTGCCAATGCTTCCGGTCGGCGGGCTACACCGACGACGCACGCACCCGCTGAGGCCAACACAAGCGCTGCACGACGCCCAAGGCCCGAGCTTGCGCCGGTCACGCAAGCGACACGCCCGGTCAGATCGAACAACGCGCGCGGATCATTCATCGGCGGTCAGGTTGAACTGTTCGTCAGGGAAGTATTTGGCAAGGCGCACGTCTGCAGCCCGCGCATGCCCTTCCATGCCTTCCAGCCGGGAAATACGAGCGGTCGCCTCGGCAATGGATTTCGAGCCTTCGCGTGTAGCGCGCTGCCATGTGACGATCTTCATGTACTTGTGAACGCTCAAGCCGCCGGTATAGCTGGCCGCGCCGGATGTCGGCAGAACGTGGTTCGTGCCAGTCGCCTTGTCACCGTAGGACACTGTTGTTTCTTCACCCAGAAACAGCGATCCATAGCAGGTCAACCGACCCAGCCACCAATCCAGGTCCTCGGCCTGAACGGTCAGGTGTTCGGGCGCATAGTCGTCCGAACAGGCCGCCATTTCTTCACGATCTGAACAGACGATAACTTCGGCATAATCGCGCCACGCAGCAAAGGCGTTTTCCCGGTTGAGTTCAGGCAGATCCTCGATCAGTGCTGGCACCAACTCCATGACTTTTTGCGCTAGGTCCCGGTCATCCGTCACCAACCAAACCGGAGAATTGTACCCGTGTTCCGCCTGGCTCACCAAATCGGTGGCAACTACATGCGCATCTGCGGAACCGTCCGCAAGGATCAGGCTGTCCGTCGGCCCGGCAATCATGTCGATGCCAACTTTGCCATAGAGAATACGTTTAGCCTCGGCCACAAACTGATTGCCTGGGCCCACAAGAATATTTGCGCTCGGCAGGCCGAACAAACCATAGGTCATGGCGGCCACGCCCTGAACGCCGCCCATGGCCAGAATGCTGTCTGCACCGCAGATATGCGCTGCATACACAATCGCAGGCGCAACGCCTTCGCCTGGACGAGGAGGCGAGCAGGCCGTGATGTGGCGGCACCCGGCAACCTTGGCCGTAGTGACCGTCATGATCGCGCTGGCAATATGGCTATAGCGCCCGCCGGGCACATAGCAGCCAGCCGCATCCACAGGGATGGCCTTTTGGCCGGCGATAAAGCCCGGGACAATTTCCATCTCAACGTCAGACACTGTGGATTTCTGCGTTTCAGCAAACCGGCGAACGTTGTCGTGAGCAAACCGAATATCCGCCTTGAGCCTTTCGGGAACAAGCGCGCAGGCGGCCTCGATCTCATCGGCGGTCATCAACACGTTGCCGTCAAACTTGTCGAACTTGACTGCGTATTCCAGCGCTTTGGCATCCCCGCCAGCCTCAATGTCGGCAAGGATTGTCTTCACTTTATCATGCACTTCCGTGGCATGAGATTGAGCCGTCAGGGTCGCCTTTTTCAGATAGTCGCGAGGCATATTCAGTAGGTCCTATTGGTAGATTTCAGGAAGCAAAGTGGTCGAAACCGCCGGAACGTAAGCAATCAGAAGAACTACGATCAGCATTGTTAATACGAATGGAATAGCACGAGCCGCAATCTTCAGAATGGACTCACCCGTAATGCCAGATACGACGAACAGGTTCAGGCCAAGGGGCGGCGTGATAAACCCGACGCCCAGCGCGGTGATCATCATAATGCAGAACTGGATTTCGTTCATCCCGATGTTATCGGCCAATGGTTTAAGGATCGGGGCGAGTATCACGATATTGGGGGTCGTTTCCATAACGCAGCCCGCAGCAATCAGGATACCGATCATCAGCAGGATCAGCAGGTACGGATCGTCGGTCAGCGAAGTGATCGAGGCGACGAACCCCTGAGGCACGCCCATGATCGCCAGCGCCTCGGCCAAGGGGGCCGAAAAGGCAATGATCGGCAGGATCACCCCGTTCACCTTGGCTGAGCTGACCAACATCGACGGAAAGTCGGCCAGTGTCAGGGTGCGCATGATGAAACCCATGATGATGGTGACAACCACGGCAGTAGCGCCCGCCTCGGTTGGGGTCAGGCGACCCGAGAAGATGCCGTAGAAGATAATCCCGGGCACGATAAACGCGTACCAGCCGGATTTCAGGGCCTTGCCCAAATTGGCCAGCCACTCACCCATGGTCATCATGCCGCCACCCTCATAAGCGTAGAGACGGTTCATGATGATGTTGGTGACCAAGATCGACACCAGAATGGCCAGACCGGGGATCAGGGCGGCCAGAAACAGGGTCGACGCAGAAATCCCCAGCACCAGACCGATGATTATGTAGGCAATCGACGGAGGGATCAGGATGCCTGTACAGGCCCCGGCCGCGACCAGCGCGCAGGCGTAGGGGCGCGGATACCCGCTTTCGACCAACCGGTTGATGGTCATGCGACCGACAGCGGCCGCGCCAGCGGCATCTGAACCCGAAATGGCGGCGAACATGCCGCAAACCAGAACGGTGGCCGAGCCAAACCCGCCTTTGGCGAAGCAAGTCAGCGCCTCAGCCACATCCAGAAATTTACGTGACAAACCGGTACGGACCAGCACGTCACCTGTCAGGATAAACAGCGGCACGGCGGTCAGGGCAAAGGCGTCGATCCCGGTAAACAGGCTCTCGCCCACCAGGCTAAGCGGTAGATCGCCCGACATGACCAACATTACGATGGCAGCAGAACCAATCGCTGCCCACACCGGAACAGCCATGGCGATCAGCACAACGAACAGAATGACGGGCAGGTAGAAATCCCAGCCCAGTTCTACGGTTTGATTGAGCGTATTCCAGAGCATCTCAGATCCCCTCAGTCAAACAGCTTGTCACCTTCGAAGACGGGCGTGCCGTCGCGAAGGGATTTGATGTCACGCATAAACGATTGGATCAGGCGCCAGATCATCAGCGCAAAACCGGTCGGCACCGCCATCAGGAACCAGACTTTGGACACCCGGAGGCCGTCAGTCACTGACCCGAACTTGGCCGAGACGTGAACCGCCTCATATGACCAGTAAAGCGCGATCACAGCGACGGCAAACATCACAAGATCGCCAAAGATGTAAAGCAACGCCTTGGGGCGCGGCCCGAGGTAGTGCATGACGACATCAATCCGGATATGCGCCCGCTCTTTGACCGCCGCCGCAGCACCGATCCAGGCCAGATAGATGAAGGAATACCGGACGATTTCTTCTCCCCAAATCGAGGAATAAGCGAAGATTTCGCGCCGCAGAACCTCGATGGCCATGGTGATGACCAGCATCACGTAGAACACCAGCAGCAGCCAGCGCTCGGCGTTGCGATCAATATTTCGGAGTAAGGTCATCGTGTTCCCTCGGCGACAGAACAGTCAGGCGCGGCCTTCTGTTTCGGGCCCTTTCAGGCCTGACTGCTGTTGAGTGATTGCGGGCGCCAAAAAGACGCCCGCCGGATTAGCTCATGCGTCGTGGACGTAGTACTTGCCCTGCGTCCCGGCCGCCTCGACCAGCTTCTCGAAAGCGTCCATCGACCCGGCCAACTCTGTCTTGAACGGATCCCAATCGGCGTTTTGATAGCCGCCAACGCTTTCCCATTCAGCCAGTTGATCCGCGTTAAGCGAATGGAACTCCACTCCGGCCTTGTTCAGTTCGGCCATGGCAAAGGCACGGGCGGAGGGAACTTTGGAAAGGTTCTGATGGCTGGTCATTTCCGAACCCCACATGATGCCTTCCTGAACGTCCGGCGGCATCGAATTGAACCATTCGAGGTTACACGAATAAACCTGACTGTCCGGAACGGCCTGCGTAAAGGTCACGTGGCTGAGAATGTCCTTGAAGCCAAACACATACAGCGCTCCGACCGACGGATCGAGCGCATCCGCAACACCCTGCTTGATCGCCGATGGGGTCTCACCCCAAGCAACAGGCGTCGGGTTTGCACCGACCATGCGGTAGTACTGCTGCAGCATTTTCGAGCCGGGTACGCGGAACTTCACGCCGCTCATGTCACCCGGCGTGATGATTGCATTACCGCCCTGACGCACGGCAACGACGCGCGGGTCGATTACCACATAGAACAGGGCCTTGAAGCCAGCGGCCTCGACTTTGGGGTGAACTTCGCTCTGCCACGTGTCCGAATGCACAAGGTTGGTGAACCGCTGGTTCGAACCGCAAAGATACGGCATATTGATAAGGTCAACGGTCGACGCGAACGGGGCGAAATTGGACAGCGAATGCTGCGCCGCCTGAATGGTTCCGCCCTGCACCTTCTGCACCAAAGCACCACCGGCACCCAGCTGACCGCCAGGCGCAAGCTTGACGTACACCTTGCCGTTCGTCGCGTTCTGGATGTTTTCTTTCAGATCAAGCTGCATGATCGGATAGCTGCGTGACGCGCCCAGTACATATGCGGTCGCGACCGTCATGACATGGTCCGCTGCCTTTTCACGCTCATTTTCTTCTTTGGCTGTCTGCGCAACAGCCTCGGACGACCAAAGGACGCCGCCTGCACCTGCGACCAGCGCTGCAGTGAATGACCCACTGGCGCTCAGCTTCAGGAAATTACGGCGTTCGACGGACGCCAGTTCATTTCTGTCGTTTTTCATTTAGTGCCCTCCCAAGCAAAAAATTCAGCCACCCTTTTTTGCGTCGCGGACAGCTTCCCTTTTTAGAATTGCGACAACGAAAAGGATCGACGCCGCGAACAGAACCAACATCTCTCCGACGTCACCAAGAAAGGCGCTGTTTGCAAAAGCCCCCAGCGCCACGTTCGCAAAATAGATGGCAAACACGAGTGCGGACGCAGCAAGAAACATCTCTTGGACTCCCTTTTCAGATTCGGCCCAACGCCATTTGTAAGCGCTTACATTCAAAATGCAAGCGCTTACATATCCACTTCCCTCTGGCGGCAGTTGAGTTTAGAGTTATTGGCAAAAGCAAATTGTGAGTTTGGAAATGGAGAAACCTCGGTCGGCGCCGACACTGGATGATGTGGCAAAAATGGCCGACGTTTCGACGGCTACTGTGTCGCGTTGCCTCAACAGCCCGGACCGAGTGGTCGAAGCGACCCGTAAACGCGTCCTTTCCGCAGTTGATGCGCTGGGGTACACGCCAAACTTTGCGGCGCGCGTCATGGCCGCCAAGCGGTCGTTCACCATTGGGGCGATCATACCGACCATGGAAAACGCGATCTTCGCGCGTGGCCTTCAATCCTTTCAGGAAGAGTTGCACCAGCGCGGTTATACGTTGCTGGTCTCAAGTTCAGCTTACAAACCTGAAATCGAAGAAGAGCAAATCAGGACCCTGATCGCACGTGGGGCCGACGGGCTGCTGCTGATTGGGCATGACCGCGATCCCAAAATCTACGACTTTCTGAGCCAGCGGAAAATTCCGGCCTTGGTCGCATGGTCCTATTTGCCGGACTCCAAGTTGCCTTCCGTCGGATTTGACAATCGCGCGGCCATGTTCGACCTCGCCCGCCATGTTATTGAACTGGGGCATACGCAGATCGGCGTCATCTCGGGTCTCGTCGACGGGAATGATCGCGCCCGGCTCAGGGTTCAGGGCATCCGGGATGCGATATCTGATAGCGGGCTTGAAGCCAGAAATCTGACTCTTGTCGAAACATCCTATGAGATCGAAAACGGTGCCAAAGCCTTCCGCGACCTAAGGAACACTGACCCGTCGCCGACCGCAATCCTGTGTGGGAACGATGTGTTGGCCGCCGGTGCCGTGCGACAGGCACAAGAGATGGGGTTGGACGTGCCTGGCGATGTATCTATCACGGGTTTTGACGATATCGAACTGGCCAGAATTGTTTCACCGGCCCTGACGACCGTGCATGTGCCACATCGAGAAATGGGGCGCAAAGCGGCCCTGCAACTGGTTGAGATGGTCGAGAACCAAACCACCGGGACTGGCGAACAACTGGCGACGAGAATTGTAAATCGACCGTCGCTTGGCAAGCCAGCGACGGGCTAAGCCGCCTCCCCCTCCATCGTGCGGAAGTCGTTTTTTAGCCAAGGATGTTTGGCGCACATTGGGCGCGTAAAATGTTGCCGGATCAGTTTCACCATAACTTTCTGGATCAGTTCCGAGGTCGTCACGGGATATACTTCGGTCGTGAACAGCGACACGGTTCGCACGAAGTTTCTACCGGGAAACGGCATAGCTTTGACACTGTTATGGAACCGCTGGGTCCGATGAAAACAGGCGGCCGTCGTGATCGCCCAACCGCTGCCTTGGGCCACCAATCCGATGATGGACTGGTTGCATTCCAGTTCGAACCTGTTCGGCAAGCTGAACTTGCTACGCGCCAGCTGGATCTCGATTTGCTTCCCGATCACGTAGTCCCGAGAATATCGCAATAGGGGTAGATCCGCGTCCGGGTGAAACAACTCTTCCGGCGACCCTTCAAAACTGTTGGGCAGCACGACCAGAAACGGATCCCGCATCAACGGGTATTCGATCAATCCTTCTGTTCGTCCCGGTGGTCGGGTAGCAACACCCACATCCAGTTTGTGTTCCTGCAGCTTGGTGAGGATTTCGTGACTGGGGCGCGTAAAGTGGCGAAAATTGCAGCGCGGCAAAGCCTGCGCCAGAAACCGGACCATATCCGGTGCAATTTGGTTATCGAAATCGTCAATAAGCGCCAATCGCAAGTCGGTCGCATGTTGCCAATTGCCCGTTCGGATTTCGGCCTCGCCCCGCTTTAGAACAGTCAAACCGTCGCGGACATACCGCGCAAAGACCTCGCCCGCGGGTGTCAGGCCCATGGGTCTGCGCCCATGATCGACCAGTTCGATACCAAGCGTGTTTTCCAAGCTGCGCAGGTGGTTCGAGACCGTGCTGATCGACAGACCCGTTTCGGACGCGACCTGTTGGATCGATCCGGATTTGGCGATCAATTGGAAGATTTCCAACCATCTCAGGCTCAGCGATTTGGACATGGGTGCCAATCATTGTTTCGATTTGCTCGAAACTAGCCAAGCAAAGATTTGACCGCACGGCAATGCTGAATTTGACTTTGGGTTCAGGCTTACGCCTTCATCCGGTCAAAGTCCGGGTCATATGGGCATGGTGGAATGACCGTTGCGTGCACACGCTGACCGCAACTGTCCAGGTTCAATTCTCTGCCAATATCCGCAAAAGCGGGATCGACAAATGCATGCGCCAGGTTCAGCCCGGTGCGGTGCCCCCATTCGCCTGACGTGACGGTGCCGACCACCTGATCTCCCTGCATCAAGGACGCTCCGGGATGTGCAGGACCCAGGGTCGAGGAGACCTGAAGTGCGGCAAGCTTTTTGCAGGGACCCTCCGATTGCCGTTTCATCAACGCGTCGCGCCCGACGAAATCACCCTTATTCAATCGGACGAACCTGTCCAATCCGGTTTCAAACAGATCGAACTCGGTGATCAGGTCTGCTTTCCAATGAAGAAAGCTCTTCTCCATCCGCATCGATTCAACAGCCCGCGCTCCGAACAGTTTCAACCCGTGCGCCTCGCCTGCCTGCCGTAACGCCAGATAGGCCGCGTAGAGCGAGGCGTTGGGTACGTGGATTTCATAGGCCAATTCACCCGAAAAGCTGAGGTTCATGACCGTAGCCGGAGCGATGCCAACGAAGCACTCGTGCACATTGAGCCATGGGAAAACCTCGGCCGACCATTCACCGCGTGCGCAGGCCGACAAGACGTCTCGCGCCTTCGGGCCAGCGAGGACTAATATGGTCTGGTCATTTGTTAGGCTGCGCAGTTGAACGTCTTCATCGCCGTGCATGTGCTGACGCAGCCAATCCATGTCATGAAATTCGCTTGCGGCGGCAGAGCCATACCAAACGCGCGCCTCCCCCCTGTCGCTGGCCGGTAGATTGGCGATCGTAGCCTCGGCTTTGATCATACCATGATGGTTCAGCAGGTACCCTAGCCCAACACGCCCCTCGCGCCGGGTCACAAGCCCGCAGAACATCCGGTCCAGAAAAGCATGCCGGTCGTTTCCAGTGATTTCGATCCGATTGAACCCGTTCACCTCGGCCAGTCCAACACCCGATTGCACATTCCGAACCTCAGCGGCGACCACATCAAATGTTTCGTCAAAACCGAAACTATGCGTCGGCGTGAACTCCGGCGAGGGTTTGATATAATCCACCCTCTCCCACCCGTTGACCACGGTGAACTCGGCCCCTTCCGCTGCCAGCACCGGCGTCAGAGGTGTGGTCTTGGCGGGACGCCCTGCAGGGCGATGTTCATGCGGAAAGTGGAACCGGAATTCGTTTTGATAATCTTCGATGGCCTTGAGCGCGGTCAATTCGACATTTGCATGACCAGTGAACCGCCGGGGGTCGAGGCACCACGTATCGTAACAAGCCTCACCATGCACGATCTGCTGGGCCAGCAACCACCCATGCCCACCCCCTTCGCCCAGCCCCGCGCGCAGACCGATAATACAAAAGGCGTTACGTTTGCCAGGGATTGGTCCCACCAGCGGAGCCCCGTCGATCGTATAAGTAATCGGCCCATTGACCACGGTGTGAATACCAACCTCCATCAGCGCTGGCATCCGCGCGAATGCGCCCTCCAGCACGTCCGTCACGCGATCCAGATCGTCGGGGCAAAGGGCGTTCACAAAGTTCGGATCGATCCCGTCCATACCCCAGGTCTTGCAGTCCTGTTCGTAAAACCCGAGCAACAGGCCGTTTTTTTCCTGCCGGCAATAATAATCGCTGATCGGACAACGCAGCAGCGGCATCCGGTGACCCGCGTCGCGTATCGCTTGTATCTCTTCGGTCAGGAAGTACTGGTGCTCCATCGACGAAACAGGATGATGAACGCCCATCATGGCGCCGACTTCGTTGACGCGATATCCGCAGGCGTTGACCACGATGTCGCAATCGATGTCACCATGCTCGGTCTGCACAGTCCAGGTGTCGTCGGCGTGCTGCACCAGACCCGTCACTGGTGTATTCCGATAAACCTCTGCCCCTGCCTTGCGCGCCCGGCGCGCCAAAGCCTGACACAACTGAGCGGGGTCAATATCGCCGTCCAGCGGGTCCCACAGTCCGCCGATCAGGTTGTCGGTTGAAATCAGAGGGTGGCGGCGGGCGCATTCGTCCGCGTCAATCACCTCGAAGTGCACATCCATACCCCGCGCCATGGATGCAAAGTGGCGATAGCCCTGCATCTGGCCTTCGGTGTTGGCGAGGCGTATCCCCCCATCCCCGTGGTGGTAGTTGATCGGATAATCCGGATCGTCGGCTAGTTCCTTGTACAAATGGATTGAGTGCGTTTTCAGGCCCACCATCGTCTGGTTCATGCCAAAGTTCGTCACCTGCGCGGCCGAATGCCACGTCGTGCCCGAGGTCAATTCGTTCCGTTCGACCAGCACCACGTCGGTCCACCCCTCTTGCGTCAAATGATAGAGGGTCGAACATCCGGCGATGCCGCCACCTATCACAACGACTTTGGTACGCGACTTCATTGGCTTTGCTCCGTAAGATTTCGTCCAAGTTTTGCGGAAGAAAAGGCTTAGGCGACAACTGCGCAAATGCGGGTGCAGGAAAATCGAAACTGCGATTTCGGATTCTGAAAACGGCAATTCGCCTTTGATGCCGGGATGTTCCGCCCCTTACGGTGCAGGAAAGTGATAAAAAGGAATTGGACCGGATGTCATCAGAGGGTTCTAAACGCAGCGGCCGAAAAGCGCGGCATGCCCAGCGAGCAGCCAAACCGGTCGTAGACCCCTGCCCACCCGGCCAGAAGGGCGGCGCTTATAAACCTCTGAGCCAACGCGAGATCGAACAGATATACGATACGGCACTGCAGCTGTTGGAGCGTTTGGGCATGGGAAACGTGCCAGGCAGATTAGCGGCGGACCTCAAAGCCGCAGGTGCGCAGGTGGGTCAGCAAGACCGGTTGCTGTTCCCGCGTGAAATGGTTCAGCGCGCAATCGATACAGCCCCCAAAAGTTTCGTGTTCCATGGCCGGGACGAAAACCGCTCGATCAAGGTTGGCGGCGACCGCGTGTTTTTCGGCACGGGTGGCGCCGCCGTTCAAACGCTGGACATCGATAGCGGCCTTTATCGCCCCTCTACCTTGGCGGATTTGCACGACTTCACCCGATTGCAGGACACGCTGGCCAATGTCAGCTGGTTCACCCGATGTTGCGTGGCAACGGACGTTCCTGATGTATTCGATCTGGACGTCAACACCGCCTATGCGCTGGTGCGCAATACGACCAAACCAGTGGCAACATCATTTACCCTGGCCGAACATGTCGGCCCCATTGTCGAGATGCTGGACATCGTCGCCGGAGGGCCGGGTGAATTCGCCAAACGCCCCTTTCTGAAGGCTCATATCAGCCCGGTGATTTCGCCACTGCGGTATGGGGAGGATGCGGTTGATGTCGTCTATGAATGCGTCGCCCACAACATTCCCATGTCCTGCATCACGGCGGCGCAGGCCGGCGCCACGGCCCCGGCAACTTTGGCCGGGTTTTTGGCACAATCGCTGGCCGAGACATTGGCCAGTCTTGTCATGGTCCACGCGATCAAACCCGGATTTCCGATGGTATTTTCCAATTGGCCTTTCATCGTAGACCTCAGGACCGGGTCTTTTGCCGGCGGCAGCGGAGAGACGGCTGTTTTGAACGCGGCCTCGGCGCAGCTCACGAACTGGTTAGGTTTGCCCTCGGGCGTAGCCGCCTCCATGACCGACGCAAAGGCTGTCGACGCGCAGTACGGCGTTGAAAAAGGCATGACATCGCTTGCCGCAGCACTGGCTGGAGGGAACCTGATCTATGAAAGCTCGGGAATGACCGCATCCTTGTTAGGCGCTAGTTTCGAGGGATTTGTACTGGACAACGAAATGCACTCACACACTTACCGCGCGCTGCGCGGGATTGAGGTGACCGAGGAAAACCTGGGTTTTGACGCCATCTGCCATTCGGTCTTGGGTGACGGGCATTTTCTGGGCAGCGAACAGACCTATGCCGCCATGGAGCGAGATTACTTTTACCCCGAACTCGCCGACCGGCAGGAGCCCCGCACGTGGCAAAACGACGGCGCCAAGGACGCATGGTCGTCTGCCCGGCATCACGCCAAAGAAGTTTTGGCCAGTCACCACCCGCAATACCTGAGCGCCGAACAGGATGCTGAAATTCGCAAACGATTCCGCATTCTGGACTGAAGTCTACTGAGCATTCCCAGTACTGCATTGACCCGCTAGGGTCAGCCGGGAAATTACCAAAGGATACCGGTCATGACCGATTCATTTTTTCAGCCGATATCGGCGATGGAGCTAGCCCGATTTGCCGGCATCCCTTCGTTCATGCGTCTGCCCAGTTTGGGCCTAGAACACGAACGCATATCCGAAGTTGAATTGGGTCTGGTCGGCATCCCGTGGGATGGCGGAACCACCAATCGCCCCGGCGCGCGGCATGGTCCGCGACAATTGCGGGACTATTCCACGATGATCCGCGCGATGAACCCGGTCACAGGCGTCGCGCCGTTCTCAATGGTCAATTGCGTCGATCTTGGCGACGTTGCGCCCAATCCGGTTGATATCGAAGATACTCTGAACCGCGTTACGGATTTCTACTCGACCCTACAGGCAAAAGGCATTGTTCCGCTTACAGCTGGCGGGGACCACCTGACCACCCTGCCCGTTTTGCGCGCGCTTGCAACCGCAGGCCCCGTTGGCCTGATCCAGTTCGACAGTCACACGGACCTGTTCGACAGCTATTTTGGCGGCCATAAGTTCACCCACGGCACTCCGTTTCGCCGCGCGGTAGAAGAAGGACTGGTCGACCCCAAACGCTTTGTTCAGGTTGGCATCCGGGGCACCGCCTACAACACCGAAGACATCGAGTGGGGCGAGGCACAGGGTATTCGCATCATCCGTATCGAAGAACTGTTTGATCGGGGCATCGACGACGTGATGGCCGAGGTGCGCGGTATCGTTGGGCAAGCTCCAACTTATTGCACCTATGACATTGATTTTGTTGACCCAGCCTACGCCCCAGGCACCGGAACGCCCGAGATCGGCGGACCGAACAGTTTTCAGGCGCAGCAGGTCATCCGCCGGATGTCTGGTGTGAACCTGATTGGCGCTGATCTGGTCGAAGTATCGCCCCCATTCGATCCGAACGGAGGCACCGCGTGGCTGGGCATTTCGCTGATGTTCGAACTGCTCTGCGTTTTGGCGCAGGCTGTGGACGCACGGCGCTAGCTGGCGTTTTCGGCGATCATCGAAATCATTTCGAACATCACCGCAGCTGCCGTTAGCGCGGTGATGTTGTTCGGGCTGTCCTTGGTTGGCATCATGCAAACGACATCCCCGCCCACGATGTTCAACCCGCGCGCGGCGCGCAGAATGCCGACAGCCTCGTCAACATCGAACCCCTTTTCGCCCGGCTCCAAGTTGGACACGGCAGGCGCGACCGTTGGGTCAAGGCAATCCAGATCGAACGTGATATAGACCGGACGATCCCCCAGCACTTCTTTGGTCTGAGCCACGACGTCTTCCAGCCCGCGCTGGCGAAATTCACGCATGGTGACGATGTTGTAGCCATAGTCGTAGGACGGCTGCAGCCAGTCCAAGCTTCGCGGATGGCCCCTAAGTCCGATTTGCATGGATCGCGTGGGGTCGACCTGCCCCTGATCCGCCAGATACGCGCCCCAATGGGCCGCTGATTTCTTGGCCCCCAGGAAATGATCGACCTTGGTGAAGACGTCCGTATGCGCGTCCAGATGCAGAAAGCTGACAGGCTCTCCACCCGCCAGTTTACCGCGACCCAGCGCTTGCACGATCCCGCCAGTGATGGAGTGATCGCCGCCAATCGACACCGGGCGCGCACCGGCTGCATCGATGTCTTTGTAAAAGGCCGTAATCCGTTCGATGCAGTCTTCGTTATCGTTTGCCCGCGGAAATGGAACGTCGCCCACATCAGCAATCTTCGCGCTATTCCACGGATCAATCTCAAACACCGAATGTACCCGCCGCTGTACGGCCGAGACATGCCGCAAAGCACGAGGGCCCAGATGCTGATCCCGCTCGGTGGTGCCGTTGCCTGCCGAATGCGGCACCCCTACCAAAGCGATGTCCTGCCCTTCGGGACCCTGATTGGGGCACCGAAATAGGGTCGGTATCCCCCACCAATATAGATTGTCCATCATAGACTGTTCGTAACGGTCGGCCATCTGCGTCTCCGGTCAAAGAAATACGCCCCCGATGTGAACCGGGGACGTTTGCGTTCAGAGTTTTTCGTCTTCTCGGCGGAAGGCACCTTGAACGATACGGTCCATGACCATGGCCAGGAACAGGATGGCGAACCCACCCAGTAGACCCGGACCCTTGGCAGCGTATTGCAGCGCCTCGAGGATTTCCTTACCCAGACCACCGCCACCGATTAGCGAGATAATCACGACCATCGACAGGCACATCAGGATGGTCTGGTTCACGCCGGTCATGATTGATGGCAGGGCAAGCGGGATTTCAACATCCTTGAGCAATTGCCATTTCGAGGCACCAAAGGCCACGGCGGCCTCTTTAATACTGTCCGGAACCCCGCGCATCCCCAGCGCGGTCAGACGAATGACCGGCGGCATGCCAAAGATGATCGTCGCCAGAATGCCCGGCGGGTTACCGGTGCCAAAGAAGGCGATGATTGGGATCAGGTATACAAACGCCGGCAATGTTTGCATCAGATCCAACACCGGCTCGGCCGCCCGGTAGGCGCGCTTGGATTTGCCGAACCAGATGCCTAGCGGTATGCCAAAAACCACGCACAACAGCACCGCCGCGCCCACCAAGGCCACGGTTTCCATCGCCACATCCCAATACCCCAGAAGCGCGATATAGGCCAACGAAGACGCGGTGAAGATTGCCACCCTTGGCCCTGCCGCGCGCCACGCGGTCACACAGATCACCAACATCACGACCGGCCACGGGGAACCGATCAATGCCACCGTCAACGCATCCAGAACAGATCGCACACCCGCCACGATGCCGTCGAATACATCCCCGCCGGCTGCGGCGGCCGCATCTATCTGCGCCTCCATCCAGCTTGCCAAGTTTGAGAACAACGTTCCGTTGCCTTCCCCCAATATCATCGCGGAGACTTCCTGCTCGGGGAATGCATCCAACAATGGAAGTGAGGCGTTGACGGTGAATTTGTACACGATCAGCGGACCAATTGCGGCCACCAAAACAGCACCCAGAACAGTGTTGCGGGTCGAGCGGCCGCTTTCGGTGCTGGCAGGATCTGTCCGCCAATTCGAGTACTGCTTTTCGTACACGCGGTCCGCATAAAAACCTTGCGCAAGCTTGAAAACCAACAACATCAACAGGCCTGTAACCATGATGCCAAACGCCTCAGACTGGGCGGACGCCGCTTTCTCAAAACTGGCATCTGCGGCCTTCTGGATATTCGCCGCCAGCTTGTTGAACCGGTCAATGTCCGCCTTTTCGGTGGCTGCAGTCGCACGTTCCAATAGCTCGTTCGCGCGGGTCTGCTGACGTTCAGCCCGTTCGGCCAGATCAGCGCCGGGGTTGCCCCAGGCACCGCGGCCGATCTGAACCCAGGCGATGATTTCCAGGATCAGGAAAGTCCAGAACATCCCCCAGATCGCGCGGGACGCAGACCAGAATGGTCCCAAAACAGCCGCCCAGATGTTGAAGGTATTGGGAATACCGCTGGTCGCGTCATGGATTTTGTGAAACGCGTTGACGTAGTAGTCGCCGTTTGGCCCGGTAAATTCGTGGATCGAGCGGTCCAGCGCCTCGCGGTCGACTTCGATATCCGAGGCGGCCGTGACTTTTACTTCCGTGGTTGCATCAGTCATTTTTGCCCCCCTGAATTCCGCGCAGCAAACGCGGTTTAGTGACCACGCCTACATCAGCGCCAGCATCGGTAATGATGACCGGAAGGTCCGTATTGACGGCAAGGTCGATCAACTGGTCCAAATCCGCCCCTTCATCCGCGCGTGGCGCGCCATCGGTCGGGCCAGAGTAACTTTCGATCGGCTCCATGATCGAATGCGCCTTGACCAGTTTCAGCTTGGAAATGCCCTGCACGAACTCTCGCACGTAATCGTCTGCCGGGTTCATGACGATATCTTCCGGCGTACCGATCTGCACAATGACACCGTCTTTCATGATGGCGATGCGATGGCCTATGCGAATGGCCTCGTCCAGATCGTGCGTGATGAACAGCGTCGTCTTTTTCAATTGCGCCACCAGTGCCTTGAACTGGTCCTGCAATTGCAGGCGGATCAGCGGATCAAGGGCTGAAAACGGCTCATCCATCAGCAGGATCTCGGGGTCCGAGGCCAGCGCGCGGGCAATCCCAACACGTTGCTGCATGCCGCCCGATAATTCTTTGGGCAGGCGGTCTTCGTAGCCTGTCAGGTCTACCAACCCTAAGGCGTGATCCGAAACCGCCCAGCGTTTCGATTTCGACACTTTGCGGATTTCCAGCGGGTAGGCGACGTTATCGCGAACAGATCGGTGTGGCATCAGTGCCATGTGCTGAAACACCATCCCGATTTGCATGGCCCGAATGCGACGCAGCTCGGCCTCGGAAATCTTGGAGACATCCTGCCCCAGAATTTCGATCTTTCCGGCGGTTGGTTCGATCAGGCGATTAACGTGTCGTACCAGCGTAGATTTGCCAGAGCCTGACAGGCCCATGATGCAGAAAATCTCGCCCCTTGGCACTTCGAAGGACGCGCCCTGCACGCCAACGACACAATTGAATCTTTCCAGAACTTCAGGCTTTCCGATGCCTTCATTCCGGACGGCTTCCATGGCTTCTTCGGCTTTTGCGCCAAAGATTTTCCAGACATCCGTCAGTTTAACGACAGTTTCGGTCATTTTTGTCCCTTTGGTGCAAAACAGGCCGCCGGGGCTGTCCCGACGGCCTGCCAGAGTTTCAATTCCGGTGGGCGTCAATCAATTTGACATCCAGCCCAGAACGGCATCTTCGTTCGCACCGACCCATTCCTCGGCATAAGCCAAAGGCTCTTGGCCTTCGATCACCAATGCAAAGGTCATCGCCGAAACCGTGTCCGTATCCAGTTTCATGTTGGACAGCATGGTCGCCACTTCCGGATATTCTTCCTCAAGCGACTTTGCGAAGTGCAAATGCAGGTAGGCAAGATCCCAGGCAACGCCGGCCTCGGATTTTTCCAGCCAGTCCGGGTCATCTGTGGGCTGCAGTACGTTCCACTTGGCCGCGTCGTACGCCGGTTCTTCCAAGATCTGCATGTCATGTAGGGCAAACACGTAGTGCGGCGTGTAGCAGAACCCAACCCACGGCTCGCCAGCCTTGATTGCATTGTCGAGATTCGCGTAAGCCACTGTCTCATCGATTTCTGTCAGTTCAAAAACCTGGTCATAACCGTAGGATTTCGCCCGAATTTTTTCGACATTGGTCGACGCCCATCCCGGCGCACCGATCCATAGCTCACCCTGTCCGTCACCGTTGCTGTCAAACAGCGCGGCATTGTCGGGGTTTGTCAGGTCTTCAATGGACGTAATGCCATGTGCTTCTGCCGTTGCCTTGTCGACGCACATACCCTGAAAGGCTTCAACGCCATTTGCGTTGAACGTAACCGTGCCCTTATCTTTTACGTAGGTATCATGCAGGTTTTGCTGGTTGGGCATCCAAACTTCGGGGTGTACGTGCATGGCACCAGAGTCCATCGCCTCGAACACAATCGGGTTGGTGCCATTCTGAAGCTCAACCTCAAGGCCGAGGTTCTGTTCGATCGCAACTTTCAAAATATGTGCCGTCGCATTTACCGAAGGCCAGTTCGGCACGCCGATCACGATATCAGCAGCAAGGGCGGGTCCAGCGATCACAGCGGATGCGCCTCCCAGTAACGTGGCTAGTTTTTTCATTTGTGTCTCCATGTTGGGCGTCTGCGGCGCTGTTTTTCTATGCCCGAGGGCCGTGGTGCACCTTGCAAACAAAGTCGGAAAGCCGATGCTTTCCCATTTTTGGGTCAGCCGCACGATGCGCCGACCCGGCAAGAAAAATTGAAACATGGCGACGCGTCACCCATCAAGCGTTACGTCCAAGAAGCACTCAAATTCGATATTATCATAGAAATGTTTCGGTTTTGTCGAAAATTGGCCGTGAACTCGTACTCTGTCATCAGGCAGCGCCCAGTTCCAGAATGTAGGCGACCGCCTCTTCGGTCAGATGCTTGAACCGCGCATGTTCACTGACATAGAGGCAGACCTGGCGCTGATCGGGCAAATCCGCAATTTCGCGAAACGCCGTCGCCTCGGGCATAAAACTGGCGACCGATTGCGGCAACACCGTTACCCAATCTCCGGTCTTGACCATTGTGATAAGGGAATGGGTGTTGTGAACAGTAACATCCGCCTGCGCTTCGGATGCCCGGAACTTGGGCGATTGAATCAGATCGCACAGCGCGTTTCGTATAAACGGAAGTGTCAGGACTTCGTCAATTGTTGGCGTATTTGGCTGTCGTATCAAACGGTGATCAGAGGCGCATACCAGCCCAAACCTGTCTTCGAACAACGGAAGCGACCGAACTCCGTTCAGCGCGTGCTGACCTGAGGCGATGCCAATATCCGCTTTACCCTCAACCAGTGCATCCAAAACCTGCTGAGTATCTGTGTCGCGCAATTCGACTTTTACGCCGGGAAAGCGCTCTGTGACATAGGCCAGAACTTTAGGAAAAATCAGCGCCGCAACCGATGGAACGGACGCGATGCGCAGCAACCCGTGCTCTGCTTTTGCTGCGGCCATGATATCCAAGACGGCCTGATCGAATTGGCGGACTTGTTTCAATGCCACTTCGAAAACCTGTAACCCCAACGGGGACAGCTGGTTTTTGCGCTCTCCTTCAAAGAGCTTTTTGCCCAGATGATCCTCAAACTGCTTGAGGGTCATCGAGACCGCCGACTGAGTTCGGCCCAATCTGTCGGCTGCCTCGATCAGGTTGCCTGTTTGGGCAACCGTGCAAAAACACCGCAAGGTCTCGATCTTGATCGCCAAGCTTCACCTTTTTTGAAGTTTGCTCAATTTATTTGAGTTTGACTGATATCTACTCAAAAAGCCATTCTGCGCCAGACCAATTTTCATGACTCTGGGGCGCATCGTGACAAAACTGAACCTGATTGCTGGCGAATGGCTGGCGGGCGAGACCGAAATTGAAAACCGCAATCCTTCGGATCTGAGCGATCTGGTTGGCATGTTCGCACAGGCCAGCGCCGATCAGCTTGAGGCCACATTGGATCAGGCGCGTGTTGCACAGGCAGAATGGGAAGCCTACGGTCCCGAGCGCAAGCAAGCGGTTTTGATGAACATCGGCAACGAGCTGATGTCGCGCGCCGAAGAGCTGGGCACGCTGCTGGCCCGCGAAGAAGGCAAGCCGCTGGCCGAAGGCAAAGGCGAGGTTTACCGCGCCGGTCAGTTCTTTACCTATTACGCAGCGGAATGTCTGCGCCAGATCGGTGAGAACGCCGACAGCGTCCGCCCCGGTGTTGAAATTGACGTACGCCGCGAGGCCGTGGGCGTGGTTGCCATCATCAGCCCGTGGAACTTCCCGACCGCGACCGCGTCGTGGAAGATTGCTCCGGCGCTGTGCTATGGCAACGCAGTTGTCTGGAAGCCCGCCAACATCACGCCGGCCTCTGCCGTGGCCCTGACCGAGATCATCGAACGGCAGGACGTCCCCAAGGGTCTGTTCAGCCTTGTCATGGGGTCGGGCCGCTCGATCGGTCAGCGTTTGGTTGAAAGCCCCAAGGTCAACGCGATTTCCTTCACCGGCTCCGTCCCGGTTGGCAAAGGCATCGCCGCCGCTGCGATCCAGAACCTGACCAAAGTTCAGATGGAGATGGGATCGAAAAACGCGCTGGCAGTCATGGACGACGCCGATCTGGATCTGGCAGTGACGCTGGCCCTTGGTGGTGCCTTTGGTGGAACAGGTCAGAAATGCACCGCGTCCTCGCGGCTTGTGGTTCATGCCGGTGTGCATGATGCGTTTGTTGACAAGCTTGTGGCTGGTGCCCAGGCGATGAAAGTTGGCCACGCTTTGGAAGAAGGCGTTCAGATGGGTCCGGTCGTCAGCGAACAGCAGCTCGGCGAAAACCTCGCCTATGTCGATCTGGGCAAATCTGAGGGCGCAGATCTGGCCTGTGGCGGTCAGAGGCTTGAGATGCCGCATGACGGGTTCTACATGTCCCCCGGCGTTTTCCTGAATACCAACAACGATATGCGGATCAACCGCGAAGAGATGTTTGCGCCGTTGACCAGCGTCATCAAGGTCGGCAGCTATGACGAAGCGCTGAGCGTGGTGAACGCAACCAACTTTGGACTGACTTCGGGCATCGTGACGCAAAGCCTTGCGCGGGCAACGCACTTCCGCCGCAACGCACGCACCGGTGTTGTCACAGTCAACCTGCCGACCGCAGGCACCGACTATCACGTTCCGTTCGGCGGGCGCGGCGACAGCTCGTACGGCCCACGTGAACAGGGTAAGGCAGCTGCTGAATTCTATACCACTGTTAAAACAGCCTACATCAGCGCGGGAACACCGGTCTGATGCGCATCGACGGGCTGCAATACGCCAACTGGTCGGAGAAGATTTTTCGGCAGCTACGTGAAGGGGGCGTGGACGCAATCCACGTCACCATCTCGTATCACGAGAACTTCCGCGAAACGGTTCTGAACTTTGAAAAGTGGAACCGCTGGTTCGAGCAATACCCAGACCTGATTATGAAAGGCCGTTGGGCCAGCGATATCGACATCGCCCGGGAAACAGGAAGGACCGCAGTGTTCTTTGGCTTCCAGAACCCATCGCCCATCGAAGACGATATCGGGCTGGTGGAGATCCTGCACGATCTGGGCGCGCGTTTCATGCAGCTGACCTATAACAACCAGTCGCTGCTGGCGACCGGCTGCTATGAGGCTGAAGATACCGGCATCACCCGCATGGGCAAACAGGTCATCAAAGAGATGAACCGCGTAGGCCTTGTCGTCGACATGAGCCATTCGGCGGATCGCTCGACCATTGAGGCCGCCGAGATGTCCGAACGTCCCATCGCCATCACCCACGCCAATCCGCACGAGTGGTCCCCGGCCCTGCGCAACAAGCGTGACGCGGTGATCCGGGCAGTGACGGAAAACGGTGGGATGTTGGGCTTTTCGGTCTACCCTCATCACCTGAAAGACAAGTCCGACTGCACTTTGGAGAGTTTTTGCGAGATGATCGCCCGTACGGCCGACAAATACGGCGCACAAAATCTGGGGATCGGCACCGACCTGTGTCAGGATCAGCCCGACAGCATCGTCGAATGGATGCGCGTTGGTCGCTGGACCAAGGAAATCGACTATGGCGAAGGTTCAGCCAGCAATCCCGGCTTTCCGCCGATGCCAAGCTGGTTCGAGGACAATCGCAACTTTGGCAATATCGAAACCGGGCTTCGCGGCGTTGGCATGAACGACGACGAAATCTCGGGTATCATGGGCGGAAACTGGTACCGCTTCTTTAATGAGAATTTCGGACCGCAACCCGCATGAACCAAACCGGCACTGATATCCCGCGACGCGATCCCGAGCAGGTCATGCGCCTGTCACGACTGGGATCATTACATCAGTGTAGGCTCAGCTTCATGCGGCAACTGACCCGGCGTATGGCGCGTGAGAACTGGGCCTTTACGCGCCCTGTTTTTGAGATCGACGATACCGGTGTCGGCCACGCGGTATATACTGCGCAGGGTCCGGAGCGCGCGTATTCGCTGGTTGCGTTTGCCCATGACCTGCCACCCGAACAACGTTCCGATCGGGTGATCGCTGAGGCGTGGGACGCCACTTTCGCTCTGTTTGACGGCATCCCGACCGACCAAGACATTCAGCGCCTGTCTCAAAACGTTCCGCTGCAAGAGGCAGGGCGCGTCAGCGAAAGCGAGCTTTCGCTGTCCCGTGCGAACCGGTCCGTCCGGCTGTGGGCGCATGTGGTCGACACGCTGGCTGCCGGACAGCAGCCCGACTTGGAGCAGATCCATAAGGTCGGCTACCTGATGCGGACAACTGCGGTCTACGGATCTGGAAAATTCGGCGCCGCGGACCGTGAAAAAACGGCGGGCCGTCCAGAACTGAACGCGCCTTTTCAGGCGGAGATGCTGTCGGTCTACCTGACACGAACCTTTGTCCGCGATCTGGTGCAACACATGGCCCGCGCCAAAGGTAGCGCGCAAACAGCAGAGCTGGATCCCGAGATTGCGCAGTGGCTGGGCATCGGCAATTCGACCGGCCTTGGCATGGCTCCGTTCATCGTGAACCACCCGGTGCTGTTCAACAATTGGATTATGACGCGCGAAGAAGCCCTGGCGCGGGTGCGATCACTGCAAACAGCGTCTGAGGATGAAGCCCAGCACTTTCGTGAAATCTACGATCGCAGCAAACTGTCGATGTCGTGGTGGCGATCAGAACATCCGGTCCAGATTGAGAAGCTTACGTCGCTGAATGCCGATCTTGCGGCAATTACCAGCTACCTGGATCAGAATGACCTGACGCAGGACCACCCGTGGGACAGGCTGATCCGATGGTCCGAAACCGCACTTGGCGAAGAAGGGCAGGAACTGCTCGCCTCACTTGTTCTGGAACCCTATGGCGATCTGGTGGATGGCCTGACCGGCTGTATGGCCGACGGGAATGCGCAGGCACAGGTTATCAACGGGGGCATGACCGTCGATCAGGTCCGCACCGCGATTCAGGACCGCTTTGGTTGGGCGTTGGATTTGGAATGGTCGGCAGAGGCAAACTGCGCGCGCGCCTGGTACGTGTCTGAAGAAAAACTGGAACCACGCTTGGGTGAACGGTTCGAGGAACCAATTGCCGAATACGAACAGCCCCTTGCCCCGGCCAGAGACGCCGCGCTGGCTTTCGCGGACCTTGAGAATTGGCAGGATGACAGGTCGATAGCCGAGTTCCTACTGCGCCATCCTGAACACCGTCACACGATCCGGCGTGCGCAGATCGGCCTTGTCGCGCCATATGGCGAGCTTCGCGACAACACGATCAGCGCTGGGGTCATGCCCATCGATATGCTCCGGGCCAAGTTATCCTTTTTTGGTGCTACGCATTTTGACCCACGCTCGGACCGCTGGGTGCGTATCTGCATGTACGCTGGCGCGCCCTACCCCGAAGACCTGAATGCCAAAACCGCAGATCTGTGGGTTTATCCGGAGCTTTCCCAATGAACGTCTCGCTGAATGAGGTCGAAGCCACCGCAAAGCGTGCGACCCGAGGAGCTGGATATAGCTGGGGACTTGCTGAGGAAGCCGCGAAAGCAACGCGCTGGCTGTGCGCGCACGGGCAAAACGGTACCGGTGCTTTGGCTCAGCTGCTGCAACTTGATTTGGCGAGTACACCAAAGACACACACCCCGTCCGATCTGAGCGGCGAATGGCAGAGCGAAAACCAGCTGTGCCCATTGGTGACCGGCGCATTATTGTCTGATTGTGCCCACCGCCTGAATTCATCCCCGATAGCAATAAGAAACGTAGCCGTACCCGCACTGCTGCTTCCATTTGCGGCCAATGCCGCACGCTTTCTAGCGACCTGCGTGAGCGTAGATTATGACCACGCACTAGCGGAAACCGACGGTTTTGACTTGTCCCTGGACGCCCCGATCCCGGACCGGGCACATCAGGTATCTGTGCACCTTGGCGGCCAACTTACCGCCCCCGTCCCGCATCGAACACGGGCTGAACCCGATCTGACCGATTGGGCGTTACTAAACCGGTTCGCCCACCGCACATACGCCCCCGCCACCGAGGAATCCCGCCTGCGCGGGGCCGGAGCGGGCTTATCCGACAACGATTGAAGAGGCCCCTATGATTGAAACCCGTACACTGACCCTTGAGCAGATCGAAGATCTCGCCTTCCGTGCGCTTGTCGCCGCAGGAACCTCTGAAGCCAACGCGCGGCCCTTGGCCGTTGCGACGGCTGCAACCGAGGCGGATGGGGTTGCCAGCCACGGCCTGGCTTACATCCCGATATATTGCGAGCACGTGCAATGTGGGAAAGTGGACGGAACAGCCCAACCGGAACTGTCGCGACCGCGCCCCGGCGCAGTAAACGTAGACGCAGCAACCGGTTTTGCCCATACCGCAATTGATATGGGTTTTGAGGCCCTTATCCCAGCCGCGCGCGAACAGGGAATCGCGGCACTTTCTATCCGCAACAGCTACAACTGCGGTGTCCTTGGCTACCATACGTACCGTTTGGCGCAGGCAGGATTGGTGGGTTTGGGGTTCACCAACGCTCCGGCCTCGATCGCGCCTTCGGGCGGCGCAAAACCCGTCGTCGGGACCAACCCTTTCTCGATCGCCGCGCCTGGCGCGGACAGCCAGCCCGCCCTGCTGATCGACCAAAGCGCCAGCACAATTGCTAAAAGCGAGGTCATGAAACACGCCCGCGAAGGTAAAGCGATCCCGGTAGGCTGGGCTCTGGACGCAGATGGCAATCCGACCACAGACCCCAATGTCGGCCTTAAGGGGTCGATGGCACCGTCAGGCGGTTACAAAGGTGTCGGTGTTGCCCTGCTGACCGAGGTCCTGGCCGCAGCTTTGACCGGAGCGACCCTTGGCATTAACGCCTCGCCCTTTTCCGGAACCGCCGGTGGGCCGCCCAAGACCGGGCAGTTCTTCATTGCGATAGACCCGACCGCCACCTCTGGCGATGCGTTTGCTTCGGGGATTAGCGAGTTGGTCGGCGCTATCCGCGCACAGAACGGAGCGCATCTGCCCGGCGATGGGCGCGGTGGCAAGCGCAGGCAGGCACAGACCGATGGTGTTGCCGTCAATGCGGCCACACTGGATAAGATTGAGGCAATCATAGCCTAGCTTTTCTGCCTAGGTCTTTCAGGTCGCCAGCGAACGGGTCGTTTGTCTGGCGACACATTCCAAATCACAGCGGATGCTGAAGTGCTTGGGGTCATCCGACGTAATAAAGTCGGTAAATTTCTCACCGGCCAGCGCCCCTATGGATTCTGCGGGAATGCGGATGGTTGTAAGGCCCGGCTCGACGTCAGCTGAGCCTTTGAAATCTCCGATACCAATTATCGACAGATCATCGGGAACGCTTAATCCAAGTTTTTGGGCAGCAAACAGGGCCCCCTGCGCAATGACGTCATTGCCGCACAGCAATGCCGTCGGACGTTTCGGCGTCGTCAAAAGGGCCAGGGCCGCCTGCTTGGCTTGAGAAACACTGTAAGGCGCTTGGGTTTCATGCTCGTCAGGTACGGAAACCCCCTGTTCGCCCAGCGCGTCATGCACGGCGGAAAGGCGGTGCTGCGCGCGGTCGTTCCCCTGAGTTTCGGGAAAGATCAACCCGATGTCACGGTGCCCCAGCTCTAGCAGGTGTTCGGCCGCCAATCGTCCGGCCAGATGGTTGTCCGCCCCCACACAAGGAAGGGGTGATTCTTCTGAGTAATTCCAGATTGCCAGCGCGGGTATCTTCTGCTGCGTGATCAAGCGGTTGGTGGCTTCGGAATGTTCCAACCCGACCAGCGCCACACCGTCCACACGATGTTCAAGAAACTTGCGAACCATCGCGTATTCCCTATCCAGATCATACCCGTGCGACGCCAGCAACAGGCTGAACCCTGCCTTATCGATCGAATCCGAAAAGGCCTGAATAACCTCGGAAAAAATGGCGTGGTTGATTGTGGGCACGACAAGGCCAATTGTCCCCGACCGTTTTCCATGCATCGTTTGGGCCGCGCGGTTGCGGATGTATCCCAACCGCTGCACCGCTTTGTTGATCTTTTTGCGAGTCGCCGGGTTGACCAGATCGGGGTGATTGAAGGTACGTGAAACCGTAGACGGCGACACCTTTGCAGCCTTTGCAACGGTCACAATATCTACCTTACCTTTTTGAAAGTTAGACATAATTTTACCCTACCCGGTCAAATTTATGAAAACATTTGCAATACTATTTTCATGCCCTAACCTGATTTGTCAACAAAGGTAAAAGTGCGAACGGACGGGTTGGGAGGCCCTGGATGGAATTCATTTACTACTTCGGAGATGTGTTCACGCCGATGTCGTTCATGCTGCTATTGGGCGGCACGATCGGAGGGCTGATCCTGGGCGCGACACCCGGCCTGTCGCCAACAATGGCGGTGGCCCTGTTAATCCCGTTCACCTTTCAACTTGAGGCCGCGCAGGGTCTGATCCTGCTGGGGGCGGCCTATACCTCGACCGTGGCTGGCGGAGCGGTCAGTGCCATCTTGCTGAAGATCCCTGGCGCTCCGGCGAATATCGCCACCACTCTGGATGGCCACACGATGGCCAAAAAAGGTGAAGGTGCCCGCGCCTTGCAGCTGTCTTTTCTGGCATCGGCCGTGGGCGGCATCTTTGGCGTTCTGCTGCTGATCTTCCTGACGCCCGTTTTGGCGCAATGGGCGCTTGCCTTTGGACCATCGCACCTGTTTTGGCTGGCCATACTGGGCGTGACGGTCATTGGCACGCTGGACTCGGCCTCAGTGGTCAAAGGTTTGCTGTCGGGCTGTATCGGGTTGTGGCTGGCCACGATCGGGTTCGACGACATCATGGGTGCGCAGCGCTTTATCTTTCACCCCGCGTTGGGGGGCGGCATCAACATCATCGCCGCGTTGATTGGCCTGTTTGCGATCCCGCAGGTGCTGACCATGTTCGCCAAGGGGCGCCACAACACAGGTGCCGAAGTGATCGAAGTGCAGCGCCATTCAATCATGGCAGCGTTCAAGGAATTGTTCAGCCGCACCCGTGCGCTGAGCATCGGCACGCTGACGGGCTCGATCATCGGCCTGATCCCAGGTGTCGGTGGGCAGATCGCGGGCCTTGTCGCCTATGACCAAACCAAAAAGTTCTCGTCGGAAAAAGAAAAGTTCGGCACCGGCCATTCGGAAGGCGTCATCGCAGCGGAATCCGCAAACAACGCGATGGTCGGTCCCTCGCTCGTCCCGCTGCTGACGTTGTCCATCCCCGGCAGCCCGACCGCCGCCGTGCTGTTGGGCGGGTTGCTGATCCACGGGATTTTCCCGGGCTCGGACCTGTTTGACAATCACCCCGATGTCGCCTGGACCTTCATCAACTCGATGCTGATTGGGCAGGTTCTGATGTGCATCTTCGGCCTGTATGTTGCAGGGCTTGCAGCCCGTGTTGCACAGGTCCCGCAATCGGTCATGGCCGCCATCGTTCTGGCCTTGTCGGTCTTCGGTGCATACTCGGTTCAGGGTTCTATGGGTGATGTCTATGTCATGGCGTGCCTCGGCATTGGGATGTTCTTTTTGGAACGCTTCGGTTTCTCGGCTGCTCCGCTGGTACTGGGTCTGATCCTCGGGCCAATCGCCGAGGCCAACTTCATCCAGGGCGGAATGATCGCTGACGCCACCGTCGGCAAGGCTTCATACTTCATGACCGGTGGATTGAACCTGTTCCTGATCGCCGTGGTACTGGCCTCGATCGCCTATTCGGTCTGGATGGAACTGCGCAGCCGCCGCTACACCACCAAAGAAGAGGCACAGGCATGAACCGCTCGCAGCACGTATTCGGGTCAGGTCTGGTCTTTGCCGTTGGCCTGTGGGTCGCATGGGTCAGTTACACGCAGCAACCCGCCGAGGCATTCCTGTTCCCACGCCTGATCGCAACGGTCTTTGTGGTTCTGGCAGGATGGACGTTCGGCAAAGCGGTCATGGGTCTGTCCAAGGTCGGAAACGGCGTGACGCGGACGATGTTCGTGAACATGCTGCCGGGTCTGATCATCACGCTGATCTATGTTTTCTGGGCGGCGAAGACGCTGGGGTTCTACACCGCGACAACCATCGCCTTTTTTACCCTTCTGTCGATCTATGACCCCGCGCCCCATAACGAGGCCAAAACCTGGATCAAACGCGGGATCATCACGGGCGTATTTGTGGCGGTGATGTACGGGCTCTTTTCCATGCTTCTGAACGTCTACACACCAAGAGAAATTCTGTTCTGAACACGCAAATGCGCGGATGAACCAACTTAGGGAGGAAACGCAAAATGAAACGATTGATTGCAGGGGCAGCAATGGCTCTGACGGGCCTGACAGGCGCGGCAATGGCCGAGGAGTACCCGGAACGGCCGATCATGATGATGGTCAGTTACGGGGCCGGAGGCGCGACAGATTTTCAGGCACGGATCGTCACGATGACATCTGGAAACGAGGATGCGCTGGGAATGCCCATCGCCATCATCAACAAGCCTGGTGCCGGTGGGCGCGTGGGCTGGAACTGGTTCGCAACTCAGGCCGATCCGGACGGCTATACGCTGGGTGCGTACAACGTTCCTCATTTCATCGCCCAGTCGATCAAGGGTGGCGTCGATTATTCGACCGACAGCTTTGAACCCATCGCGAACTGGGGCGCAGACCCGGCCGTGTTCGTGGTTGGTGCCGACAGTGAGTTCAACTCGATGGATGATGTTGTCGCCTATGCCAAGGAAAACCCGGGCAAGCTGACCGTATCCGGCGCGGGTCTCTTCGTGGGCCACCACATCGCGGCGTTGCAGATCGACAAGGCAGCCGGGACTAAGATGGCCTACATCCCGACCAAAGGTGGCGGAGCGGCAGCGATGAAAGCCGTCATCGCAGGCGAAGTCATGGGCGGTATCAACAACCTGTCCGACGCCTTCCGTGCGCAAGAAGCTGGAAATGTGAAGATCCTCGGCGTTGCTGATCTTGAGCGCAACGCGTTCCTGCCGGATGTTCCGACGATGGTGGAACAGGGGCTGGACGTGGACAACTCCTCGGTCAATTTCCGGGGTGTGATGGTGCCCAAGGGAACACCTCCTGAGGTGATCGAGAGACTGGCAGCAACCGTACCCGAGATGTTCGCCAATTCCCGCGTTACCAAAAAGATGGAAGCAGGTGGCTCGCCCATGCACATCATGACACGTGACGAAGTGATCGAGATGTGGGCGCAGCGCCAGCAGACGCTGAACGAATTGCTGGCGGGTCTTTAACCGACCCCAATCGGGGCGGGCAGAACCCGCCCCGGACAACCAATCGAGGACCAAAATGAACGCTCCAAACGACATAGCCCCCGAAATCGCCGAAGTGGACCGGATCGTGGCACAGGCGCGCAAGGCTCAGACTGCCTATGAGGCAACTGGCAGTCAGGCGCTCTATGACAAGGCGGCGCTGGCGGCAGGTTGGGCGATCATGGAACCCGCACGCAATCAAGCGCTGGCAAAACTAGCGGTTGAAACCACCGGGCTGGGCAATGTCCCCGACAAGATCACCAAGAACCACCGCAAAACTCTGGGTCTTCTGCGCGACATTGCCGAGGCAAAGACATGTGGGGTCATCAGCGACGATCCTGAAACAGGCATCACCGAAATCGCCCGTGCGATCGGCGTCGTAGGCGCGGTGGTTCCTTCGACCAATCCGGCCGCAACACCGGCCAACAACATCATTAATGCTCTCAAAGGTGGCAATGCTATCGTCGTCGCCCCCTCGCCCAAGGGCGTGGCATCCTGTGAGAAGCTGCTAAGCTTCATTCACGCCGAGTTTGACAAGCTGGGGCTGGATCGGGACCTGGTCCAGATGATCCCCGCACCGGGATCCAAGGCCAAAACACAACGACTGATGGAGACCTCGGATCGCGTGATCTGCACCGGCAGTCAGAACAACGTCCACCGGGCCCAGTCTTGCGGCACACCCGCCGTCGCGGTCGGTGCGGGCAATGTCATCGTGATCGTCGATGAAACCGCCGATCTGTCTGCGGCCGCGGCCAAGATCACGGCGTCGAAGTGTTTTGATAACGCGACTTCGTGCTCCTCCGAGAACGCAGTTGTGGTGGTGGACGCAGTCTATGACGACTTTGTCGCAGCAATGGCCGCCGAAGGTGGCGCGCTGGTCCCCGCTTCCGAGGCCGCAGGTATCATTGCACGTCTCTGGCCGGACGGGCACCTCAACCGATCAGCGATCGCTCAGGACGCTGACAAGATGCTTGAGGCGTTGGGGATGGCAGACAAAGCGCCCGAAGGCACGAAGTTTCTGGCGGTAGAGACAGATGGGATCGGTCCTGATCATCCCCTGTCCGGAGAGAAGCTGAGCCGCGTTCTGGCCCTATATCGGGCCTCGGACTATGCGGGCGCCAAAGCCCTCGCAACGCGCGTCCTAGCCCATCAGGGGGCCGGGCATTCGGTTGGCATTCACACCAGCGACGACGCGCGCGCCGTTGAGCTGGGCCGAGAGCTCCCCACCTGCCGGGTTATCGTGAACCAGGCGCATACCTTTGCAACGGGCGGCAGCTTTAACAACGGAATGCCCTTTTCCCTGTCCATGGGATGCGGCAGCTGGGGCGGAAACTCTATCGATACGAACCTGCATTGGCGGCACTTCGTCCAGACTACCAAAATTGTGCGTGAAATAGCCCCACGCGAACCCGCGCTCGAAGATATATTCGGCGCGTATTGGAGGGAGGCTGGCCAATGATGGAACCGCCCAAAGGAACTGTCCGCGATTGGCTGGACCTGAGAGCCGATCAGGGCGGAACCGGGTTTGTTTTTCCCGATGGCGCACAGGATCTGAGCTGGGCTGAATTGCGCGGCTCGGCCAGAAACGTCGCAGGTATGTTGACCAGCCTTGGGGCGCAAAAAGGCGAAAGCGTCGCCCTTATCTATCCCAATTGCCGCGAGGCGCTTATCGCCTTGTTTGGCGTACTCTATGGCGGATTCCGGGCAACCATGATCAATCTGGTCGCTGGCGACAGTGCCGTGGCCTACGCCCTGGAACACAGCGGCGCACGCTTTGCCTTCGTGCACCCGGATCAAGCCGAGTTGTTTGACCGAACAGCCAACCCTGCCGTGACCAAGCCTCTGCAGAACGCCGATGCTGGTGCCGCGAATACCCAGCTTTATGACCTGACCCCCGAAGACCATGCCCTTCTCATGTACACCTCAGGCACAACCGGCAGACCAAAGGGCGTCGTTCATACCCATTCCAGCCTTTTGGCAGGCGGCTGGACCACCGCTGTCGCACATGAACTGACCGACACGGATCGCGGTTTCTGCGTCCTGCCGATCTATCACATCAACGGTCTTTGCGTGACTGTGATGGGAACGCTCGTTTCGGGCGGGTCCCTGGCTATGTGCGAACGGTTTTCGGCCAGCCGGTTCTGGGAAAATCTTGGAAAAACTGAAGCAACTTGGTTTTCAGTTGTGCCCACCATCATCTCTCATCTGCTGCAATCCGACACCAATCCGAACAGCCAAACCCGTCAGAGATTGCGGTTCGGGCGCTCTGCCTCATCCGCGCTGGCACCGGACGTACAACGGGCTTTCGAAGAACGGTTCGACGTTCCCATCGTAGAAACCATGGGCCTTACCGAAACCGCCGCGCAGATCCTGTCGAACCCACTTCCGCCGGGTGTGCGCAAGATCGGCTCACCAGGCGTCGCATATGGAAACGACGCCGCGATCCGGGATGCGAACCAACAGCCCGTCCCGCACGGAACCGAGGGTGAGCTGGTCATACGTGGCCCAAACGTGATGCTTGAATACCTTAAGGATCCGGATGCGACCGCAGGCACGTTTACTGCCGATGGATGGCTTCGCACCGGCGATCTGGCGCGTATGGATGAGGATGGGTACGTCTATGTCACCGGCCGCCTGAAAGAGCTGATCATCAAGGGCGGCGAGAACATCGCCCCGCGTGAAATCGACGAGGCGCTTTATTCCCACCCCGACGTTGTCGAAGCCGCAGCCTTTGCACGTCCCTGCCGCAGCTACGGCGAAACCGTCGAGGCCGCTGTCAAAATCCGGGACGGGTCCGAACTGACGCCCCTGACCCTTTTAGAGATTTGTGAGACCAAGCTGGGTCGGTTCAAATCCCCTGACGAGGTTCACATCCTGCATGATCTGCCAAAGGGGCCATCGGGTAAGATTCAGCGCAACCGGATACTCGAAATCGTTGACGATCAGGGCTAAGTACCGGCGGGACTATTCCCGCTGGCGCGCAGCCGGGGCCGAGCCGGTGCATTGAACGTCGCTATGTCTTGCGCCGTTTCGGCAAGGCGTCTCCACCTTTTCCCGGTTTCGCGGTCGCAGCGCGGGCGCGATTTTTCTTGCTGCTGGGTTTTCCCTTGGGCGGCGGCAGGCCTTTGGTGGATTTACCGCCGGGCTTTACGCTCGCGTCTTTACTTTTTCCGGCAGGTGCTTTGTGCGATTTCTTCTTTGCGCTTGTTGCCGTGAATTTAACATCCGCCTCGCCCGTTGCGTCCGTCACTGACGAGTCCTTGCGCTGTACCGAGCCAGAATCTTTGAATCGGGTCTGTTTGAAACCGCGTTCCGCAGGATTTTTGGGCTTGCGATCTTCGGGCTTAGGTTTGCGGTTACGGGGCGTCGGGGCATCGTTCCAATCGACCGGGGTTGTATCCCCTTTGCGCGGACGCGGTTTACCCTTGGGTGGGCGGTTGGACTTTGGACGCTCAAACGCTGGCACGTCAGGCGCGCCATCCAAGCGCACAACGTCTTTCGAACCTTCGATTTTCATACCCGGTCCAACAGCCGCCAGAAAGCCCGCAACACTGGCTTCGCGGATCTCGACGTAAGACACATCATCGGCAATCCGGATCGCGCCGATATCGTCTTTGGTCAGATCACCGGCCTTGCAGATCATCGGCAGCAAATGACGCGGCGATGCATTTTGGTTGCGACCTTCAGACAAAGAAAACCAAACGCTCGGACCAAAGGCGGCGCGGGGCTTGGGGCGGTCCGCCGTCACTGGGGCCAACTCTTCCGGCGCTGAGTGGCGCAATTTATACTGACGGAGATACGCTGCCGCTATTTGCTCAGGGGTAAACTTTTCAACCAGGTGCTGAACCGCATCCTGTTCGCTTTCGGTAACTTCAACCTGCCAGTCATCCGAGGCGAGCATCCGCGCCTGGTCCCGTTCGTTCACCTCATCCGAAGACGGGGCGACGCCCCAATCCGCCGTGAGTTTTGCGAACTTCAGAATACGCTCGGCCTTTTTTCGCGACGACGGCTCGACCACCAGGGCGCTGACGCCCTTTCGCCCGGCCCGACCCGTGCGTCCCGAACGATGCAATAGCGTCTCGTGACTGTTGGGCAGCTCGGCATGGATCACCAGATCGAGGTTCGGCAAATCAATCCCGCGCGCCGCGACATCTGTCGCCACACATACCCTCGCACGCCCATCGCGCATCGACTGCAACGCGTTAGAGCGTTCACTCTGCGTCAGCTCACCGGACAGTGCCACCACAGAAAACCCGCGGTTTGAAAGCCGCGTGGTCAGTCGTGACACCATCGCGCGGGTGTTACAGAAAACGATGGCATTGGGGGCTTCGTAATACCGTAACGCATTGATGATGGCGTTATCCCCGTCCCGCGGTGCCACCATCATCGCACGATATTCGATATCGGCATGTTGGGTTTTCTCGCTGACCGTGCTCACCCGTTCGGCATCGCGCTGATAGCGCGTTGCCAGGCTAGCAATGGCGCGCGGGACGGTGGCTGAGAACAGCAACGTTTGCCGCTCCGCCGGGGTTTCATCCAGGATGAACTCAAGATCCTCGCGAAATCCAAGGTCCAGCATTTCATCGGCTTCGTCCAGAACCACAGCCCGGATCGCGGTCAGATCAATGGAACCACGCATGATATGATCGCGCAGTCGACCCGGCGTTGCGACGACAATATGCGCCCCACGCGCCAAAGCCCGGCGTTCATCACGCATATCCATGCCACCGACACACGAGGCCAGAAACGCGCCGGCATCAGAGTATAGCCAGCTCAGTTCACGCTTGACCTGCATGGCCAGTTCCCGCGTAGGCGCAACCACCAAAGCCAACGGCGCACCGGACGCCCCGAACGTCTCATCTTCGCCCAGCAACTGTGGTGCAATCGCCAACCCGAACCCGATAGTTTTTCCCGATCCGGTTTGCGCCGACACCAACATATCGCGCCCTTCCAGCTCGGGCTGTGTCACGGCCTGCTGGACTTGTGTCAAAGTATCGTAACCCTTGCGGGCAAGCGCATCTGCGATGGTCTGTTTCACGGTGGTGTTCTTTGTATCAGCCGGGGGATACGTGCCTTGCGGTATTGCAATCAGCGCATCTTCCAAGGTTAAAGACCGCCTCTTAACGGGAGTCGCTGGCAATGTATAGCCGTGTCTTTTGTGGTGACCGAAGTAAAAAACCGCCAGTCACGAAGGTGAATTTTGATGAACTGGTCTGCGGTTTCAGCCAACTGTCAAAAGCCGATGCGAAACCAGTACTTTACCAGATAAAGTGGTGCCCGGGGGCGGAATCGAACCACCGACACGAGGATTTTCAATCCACTGCTCTACCCCTGAGCTACCCGGGCACGGGAACGGCGTTTGCCGTTGGGTGGAGGCCTTCTATGACTTGCTACAGGCAGTGTCCAGAGGCTTTTTCACATTTTTTCAATGTGGACGTTGTTGCTCTGCTTCGGGATCGGAAACTTCGGTTTCAACGTCCTCTTCCCGCTGCGATGGAACCGCGTAGGACCCGTTCAGCCACTTGGCCAGATCAATATCAGCACACCGTTTCGAACAGAAAGGCCGAAACTCAGTTACAGACTTTTCTGCGCAGATCGGGCAGCTCATTTCAACACTTCCGCCAGCGGGATACGGCCGCGTTTGCGCTGCAGTTCGTAGTGGCCAAGAGGGGTCCAGCCTGCCAGCGTGGTATCGATCGAATCTGCCTTCAACGCAGCGCGCAGAGAGGCCTCGAACCCACGGCGATCCTTTTTGGGCATTGGTGCTAGGTCCAGAGTGATTTGCCCCCCTAAACCGCGAACGCGCAGGGCACGTGCAAGCCCCTTGGCGCAGGCGAAATTGACCTTGGTTCCGGCCGCCATCGACGTGTCGGACCCGGTGTTGACATCCACAGCGACCAAGGCCCGGGTGGGCTGAATATATAGATGGCCGCCTCCGGGCAGTGGCTCAGAAATACCACGCGCCACGTCCAATGCGTCCAATACACCATGCGTTTCGAAACTACCTGGCTGTGTCACAACCTCAGCCGGGTCGGTCCAGTCGCGCCAGGCCAGAACATGGGGTCCGTCACCTTCCAGCAGCAGCTCGGGCTCAGTTCCCGGATCGTTCAAAACCTGATCCGCATGGGCCAGCATCGCGCCGATATCTTCGGCGATTTCAGCCGCACCTTCGCCCTCACAACAGGACCGCAGGATCAGGCCATGACTGCTGCCCTCCATGCTTTCATGAGCGATTTCAAGAAGGCGGTTACGCTCATCTTCGTCGTGGATGGAACGTGAGATATTCAAACCGGGCGCATCAGGCGTGACGATCGCATAGCGGCTTTTGAACAGAACCCGATCGGTCACTGGCAGCGCCTTACCGGGTTCGGCATAGCCCGTCACCTGAACCAACATCAGTGCACCGGGTGCGAGCCCTTTGACCTGTCGTAAAAAGGCTGGACCGTCAGGCGTGGTCAGGAACATGCCACCCTGCCCTTTGACCGGTCGGTCGGCACGGGCACGATAAATCGTACCCGGCGCGGGCGCGTCAGCTGCAATCAGGAAATCGTCCAGCTGACCGTCGACCATAAGGGCGGCAGCTTCGCGGTTTTCGATGTGATCCAGAACAATGGTTCGACCCTTCATGACACCTCACGATACAGGGGATAGCCGATGCCTTGCAAAAGCGCGGCAGTCTCGGACAGGGGGAGCCCCACGATGCCGGTAAACGAACCAGAAATCCAAGGGATGAAAGCCCCGGCGGGGCCTTGAATGGCGTAAGCGCCCGCTTTGCCCTGCCAGTCTCCGGTCGCCAGGTAAGCGTTGATTTCTACGTCTGACAGACGTTTGACCTTGACCTGAGACACCACATCACGTTGCAGAACGCGGTCCCCGCACCGTACAGCGACCGAGGTGATTACGCGGTGCCGCCGACCGGACAAAGCATGCAGGAATTCAGCCGCCTGGCCCGCGTCTTCCGGTTTTCCCAGAATACGGCGACCCAGTGCGACAGTGGTATCCGCGCAAAGAGTTACATCGTCGCCATCGGCCTGTACCGCCTGCACTTTTGCCCGCGTAATGCGATTGCAATAGGGCACCGGCAGCTCACCTTTCAGCGGCGTTTCATCAATGTCGGGTGCACGGATGGCATCGGGCTGCACGCCAAGCTGGGCCAACAGGTCCAACCGCCTTGGGCTGCCCGATCCTAAGATAAACGCCATTGCGGCAGGCGTTACTTGAAGCGGTAGTTGATCCGACCCTTGGTCAGATCATAGGGGGTCATCTCGACCTGAACTTTGTCGCCGGCCAGAACACGGATGCGGTTCTTGCGCATCTTGCCTGCCGTATGTGCGATGATCTCATGGCCGTTTTCCAGCTCGACCCGAAACGTCGCATTAGGCAGGAGTTCCTTCACGACACCGGGAAATTCGAGCGTATCTTCCTTGGCCATGTTGTCTCCACATTTAAGTTGCACCCGCAGAATCTGCGGGGATGTGCGCCTAAATGAGCCTATTTTGGCCCTATTTCAAGGGCGGAATCACCTATAGGGCGGATATTGTGACCGAATCGACTCGGGGTGATTGCTCATCCCAATGAGTTCGGTTGAGGACATGGCCATCGGAACGCACACAGGCGATGGCCGACATGTCGACCTCAGCATAAGTCCAGCCGGGTTGGTTCAGGGTGCCTTCGGCCAGCACTCCGGTCGCGGGAAAGCCCTTGTCCGGTGGACCAAATATACCGCCAGTGCCGGTATTCATATCAACGGCTTCGGACCAATCATTAGCGCCAACCAAGGACGACATCACCGTAACGCATTGATTTTCTAATGCTCTGGACATCGCGCCGATACGCACACGCCAATAGCCTGACAACGCCTCGGTGCAGGATGGGACAAGGATAAGTTCTGCCTCGCTGAGAGCACGACCCAACAGCGGGAACTCACTATCGTAACAGATCAGCACCCCGATTTTGCCCAGCGCAGTATCGAACAGCTTCAGCGGGCCGCCAGGGGCAATATCCCACGACTCGCGTTCGAACCGGGTCATGATCTGTTTGTCTTGGTGGTCCTGTTTGCCATCTGGGGCATAGAATGCAGCCCGGTTCACAGGTCGACCGGGGCCATCCACAACCGGGGCCGATGCGCCCAGAATGTACGCCTTGTACTCCTGTGCGAGGCGCTGGTGCAGGTTTTGCACTTCCTCCATCCGATCCGAGACCGCGTGGATTGACCGCTCCAGATCACCCGCCACCTCGGCCCCGTCGAGCGTAGATAGCTCCATCGCGCCATATTCAGGAAAAACCAGCAGGTCCGCCCCCTGCCCCGCAGCGTCCGAGACCCAACCATCCAGCTTGTCCTCATACTGCGCCCAACTGTCGAGCCAATCGAGGTTATAGGCGGCAGTAGCAACTTTCATGGGCTATCCTTGCGGTCCAAACTCGGGCGAATTTAAGTGTGAGTTCGCGGTCTGTATAGCCCCATCCTGTCACCTTGGGTTTTGAACGACCTCTTCCGCTATACCCCGAAGTGTCGAATGCCGCAGGATGCATGAATGACTGCCTAAGCTTGCTCTAGTCGGAAATGGGCGGCCAACGAAACCGTCAATGTTGGCCGATGAACCGGCGCTCAATCCATTTTTAAGTGCTGGGATGTCAGCATTCAACGAGCTGTCAGTCTGCAAGTGACAGATTCAGTTGATGTCTTGGCAGAGATGAGAGAGCGTGAGGGTAGGTTCCGAGGGGCCATCAAGAATGCAACCAATAATCCAGTTCAGCTTAGGGAGAATGAAAGTGACGAATGCTACATACAAGAAAATCGATGTCGTCGGCACGTCAACGGAATCCATTGATGCGGCTATCCGGTCGGGTATCTCAAAGGCGGCTGAGACAGTTAAAAACCTTGATTGGTTCGAAGTTTCGGATATCCGAGGTCACATAACGGATGGTGAAGTTGGGCACTTCCAGGTCGCTATGAAAATCGGGTTCAGGCTCGACTAAGGCAACGCGCAAGCCCAGCAAAAGACTGATTTGTCCGCAGAGCAAACGAAAACTATCTACAAATCTCGCATCCAAAACTGCAGTGGCTTTACTGTCTCGCCCTCTTCGCCAACATCCTTCCACGCAAACTGCGCGATCACACCAGGCATTGGCTCATATCCCCGCGCGCGCCAGAAGTCATCCAAAGGGCGATAATTACTGGGCCGCATCGCGTGGTCGGCGGGGCGCTGTACACTGCAAAAGGCGCATTTTCTGTAGCCCAGCTTGCGCGCGTGTTCCTCGCGATGGTCAAAGAACTTATGGCCAACGCCCTGCCCCCGATAATCCGACAAAAGGACGGATTCGGCACAATAGAAGATTTTAGCCAGATCTAGGCCCGAGCCTTCAAAGGCGTCAGCAAAATCATCTGCGTGGTCGGTCAGAGGGGCACCGGTCGAAGCGCCTATCAGGCGGTCACCATCGAACGCTCCAACCACGACCGCTTTGTCGCTGTCACGGTAAGATTGCAGGTACTTCCGCTCGTAGTTGATGTCGCCGTCATACAGATACGGCCACGCCCGAAACACCTGGATCCGCAAACGCGCCACATCGTCCAAGGCATCCGTCAGCGCCGCCCCGGTCAGGGGACGGACAGCTGTGACCTCAGCCATTCGAGACCTGCTTGGTCCAGTCAGCGAGGTTGTAGAACGTGGAGACTCGGGTGACCTTGCCGTCTTTCAGATCAAAGAACGACCCGGCGGGCAAGCGATAGGTCTGACCGCGGGCTTCGGGCAAACCCTCATCCGTCTGCAGATAGGTGCCGTTCACAGTGAACTCTGCCGCGGCGCGGGTGCCGCCTTCGGCCTCAAACACCACGATGTCCGTCAGGTGTTCCTTGTAGCAGCGGTTCATATGGGCGCAGAAGGCTGCAAATTTTTTCTTACCGGTGCGAATCTGGCCTTCGTTCACGTGATGCGCCACGTCATCTGACAGGCAAGCCAGCATGCCGTCGACGTCACCGGCATTGAAAGCGTCGAAATAGGTTTTGACGGTCTGGTTCATGGTCACTCCGTAGGTTCGCCCCAGCGGCCTTTGAGATGCTGAATGATCTGGTCGCGGGTCTGTCGGTAGTGAATTAACTTGTCTGCGCGGCTTTCGCCCAGTCCGGTAGGGTCCATTATTGGCCAATAATCGACATCCAGGTGAAAAATGCGGGTCAATTCCAGCGCCTGGCGCTGACTGGCCGGAGACAACGCAACGATCAGGTCGAACGAGCTGAGGTCGTCACCCCATTCCTGCATTTCATCAAACGAGCGTGACCGATGGCGGGACAGTTCAACGCCTACCTCCTGACAGACCGCGATGCAAAACCCGTCAATCTCAAGGTCATTTCGCACACCAGCGGACTGCACATAGGTGCCGGTACCATAGAACTTTTTCATGAGCCCTTCGGCCATAGGGGACCGAACCGCGTTATGGTCGCAACAAAACAGGACCGACTGCGGTAAAGGCTTCACGCGTCAGCCCCCGAAATGCAGCACGCAGATCAGCGTGAACAGACGACGCGCGGTATCGGTATCTATGTCGGCCTTACCTTCAAGTCGCTCCTGCAAGACGCGGCTGCCTTCGTTGTGGATGCCGCGACGGGCCATGTCGATGGTTTCGATCTGGCTGGGCGGCAGAGTTTTCACCGCGTTGAAGTAGCTTTCGCAGATCTGAAAATAATCTTTGACCACTTGCCGGAACGGCCCCAGCGACAGGTGAAATTCTGCTGCCTTCTCCTCGGCCTCGGTGGCGATGTCGAAGACCAGCCGTTTGTCGCGGATCGACAGCTGCACACGGTATGGTCCATCAGGCGCGACTCGGTCATCGCGCACCGGCAGCGCAAAGCTGTTTTCTTCCAGCAGATCATAGATCGCAACCTTACGCTCCTGCTCGATCTCGGGGGTCGGCGGAGGCAGGTTTCGGTCGTCTAGTTCGATGTGCGAGATACGAGTCATAAGGCGTGGTCCGTTCAGGTCGGCACAGACTTATAGCAACAAAATTGAATGGGCAACGCACACGGACCAATTCCTGACAAACTCGCTACAAAGGGTGATCCGAAGGGTCAATTCCGTGCTTCAACAACAATGTGTCGACAAGCGAGCCTTTGGCGATTTCACGATCCATAAAAATCTTCCGAAACCAAGATCCAAAGAAATGCACGGACATCTTATTCTGCCAGTCCAGAAACTCGAGCGCCGACATATCCGGATCATTCCAGTACTTTCTGTACCTGAGAGGGATCGCGTAAAGCTCGGCGCGGGCAGAACACATTTCATGTTCCGGCGTGTCATAAATGTAGTGGAAGAACAAAGGTGGCCCAAAGGTCGAAAGCGGCAAACTCCAGACAGTTGATCTGCCGAATATGTCGATGTAGCTCTTTCGCCGATCCTCTGTCCACCAGGGCGGAACAAGGTCACTGTCGAAAGCGAAATCACACATTTTTTTCAAGGCCGGACTGTCGCTTGGCAAGGCAACAACACCATTCATCATACGTCGGCGTTTCAAATTCGCCTTTGGAAACAAGTAACCCTGGTTGGTCTCGAATGGTCTGTTTGCGTAAGCATCGGCATCCACCCAGATGTAGTCAGTATCCTGCATAAGCTTCAGACGGAACAGATCCGCATGAACGGCAACGGATCGGGCGACCGGGTCGCGGTAAATCTCGGACGTATCAAAAATTTCGCGTGCGTCGCGCGCCTCGATGTAATCGGGAATATCCTCGAGGTCGCCATAGTGGTAGACGATCGGCTTCTGGTCCACATCCGCGAAGGACTTCAGGCACAAATGCTCCAGAAAACTAAACCGTTTGCCGATCCAGAGTGTTGCCACGCGTTCCAAGTCTGGCTCCTTTGTGCCGGGTCGTCTTGCGGCTAGGGCGCCGTTGAACACCCATTTTTTTCAAGCCCAATCCCTGAAGCCAATACAGGTTCACAGCAGGTGTGACCCCATAGCCATAAACCTTCAGCCATTCAGGCGCTTCAGCCGCGCCGTGACAGACAGCCCATGCGCCTCAAGGCTTTCGGATTGTGCCAGTTGCTCAGCTGCTGGTCCAATCGCACGCAGGGCCTCCGGCGTCATCTGGCTGAGCGTCGTGCGCTTGAGGAAATCCATCACACTGAGACCGGAGGAGAAGCGGGCCGAACGGGCCGTCGGCAGCACGTGGTTGGGGCCGCCAACATAGTCTCCAATGGCCTCGGGCGTGTACTGGCCCAGGAAGATCGCACCAGCGTGGACGGTCTTGGCGCTCAGCGCGACCGGGTCGGCCACGCACAGCTCAAGGTGTTCGGGCGCGATGCGGTTCGACAATGCTGCTGCCTCGTCCAGATCACGCACGGTGATGATCGCGCCGAAATCACGCCAACTGGCCCCCGCGATGGCGCGGCGTTGCAGGGTTTCGAGGCGTTTGTCGACGGCTTTGGCGACGGCCTGTCCAAACCCGGCGTCATCTGTAATCAGAATCGACTGCGCGCTTTCGTCATGTTCAGCTTGGCTAAGCAGATCCAACGCGATCCAATCGGGATCATTATCCTTGTCGGCAATCACCAGAATCTCGGACGGGCCAGCAATCATGTCGATGCCAACCTTCCCGAACACGCGGCGCTTGGCAGCGGCGACAAAGGCGTTGCCCGGCCCGGTGATCTTGTCTACGGGCGCGATACTTTCCGTTCCATAGGCCAGTGCGGCAATCGCCTGTGCACCGCCAACACGATAGACCGTATCCACACCGGAAAGCCGCGCCGCCAGCAGGACCAGCGGGTTCACCTGGCCGTCCGGCGTTGGCACAGCGATGGCCAGACGCTCGACCCCGGCAACCTTGGCCGGGATCGCGTTCATCAACACTGATGACGGATAAGATGCTAGCCCACCGGGCACATAGAGACCGGCAGCCGACACTGCAGACCAGCGCCACCCAAGCGTTGCGCCTGCTTCATCGGTCCACGCGTGATCCTCAGGCATCTGCCTTTCGTGATAGGCCCGGATACGGGCAGCAGCCAATTCCAGCGCGGCCCGATCTTCGGTCGAGACCTGATCCACAGCCTCAGTGATCTGTTCTGCGCTGAAGGCCAATGTTTCGGGCGTCAGTTCCAGCCGGTCAAACTTGGCGGTCAGCTCGATCACCGCAGCATCGCCACGGTTCCGCACGTCATCGATAATCCCGGCGACGACGGCATCCACATCCGGGCTGTCCTCGCGCTTGGCGGACAATAGTGTTTTGAAGGCGGTCTCGAATTCAGACGACGTCGTGTCGAGGAAAACAGGCATGTTCTGGCACTCCGGAGCGTTTGATCGGGACATACCGCCCAGATGGGCCGGCCTCAACCCTCAGTCCTGTAGGTGCAGCGATTTGCGCATACTCAGACAGGACACGTCATTGCGCTGACTGCATCTTCCGGTGGCTTCCCAGCCGTGCCGCGCATAGAAACCCTGTGCCGTTCGGGTGGCTTCAAGCCGTCCCTCGGTACAGCCAAGAGCGATAAGTTCCTGCTCAAGCGTCTTCAACAAAGCACCGCCAATACCGCAACCAATGTGACCTGGATCGATATACAAAAGCGTGATTTCTCCGGCTTCGGTCAGCCCACCGGCTGCCGCAGGCTGTCCATTATTCTCAGCAAGCCAGATTTGTGCGCCGTTCCTGATCCAACCCCTGATCGTCGCCGGATCTTTGTTTGCGACCCATTGTGCGATCAACTCAGGATCATCCTGATGGTCCGCCGTGCAAAGCTTGGTAATTGACCGAACCAGAACACGGCTCAGATCGAACACGTCGAAAACGGTCGCACGGCGCAGCACCAGACCCTGGGGGGGTCCGGTGAATGCCTGCGCTATGCCGCGCTTATTCCGGATGGTGCGGTGCCTGACCGGATGGGGCCTGATACGGCCGGGTCACGTCCTTGAGGGTGACATCCAGCGCCTCGACCGACAAGCGGATCGTACCGTCTCCCGCCAGTGTCAGCATGATCTGCCCGGCACCGTCTTCGCCCGCTTCGAAATCAATCGACAGCAAGGACATCACCATTTCCTTGTCGCCGCGTTCGACCCCTTGGCTCGCCACAGACAGCACTGAATCGAAAACCAGAACCGACTGTACCCGTTCAAACGGGCGGTCGCGGCGGGCGGCGGCATCCTTGTCTTCCCAGCGGAACCGGTTCAGCAACAGGCCAAAGCGACGCTCAGAGGGCCGCCACGTCATCTCGGTGATTGGGAAAATCGCATCCTGCGCCAGGGTCGAGATCACCTGAAGGTCATCGGCGTCCTCGGCCCCCAGATTCAGTGGGGCTTCGCGTCCGTCTTCGAAACTTGCATCTGTCATTGGCCTTTGATCCGTTCAATCTTTGCGCCCACGCCTTCCAGCTTACGCACCACATGTTCATATCCGCGGTCCAGATGATAGACCCGACTGACTGTCGTTTCCCCTTCAGCCGCCATTCCGGCCAGAATCAACGAGACTGAGGCCCGCAAATCCGTCGCCATCACGGGCGCTCCCTTCAGACGTTCAACCCCGGTCACGGTCGCCGTACCACCGTGTACTTCAATATTCGCGCCCATGCGCACCAATTCCGGGGCATGCATAAAGCGGTTCTCAAAGATACGTTCTTCCAGAACTGAGGTACCTTCGGCCGTGCACATCAGCGCCATCATCTGCGCCTGCAAATCCGTCGGGAAACCGGGGAACGGCTCGGTCACCACATCCACAGCGTTAACACGTCCGTTCTTACGGGCAACCTTTAGGCCATTTGGGGTTTCTTCAACATTCACACCCGCCGCATCCAGCTTGGCCGCAAAAGACTCGACCAAAGCCATCCGACCACCCAGCAGCTCAACTTCACCGCCGCACATCGCGGGGGCCAGCATATAAGTGCCCAGTTCGATCCGGTCGGTCACCACCTGATGCGTTGCTCCGTGCAGGCGATCAACGCCCTGAATCTCGATGGTCGAGGTCCCCGCACCCGAAATCTGCGCGCCCATCTTGCGCAAGCATTCGACCAGATCGACTATCTCAGGCTCGCGCGCGGCGTTCTTCAGAACGGTCGTGCCTTTGGCCAGCGTGGCGGCCATGACGATGTTCTCAGTTGCGCCCACCGAGGCAAAGCGCATCTCATGCACCGCGCCTTTCAGCCCGCCGGGGGCTTTGGCGTGCAAGTAACCGTCCTTGAGCTCGATCTCGGCGCCCAGCGCCTCAAGCCCTTCGACATGCAGGTCCATCGGACGCGCGCCGATGGCGCAGCCGCCTGGCAACGACACAACGGCCTGTCCAAAACGTGCCAGCAAAGGACCCAGCACTAAATTGGATGCCCGCATCTTGCGCACAATTTCATAATCCGCCGTCTGACTGGTCAAGTCATGACTGGACATCGCCAGCACCTGCCCGTCTTGCAGCGAAGACACTTCTGCCCCCAGCGATTGCAACAGCGCAGTCATTGTTTTGATGTCACTCAGTCGCGGCGCATTGGTCAGCGTCAGCGGTTCTTCGCTGAGCAACGTTGCGGGCATCAGCGTCAGGCATGCGTTCTTGGCCCCCGCAATCGGTATCTGACCGTTCAGCGGCCCGTTGCCCGTTACCAAAATCGAATCCATCTGCTCTTATCCCTCGTCCTTGCCGGTCTTGTCCTCGGAAGCTGCCCGCGCCTTGGCCTGCGCCTTGCGCCGCGCCATATTCGCCTTAAGCGCGGCCTTAAGCCGTTCTTCGCGCGCGTCCCCGGATTTTCCGTCTTTTTTAGGTGAATTTTTGTCTGCCATTGTCTTTCTCTACAGGAGACGAAAAAAACCGTCCAGACACCCTTGCGCCGCGTTTCGTTTGAGTCTAATCACCCGCCCACAGCGCTGCTGTAGCTCAGAGGTAGAGCACTCCCTTGGTAAGGGAGAGGTCGAGAGTTCAATTCTCTCCAGCAGCACCATCCAATCTCCATTGAATAATGCGCCCGCTGCTTGATTGAGAGCGTGGCTGTCCTGTACCCACTTGCATGTGCATTGGACGCATCAAGCCGCGGTGGTGCGGTTCGAATTGCGCGTGAAGTATTGATTTTATTTAGGCCATTCAGCTCAACGCCTTGTACGCGGAGTATGAATGCAACCTTCCTCAAACGGGGGTTGGGACTTGGCGTATGCAAACCCACTTGCCGAGAGAAACTTGAATTTGTCGATCCACTCTCCCATTGAGAAACCGACAGTGCGTTGAATTTTTTTGTCGAAATTACCCAGCGCGTGCTGGGATCCCCGGGCGCGTCAAATGCGCCGTTCCGACGCCGACAATGCGCCCGCAAGCGAGCTCTTGATCTCTGATGGGATGTCCCGACCTTGCTGATTCAGCTTTGCGGCGATCCAGCCCGCGGAATGTCCACGGCATCCGATCTTGTTCATGCGCGCCGCGGCCGGTGTTACCGCTTCACCCTGAGCCAGGGCCATGGATGCCTCAACCTCAGTGTCCGGCAGGACCATTCTAACCGCGCTGAACACGTCCATCGAGACCTGTAAAGTCTGACGCTCTAGTCGATGGGCAGCGTTGGTCAGTAATCGCGTGCAATAAGCCGACAAGAAATACCAACGGAACACCTGAAAAACCTGACCGTTGGACGCCGCCATATCCGGTGCGCGACCCGCAACAGCGGTCAGTTCGGAAAAGGCAGCTTCGGCCAATTTGGCCGCATCGCAAATCTGACGCTCGCGACTGGCACGAGAAACCGCGCCATTGGCGAAGCGGGAGTCAGATTTACCGATTTCCAAGTGCATTGATATCCTCCACCGTCAAATTGTGATGAAGATATAAAATCTGACGGCATCGCCGGCATGGGAATTGCGGTCAGAATTTCCCGATTTGTCGTCTTTTTTGGCCAACTTCAGAGTCTGTCTATACATTTCACCCTATAAGTTGGCCTGTTTTGAGCCATTTGGTCAACTGGTGAACACCGCAAACGTTAATGTTTTAAACAAAAAGCACACATATCTGACACGATCTTGTAATAGTTATGCCCACTTCGATATGTATGAATACTCAATCCTGCTGACCAGTTTACCAGTAAAGTTTTAACGAGGGGGTACGAAGCAGGACCAGGGGGTGAGCGCCTGTCCGGCCAGGCTCGCCTTAGGACAGAGACGCTCCCCCCGTCCTTATCACTTAGTCTATCTTGTTCTTTTGAGCATGTGGCGTCACACCAAAACTCGACCGGTAAACGCGCGAAAAATGTCCCGGATTTTCGAACCCGCAGGCCATTGCCACTTCGGTCACGGATGCCTCGGTTTGCAATAACAGCTTCTGGGCGCGCTCCAGCCGAAGCTCCATAAAGTACTTCTTGGGCGACGTGTTGAGGTATTTACCGAACAACCGTTCCAACTGGCGCGTTGAAATCCCCAGATGCCCAGCAATATCAGATGGGGAAACCGGTGCCTCGATGCAGTCCTGCATGATATGAATTGCCTTGGCGAGATGCGCGTTACGCATCCCGTTGCGCGATTGAAGGGACACGCGCTGTTTGGCCGTGGCATTGCGCACGGCGTTGTAGACCATCTGGTCAGCAACCGCGATGGACAACTCTTCGCCGTGGTCCCTTTCAATCAGGTGCAACATCAGGTCGGCGGTCGCCGTGCCACCCGAGGCGGTAATGTGCTTTTCATCGGCGACAAAGACACTGCGCACCAGATTCACCTCGGGAAAGGCCTCCATAAAGGCATCGTGGTACTCCCAGTGAATGGCGGCCTGCATCCCGTCCAGAAATCCTGCCTCGGCAAGCAACCACGCACCCGAACACAAGGCGCCGATGGCCGTACCTCTCGCCCGCTCGCGCCGCAGGGTCGCGAGCAAAGGGCGCGAGACATGGTTTCGCATATGAATACCTGACAGCACAAACAGCTGGTCGGTCTTTGGCAGCGCGTCCAGTCCGCCATGAACCAAAGTCACCGACCCGTTGGAACAGACGGCCTGTTTGCTGTGTTCGGACACAAAAGACCACTCATACAGATCTTGACCGCTGACGAGGTTGGCAATGCGCAGCGGCTCGACCGCGCAGGAAAAGGCGAGATGCGAGAATTCCTGGATCAGGATGAAAGTGATGTGGCGGGGTTGGCGCATAGACGTCCGATTCAGTTTGACGTGGTCGACGGCCTATGCTGCACAATTCTTTTCTGTATACAACTTGTATTTTTTTAGAATACAGAGAATGAACGAATTAACCGACACGATTCGCGCAGCGACTGTTGGAGGAACGGATGAAAGACGACGCCAAATCCCGTAAGGCAGAGTTGATGGAGCACCTGAAGGTGTCGATCCTGACGCTGCGCCTGCAACCAGGCACAGATCTGGACGAAGCGCATCTGTCCGACGCTTTTGGCTTGTCCCGGACACCCTTGCGCGAAGTGTTCCGGCAACTGGCGGGCGAAGGCTATCTGGACTTGCGCACCAACCGCAGTGCCCGGGTATCCGAGATGTCTTATACCACCCTACGTGACTTCTTTCTGGCTGCACCCATGGTCTATGGCGCAGTTTTGCGACTTGCCGCGCAGAACGCCACGCGGACGCAGATCAACGACCTGAAAGACGCGCAACAGGCATTCAAGGCCGCGTTGCAATCCGGATCCGCCGAAGATCGGGCGCTGGCCAATAACCGCTTTCATGATGTGACCGGAGAGATGTCAGGTAATGTCTACTTGCGGCCATCATTCAACCGGTTGCTGATCGATCACGCACGGATCGGGATGACCTTCTATAGACCCCAATCCGTGCACAAGACCGAGAACCTGTCCGAAGCAAGTCGCCAGCATGACGCCATCATCGCCGCCATCGAGGCGGGCGATGAGGCGGCTGCTGCGCAGCTGGCCGAGGATCACTGGAACCTGTCACGCGACCAAATCGAACTGTTCGTGATGCCTGCCGCGTTGGATATCCCGATGGGTATCCCGCCCCTTTCGAAACCTGCATGAGGACGGAATGAACCCGATTTTCAGATTTGAGGGGATCTATACCCCGGTGGTCACGCCCTATCACCAAGATGGCCGCGTGAACTGGGATGCCCTGTCCCACGTGATCGAATACCTGATTGAGAATGGTGTGCACGGGCTGATCTCGGGCGGGTCAACGGGTGAGAACTATGCCCAGACCGTCGAAGAACGGCTGGAAGTGGCGTCGTTCACGAATAAGCAGTTGAAAGGTCGGTTGCCTCTGGTTGTTGGAACCGGCGCGATGCTGACGCCGGATTCCATCGCGCTGGCCTCGGGCGCGCGTGAGATTGGCGCAGACGCGATCCTGCTGGCCAGCCCACCCTATTCGGTGCCGACCGATCGGGAAAACGCCCTGAACGCGCTGGCCATCGACAAGGCCGCCGACCTGCCGGTGATGTTGTACAACTACCCGCACCGCACCGGTACGATGATGGGCGAGGAATTCCTTGACCGCGTGGGGCGCAGTCGGAACTTCTGCGGCATCAAGGAAAGCTCGGGGGATATCAACAGGGTGCATTTATTGGCGCGGGATTACCCGCATATCCAGCTTGGCTGCGGCATGGATGATCAGGCGCTGGAATTCTTCGCCTGGGGCGCACCGTTCTGGGTCTGCGGTGGGTCGAACTTCCTGCCAGCCGAACATGTAGCACTATATCAAGCCTGCGTTGTCGAAAGGAACTTCGCCAAGGGCCGCCGCATCATGTCCGCCATGATGCCGTTGATGCGGGTGCTGGAACAGGGCGGCAAGTTCATCCAGACCATCAAGCATGGCGTCACCATGAACGGGATCGACGCAGGCGCGATGCGGCCCCCGCTAAAGGGGCTGAACAAGGATGACAAACGCGCATTGGAACAGGTGACGCGCGTGCTGAAGAAAACAATCGCAGATATCGTGGCGGAGGGCTAAGGCATGGAATTGCTGACACAGGACGAATACAAATCCATCGCTGCGGGCCTGACCTTGCCCACCGGGGCCTTCATCGACGGCGCTTTCCGCCCGGCTGTCTCTGGCAAGACTTTTGAGACGGTGAACCCCGCTACAGGCGAGAAACTGGCCGATATTGCCGCTTGCGACGCGGCGGATGTGGATTTTGCCGTCGAAAAAGCGCGCGAGGCGTTTGACGATGGACGCTGGTCCAGGATGCACCCCTCGGATCGCAAGGACATACTGATCCGACTGGCCAAGTTGATGACCCGCAATGCCCGTGAATTGGCAGTGATGGAGAGTATCGACAGCGGCAAGACCATCTATGACTGCGAAACCGTGGATATCCCCGAAACGATCCATTGCCTGAAATGGCATGCCGAGGCGATCGACAAAATCTATGATCAGGTCTCGCCCGCCAGCGACGACCACATCGCCATGGTGGTGCGCGAACCCATCGGAGTTGTGGGGTTGGTGCTGCCGTGGAACTTCCCGCTTCTGATGCTGGCGTGGAAGATCGGGCCTGCCTTGGCGGCGGGTTGCTCGGTTGTGGTGAAACCAGTAACCGAGACCACGCTGACCGCCCTGCGCCTCGCGGAACTGGCGATGGAGGCGGGCCTGCCGCGCGGCGTTCTGAACATCGTTCCGGGTGGCGGTGCTGACGTGGGTGAGCCGATTGGTCGGCACATGGATATCGACATGGTCTCTTTCACCGGCTCGACCGTCACTGGCAAACGGTTCCTGACCTATTCGGCGGAAAGCAACGCCAAAGAGGTGGTGTTGGAGATGGGCGGCAAGAACCCGGCCATCGTGATGGATGACGCCGAGAACCTTGACCGCGTGGCGGCCCATGTCGTGAATGGCGCGTTCTGGAATATGGGTGAGAATTGTTCCGCCTCGTCCCGTCTGATCGTGCACAAGGACGTAAAGGCCGAGTTGCTGGAGCGGATCGCCCATCACGCGAAGCAGTGGAACATCGGTGATCCGCTGGACCCGGAAACCCGAATGGGCGCGTTGGTCAGCGAAGGCCACTACAACAAGGTCTGCGGCTACTTAGAGCAAGCCGAAAACGTGGTGATTGGTGGCAATGCCAACAAGGGTTTTGTCGAAGCGACCGTGGTCGAAGTGCCCGGCAATCACAGCACTTTAGCGCGCGAAGAGATCTTTGGTCCCGTTCTGTCGGTGATCGAAGTGTCTGGCTTTGACGAGGCCATCAAGATTGCCAATGACACCGACTATGGCCTGTGTGCTTCGATCTTTACGGCTAACGCCAAGCGAGCCATCCGCGGCGCGCGGGCGATCCGCGCCGGAACCGTGACGGTGAACAGCTTTGGCGAGGGCGATATCACCACCCCCTTCGGCGGCTACAAACAATCCGGTTTTGGTGGCCGCGATAACTCGGTCCATGCCCACGACCAGTACACCCAGTTGAAAACCATCTGGATTGATCTGGCCGATGACGCGGATGAGGCGATCGATTGACGGCCTATACTGCAAAACGGCTGCCACGACAGACCGGGCCGGCGGGGTGGAACGCCATTCTGCCGCCCCAAACATCGCTACCCCGACTTGAACAGAACATCTCAGCCGATGTCACAATTGTCGGTGGCGGGTTTGCCGGGCTGAGCGCCGCGCGCAGGCTGCGCCAGCTTGACCCGGCGCTCAAGGTTGTTCTGCTAGAGGCTGGTCGCTTTGCCGAAGGTTCCGCTGGCCGCAATTCGGGCTTCATGATCGATCTGCCCCATGATCTGGCCTCGGACAATTACGCCGGAGGCGGGCTGGAAGCGGACCGCGCAACCATAGCCCTAAACCGCCGCGCAATAAGGTTTGCGACGAGCGTGGCAGATGAATGCGACCTGCCGCAGGAAATGTTCGACCCATGTGGCAAATACAATGCCGCCGCCACACGAGCCGGGGACAGACACAACCGCGAATTCGCCGCGCATCTGGATCGGTTGGGAGAGCCCTGCACGCTTTTTGACCGCCAACAGATGCAAGAGATCACGGGCAGTCCGCACTATTCCTCGGGCCTTTATGCGCCCGGCACGGTGATGATCCAGCCCGCCGGTTACATTCGGGCTCTGTCCTCTCACCTGTCGTCACAGGTTGATCTGTTCGAAAACTCTCCCGTTACCGGCTTTGAAAAACAAAGCGTGGGATGGCTGGTGAAAACACCTGAAGCGCAGGTTTCGACGGGCCGCATAATTCTGGCCAATAACGGCCATCTGGAGAGCTTTGGCTTTTACGAACGCCGGCTGATGCATATCTGCCTTTACGCGTCGATCACCGAGCGTTTGACGCCTGAACAGATTACGACATTGGGCGGTCAATCCCGCTGGTCAGTCACTCCGGCTGATCCGATGGGCACCTCGGTCCGGCGGGTCTCAGGCAGCTATGGCGACCGGATTCTGATCCGGTCCTGTTCAACTTTTCACCCGACTATCGAGACCAGCCCAATGCGCCTGCGCAATGCAGGCTGGGTGCACGACCGCAAGTTTCGTGAACGGTTTCCGCATCTGCCCGATGTACGAATGGAGCATCGTTGGGCCGGAATGCTTTGCCTTAGCCGAAACGGGTCAGCGGCATTCGGAGCGTTGGATGAGGGCGTCTTCTCGGCCTGTTGTCAGAACGGTTTGGGAATTGCCCGAGGGACATTGCAGGGCATGGCAGTGGCGGAATTGGTCACGCAGGGCGGATCGGACATTGCGGATCATTTCCTGACCCAACCGATGCCGCCGCGCCTGCCGCCAGAGCCGTTCGCCTCTTTGGGTGCAAACAGTTATCTGATCTGGAAAGAATGGCGTTCGGGCAAGGAATGACCTGTCAGGGCAGGCTGAGCTTGGTCATGCGGCCCCCATCCACCGTGTAAATCTGACCGGTGACAAAGCTGGCCTCTTCAGACGCAAGAAACACCACCACTGCCGCGACCTCCTCTGGTCGGCCAGTACGGGCGACGGGATGAATGCGGCCAATGTCCCGGCGAAAAGCATTCGGGTCAGGCTGCGCGTCGATAAAATCCATGTTCAGTTCGGTGTCGATCCAGCCGGGCGCCACCGCGTTGCACCGGACCCCCTCCGCCCCGTGATCCACGGCGACGGCACGGGTCAATCCGTGCAATCCGGCCTTGGTCGCACAATAGGCCGCATGGCCAGGATTACTGCCCAACCCTTCGACCGAGCCGATGTTGACGATGTTCCCTTGCGTCTGCCGCAGATGGGGCAGCGCCGCCTTGATCAGCAGAAAAGGAGCCGTCAGGTTGACTGTCAGATTGCGCTGCCAATCCTCAAGGCTCATGTCTTCGACAAGGGCTTCCTGCATCATGCCCGCGTTGTTGACGAGGATATCCAGACGCCCTGCCCGCTCAACGACCCGAGTGACTACAGATTGCGGGCTGCTCGGATCACCAAAATCTGCCTCGATCCCTGCGAACCTGGGATCTTGCCCGCGTTGTGCGGTAAAAACCCTTGCCCCGTCCTGACACAGTCGTTCAGCAATGGCCCGACCGATCCCGCTGCGTCCGCCAGTGACAAGGGCGGTTTTGCCTTCAAATCGGGTCATGATACTGGCTTGCCTCCGTTCACCTCAAGCACCGCGCCGCAGATATAGCGCGACGCCTCCGAGGCCAAAAACAGGATCACATCAGCAATGTCTTCGGGTTCCGCAATTCGCCCCAAGGGAACAGTCTGCCCCAGCTTAGCGACAGCTGTGTCCGGGTCGAACCCGCGCTTGGCAAAACCGGATCGCAACATGGGTGTGTTCACCTCGTTCGGGCAAACCGCGTTGATGCGGATGCCCTGATGGGCGTGGTCCATCCCCATGCATTGGGTCAGAGAGGCAATCGCGGCCTTGGTCATGCAGTAGACAGCGTGGTTTGGACCGGGGCGCAGGCCCCAGCAGGATGCGGTGTTTACGATCGCCCCGCCTCCGTTTGCAGCCATAATCGGGATCGCAGCGCGGCAAATGCGAAAGGGGGCCTCGACGTTCACGCCCAGAGACAGAGACCAATCCTGATCCGAGGTTTCGGTGACGGCACCCCGCGTAATGACACCCGCATTGTTGACCAAAATGTCCAGCCCGCCCAGCGCATCTGCTGCCTTTTGCGGAAGTGCATCGGTATAGGCCGGGTCCAGCAGATCACCGGGCAGATGGGCATCAGCCTCAATCCCGTCGGTCAGGCGGTCAGCAACAGCAACCTGCGCGCCGGCGGCACGTAGGCGGCGCACCAGAGAGGTTCCGATCCCCCCCGCAGCGCCCGTGACCAAAGCCGATTTTCCTGCAAACTCCATAATATGCTCCATCAGAAAGATGCGACCGGCGCGCCAAAGCGGGTTTCGTCGGGAACGACGCCCAACCCCGGCCCGGTTGGAACTTGGATATGCCCACCTTCAATGCAAATTCCATTCTGGGCATCGAAATTGCCTTCGATGTATGGCGCAGCCAGCCAAACGCCTTCCAGCAGATCGGGCCGAACAGTCGCGCCGATATGCGTGCAGGCCGCAGCAATAATATCGCCTCCCCAGCTGTCGTCGCAGGTATGGGGCAGATTACGCGCCTCACAGAGGTCTCGGAACGCGCGCATGGGCTGCAGGCCACCGATCCGCGTGACCTTCATACCGAACCCATCCACCAGACCAGTGCCCGCCGCAGTGATAACCGTGTTCAGATTGGTGGCGTTTTCGTCCATGTAGATCGGGTGGCTCACTTGTGACCGTATCTTTTGCAGATCTTCGATCGTGTTGCAGGGTTGTTCCATGACAAACGGAATGTCCGGGCATTCGCGGCTGACACGCAACACATCACGAGTTGTCCAGCCGCGGTTTCCGTCCACGGCCAGGCGCATGCCTGACCCGCCGATTGCCTCCCACACTTTGCGGATGGTTTCGATATCAATTTCAACCGGCCGACCACCAACCTTGATCTGGAGGCGCGGGTAACCTTCGGCCAATTTTTCCCTGGCCAGAACGGCTATATCGTCGGGTGCTCCAACCCCCGTCGCATAATATGACGGAACCTTGTCTACCTCGGCACCGCCAAGCAGTTCCGACACGCTGATCCCAAATTTCTTGCCCAGCAGATCATGTGCCGCGATGTCGATAGCCGCCTTGGCATAGTTGTGTCCATTCAGAAGCCTATCCATCCGTCGGTGCAGTCCTAGTGGAGAGACCTCGGCACCCAATAGTCCTTCGGCCATCTGAGCCAACGCAGCCCGAGCGCCAGCGGCGTGGGCCTCAGCATAGGTGGGGCCAACCGGGCAAGTCTCGCCCCATCCGACCAACCCGTTGTCGGCCACCATTTTGACCAATGTGGTGTCCAGTGCCCAGACCTCGGCATTGGCCATTGTGTACGGGCCGTTTTTGACAGGTAGATCGTGGCTATAGATGTGAATTTCAGCGATTTTCACGACTTGTGTTCCGTACTGCTATTGAAGGGACAAACCCGCCCAACTGGCCGGGCGGGTGGAATACGGGGGAATAACTTCAGTAACTTTGGTTCAGCTCATCAGCGGCCGGGATTTCACGCTCACGTCGGGCGATGTAATCCAGCAGGGCTTCGTTTTTCGACTCATCCAGTTTCGGCTCTTCATACTCGGCCAGCAACGCGCGCGCGCGGTTCAGGGCGCGCGCAGTGATTTCGACCCTCCCTTCGGCCTGCCATTGCTCAATCGAGTTGTTGTCGAACAGCTCGGGCATGAAGAATGCACTCTGGAAATTGTCCTGTGTATGGGGGTGACCAAGATAATGACCACCGGGCCCAACATCCGGAACCGCAGCGAGGGCTTGATCGAAATCGTGCCATTTCGGCCCCTCGGCCATGCGGTAAGCCATCGCGCATTGTTCGGCGTCGACGATAAACTTGGCGACGGAGCAGTGCATCCCGGCCTCATTCCATCCGGCCGAGTGCCAGATGTAGTTGGCGCCCGCATGCATGACTGCCTGCAAGGTGGTGGCAGATTCATATCCGGCCTGGGCGTCAAAGGTTTTGGCCCCACCCAACGTGTTCGAAGTACGCCAAGGGACGTCATAATGCCGTGCCATCTGGCCAATCATGAAATTCATCAGGCTGATCTCGGGTGTACCCGCCATCGGCGCACCGGACTTCATCGACACGGTCGACAGGTAGTGGCCATAGATCGCCGGAGCCCCCTTGCGGATGACCTGCGTGTAGGCCAGCGCGCTCAGCGCCTCGGCATTCAACTGGGCTACCGTGGCCGGAACAGATGCGGGCGTGTTGGCCCCCCCCAGAACGAAGGGTGAGCAGAGCACCGGCTGATTGCGGCGGCAAAAGGCCCGCAACGCACCCAGCATGGTTTCGTCCCACACCAGTGGCGAGTTGCCATTGCAATTACCGGTAGTCACAGGGTGATTTTCAAGGAATTCCTCGCCAAACAGGATCGCGCACATGTCCATGACGTCTTCGGCGTTCTTGGGTGAGGTCGTCATGCCCATGAACGTCTTGTCCGAGTGTTTCATCGACGAGTAGGTGATGCGCAGGTGGCGTTGACTGATCGGATGGTCGTAGGGTTCCACGATGTGATGCGCCGAGGAATGCAGCGCAGGCATCATGTGGCTGAGTTTGTGGAACATCGCCAGATCTTCCAGCAACGGATTTCGGCGCACGTCGTCCAGATCGCGCAGGAATGGTGCGCCGGTCATCGGTACAAAGATCGAGTGCCTCCCGCCCAGCCGCACATTCTTTTTCGGGTCCCGTGCGTGATAGGTGAAATCGCTGGGTATGGTGGCAATCAACTCGCGCACCAAACCGCGATCCAGAAAGACCAGCTCGCCATCGACTTTGGCACCGGCCTTCTTCCAGTCTTCCAGCGCGATGGGGTCTCGGAACTGAACGCCGACGTTCTCAAGGATGTCCATCGAGGCACTGTCGATGCGTTCGACCTGAGCGCCATCCATCACCTCACACAAGGGGATGCCTCTGGTCAGGCCAGGCAGCATTTCAAAGTTCGGGGCGGTGCGCAGGGCGCGGCGGGCAGAGCGTCCGCCCGAGCGTGTCGCAGTACGAATGTTCACGGGGCAATCCTCCAATCTTGCTGATCAGAATGGCGGATTCGGCGGCGGCGCACCTCACTGATTGCGATATCTGTTTGCAGGAAACGACATGGACACCCGGAACGAAAAACGCCGCCCCGGCTGGGGCGGCGTCTGTTTTGGCATTAAGACCTGCGCTTATTCAGCGGCCTGCGTGCTTGCATCAGCATGCTTGTCGCGCCGACCGTCACGATAGAGCGCCTTGGTCAGCGAAACCATCATCAGCCCCATAACAACCGTAAAGGGCAGAGCACCGATGATCATCGCATTGCGCAACGCGTCCATCGGGTTGTTTTCACCAGCGGCCAAGATCAGCGCACCGATCACGGCGGTCAGGATAACACCCCAGATGATACGGTGCTTGACGCCGGTTTCCTGGCTGCCACCGGACATGATGGTGTTCATAACCAGAATGCCCGAGTCCGCAGACGTCACCAGGAAGGTCATGATCAGGATCACGCACATGACGTTCAGCATGGACAGAAGCCCACCGTCGATCATGTAAGACAGCGTCACGAACAGCTTGTTGGTGTTCGATGCGCCAATGATCGCGCCTTCAGCTGCACCAGCCAATTCCAGATCAATCGCAGTACCACCCAGAACAGTCATCCAGGCAAAGCAAACCAGCGCCGGCGCCAATACGCAGCCAAGAATGAACTCACGCACAGACCGACCCTTGGAGATGCGCGCCAGGAACAGGCCCACAAACGGCGAGAACGCAATCCACCAAGCCCAGTAGAAGGTGGTCCAGCCCGACTGCCAGCCAAACTGACGGCCTTGCTCACCTGCGGCGTAAACAGCCGCCAGCGTGTCGTCACTCAACTGAGCTGCAGCGCCTTCAAGACCGCTCTTGAAGCCGTCAAAGCTGCCCCATGCGTTGGTTGCGCCACCCACCAGATCAGCAGCATGCGCCTGCGCTTCTGCAGGCAAAGCCGCCGCAAACGCTTCGGTCGACAACGGACCATATGCACCAAAGCTTAGCGAGAGGAAATGCAGAAGGTAGTCAAACAGCGCTGTGCCATAGGTCGTCATAGCGAATACGAATGAGCCGAAGATCACAAAGGTGCCCAGCAGGATGATCGACAGAACAAGGTTCAGGTTCGACAGGTACTTAACACCGCGACCAACACCCGAAACCGCCGAAATGATCGACAGGCCCATGATGACAACCAGACCTGCGATCAGACCAACTTTGCTAGGCGTGGGTACTTCACCACCAAAATCCATGATCCATTCCATGCCGGTGATTGCATATAGACCATCGATGAACTGGCTGACACCAAATCCGATAGTGACGGACACACCCAGGATCGTTGCAACAACGCCCAGAACGTCAACGACGTGGCCGAGAAAACCGTTCATCAGACGACCGAAAAGCGGGGTAAGAGCCGCGCGAATGGTCAGAGGCATGTCACGGGTATAGGCGTAGTAGGCCAGCGACAGGCCGGTCACCACGTAAATTGCCCAGGCATGAAAGCCATAATGCAGGAAGGTATACCGATACGCGGATTGAACGGACTCTGGATCATTGCCCGCAACTGCACCGGCCACGACCTCGGGGTTCGATCCCCACAGACCCAACGGTTCAGCGGTGGCAAAAACCATCAGGCCGACACCCAGACCCGCTCCGAACATCATCGAGAACCAGGAGAAGTTCGAAAACTCGGGTTTTTCGCCCACAGTTCCCATAACCCGCTTTCCGGTCGACGGAAGGACGGCAACAATGACGAGGAAGATGACAAACAGGCCGACAATGACCACGTAGAAGCTGTTGAAGACTTCCAGCAGCTTTCCGTTCCAGCTGCCAAGTGTGCTGTTGGCATTGGCCGGGAAGACAAGTGCCCATAGCACAAGGGCAACCATGATGCCCTTACTGATCAGGGCGATTGGGACACTATAATTTTCATAGAATCCGGCATCGGCCGTTTCTATCTCTAGATCCGTAAAGGGTTCAGGTATCGACATGTTGCTCCTCCGTGGTGCTGTATCAATTGCGATACTGTCTCTGCATTTCACGCAATTCGCCCAATCGCCTCGAACGATGGGGAAGGTGCTGCAGCAGACGTATCGGCTCTTTCTTGTTTCGTTTCTGTGTATCAGAAATGCGGCACCGCCGCATGGTCTTACGCCTTGTGAGTTGCATTGAATTCAACGCACCGTGCAATCAGGCGATACTCGGTCTTACCAACCGGGAATGGGTTCGCGCCTCCTTCACTTCCCCTTTCGACCTTTCCCGTTTGTCAGTTCGGGACATCGTTGTGTCGCAGTACCGTCTTGGGACGCCCGGTAAATTCTCTCGAAAAGCCCGAAAAACACAACGTTTGTTGGTAGAACTGACTATAGTGGCGCTCCGCTCTAAATTCGGCCAGAACCGACGCATTGACGAAAAATGCGACATCCGCCTTTAACTTGAGCCAGAAAAACATCAAATCATCAAAAGCGCTATAGCTTTCACCTTCAAAAAAACTAAAACTGAGTTGATAAAAATTAAACTAAACCGAAAAACGATTCACCAGCTTCCATGTCCAGACGCCACTACAACCTGCCGCCGCTGACAACCTTGTCAGCTTTTGAGGCCGCCGCCCGCCACCTGAGCTTTAAGAATGCCGCCGTTGAACTGTCTGTCACACCCGGCGCGGTCAGTCACCAGATCAAGGCGCTTGAAGGCGATCTGGACACACCGTTGTTTCAACGCAAGCATCGCGGCGTTGATCTGACCGAGGATGGCAAGGCGCTTTATGACGCGCTGTCCACGTCCTTCGGGCGCATCTCAAAAACGCTGAGCATGATCCGCGACCGATCGACAGCCGGAAAGGTGACCGTAGGATCGACAACCGCGGTTGCCGCGTTGTGGCTATCTCCGGCCGTCATACGGTTCTGGCGGGACATGCCCGAGGTCAATGTTGATCAACTGTCACAGGATCGGCCTTTTCGCGATCGGCCTGACGTCGACTTTTTCATTCGCTATGGGCGGGACACCGATCCCAACCTGTCACACACTCCGCTGTTTCGCGACCAGCTAGTCCCGGTCGGAAGTCCCGAGATGGCGGAAAGGCTTGCGGAGGCCGGTCTTGAAGACCTGACCTCTGAACGACTGATCCATTTGGATTCAGAAGACCGCACCTGGACCACCTGGCCCGAATGGTTCCAGCAGCTTGGGTACAATGGTACAGTGCCCATTGAATCCCGCGTCAACAGCTATTCCGTCGCGTTGCAGCTTGCACGAAAGGGCGCAGGACTGGCGCTGGGTTGGCAGAGGCTGATACAACCCATGCTGCAATCAGGTAAACTGGTTCCTATCGGCACACATCAAGTGCCCGCGCCGAACCAGTTTTATTTGGTCGGGCGCCCGGATGAAGAACTCTCAGACAGTGCCCGCGCCCTGAAAAACTGGATCGTTCAAGAGGTACAGGAAGGTTCGGTTTAGGTGAGATCACTCTCTGATGAGCTTTTCTGATATTGAGACCAACAGGTTCAATCCGCCAATAGAGATTAATAGCATCCAGCAAAACCTCAGGAGAGCCCGATGAACAAGCATACCGCGCTGTCTTCCGTTCTGGCCGATGTAAACGTCGCAAATGGCCTGCCGAACGAACACTACATCGATCCGATCGTTTTCGACGAAGAAAAGCGTTCTGTGCTGTATGCCAACTGGTCCGGGATCGGCTTCGGCAAGGATGTTCCGGAAGAAGGCGATGCAAAACCAGTCGATTTTCTGGGCATGCCGCTGCTGATTGTCCGGGACAAAGACGGCGAGGTTGGCGTTTTCCAAAACACCTGCCGCCACCGCGGGATGATCCTGGTCGACACGCCCCGGAAGATCGGCGGCGCAATCCGCTGCCCCTATCACAGCTGGTGCTACAGCCTGAAGGGAGAACTGCGCGCAACGCCGCATGTGGGTGGTCCCGGCCAGAACAAGCACGAAGACGTCAATCGCGAAGACCTGGGTCTGATCCGCGTGCGATCCTACGTCTGGCGCGACGTGATCTTTGTGAATGTTGACGGCACTGCGCCGGAATTCGAAGAGGTTCACGGCGCCCTGCTGGAGCGATGGGAAGAGTTCGACAAACCCGTCTTTCACGGCGGTGAAACGTCGTCGTTCAAGCTGGAGGTCAAAACCAACTGGAAACTGGCGGTCGAGAATTATTGCGAGAGCTATCACCTGCCGTGGGTACATCCCGGTCTGAACAGCTATTCCCGGCTGGAGGATCACTATAACATCGAGGTACGCGGCCAGTATTCCGGACAAGGCACTATGGTCTATCGCCAACTGACAGATCAGGACGGCGCGACCTTCCCGGACTTCGACGGGCTAAGCGACAAATGGGACGAAGGCGCAGAGTATATAGCTCTGTACCCGAACGTTCTGCTGGGCGTTCAGCGCGACCATGCTTTCGCAATCGTGCTGGAGCCAGTCGATCAGGAAAACACGGTAGAACATATCGAATTGTATTACGCGAAAAGCATCGAAGACACGCCCCAACATGACGGGCTGCGTGCCTCAAACGCGCAGCTGTGGAAAACCGTGTTCGAAGAGGATGTCTTTGTGGTCGAAGGCATGCAAAAGGGCCGACATGGAATGCTGTTCGACGGCGGACGGTTCTCGCCCGCGATGGATGGCCCGACGCATAACTTCCACCATTGGGTCGCGACGCAAGTTGAAAACGGCCGCGCGGAGTAACCCTTTTGGATTGTTCAGCCGCTGGGTGGCTGACCGGTTGCCCGTAGAAGGGGACGCCCATGGACAAACAGGAGCTGGATCGCCTCTTGCTGAACGCACATGATCGAAATGATCATGCCGATCTGATCCGATGCTATACGATAGCCGCGGATGAGCGTGAAGCGATGCAAGACATCGACGCCGCCTGTTTCTACCTGACACATGCCTTCATTTTCGCGCTGGAATCCGGCGCGCCCGAAGCTGATGCGCTGAACCAGCGGCTGGTCGCATATGGCCGGGCGCATAAGCTGGATTTCTGAGTTTAGCCTCAGATTAAACTCACTCAACCCAACTTGAAATTTATGTCCGTTGCCGATGCCATTACGATGATGACACATGGCCGCGGGACCAACTTTGATACGGCAGGCTCATGAAAACGAATGCACAGGCGGTGGTGATTGGCGGTGGGGTGATCGGGTGTTCGATCCTCTATCATTTGACCAAGTTGGGATGGTCGGATGTGGTGCTGCTGGAACGGGATGAGCTGACATCAGGCTCGACCTGGCATGCGGCGGCAAACATCCACGGGCTGCATGACAGCACCAATATCAGTCGCATTCAGCACTATACGATGAACCTGTACAAAGAGCTTGAGGCCGAAACCGGCCAAAGCTGCGGCGTGTTCCAGCCTGGCTCGCTTTACCTCGCCCAGACCGAAGAGCGTGAACATCAACTGAAGCTGCAGGCCGCCAAGGCCAAGCTATACGGCATGAATTTTTATGAGATCAGCATAGAAGAGGCCCAGCGCCTGAACCCACTGGTCAACTATGCCGGCATTCGGTGTGTCATGTACGAACCCGACGGCGGCAACGTGGACCCTTCAGGCGTCACAAACGCCTATGCCGTCGGCGCACGGCAACGCGGCGCCGAGATCCATCGATTTACCCCTGTCACGGCGACCGACCAGCAGGAAGATGGCACCTGGATCGTACGAACGCCCAAGGGCGACATCCATACCCCATGGGTCGTGAACGCCGCCGGTTTGTGGGGGCGCGAAGTGGCCAAACTGGCCGGGATTGAACTCCCTTTGCAACCGACCGAACACCAGTATTTCGTGACCGAGACCATGGCGGACGTAGCCGCGCATGGCACCCGCCTGCCCTCGGTCAGTGACCGTGATGGAGAGTATTATCTGCGGCAGGAAGGTCAGGGACTACTGGTCGGTGCCTATGAGAAAGACATGAAATTCTGGGCCGAGGACGGAACGCCTCTGGATTTTGCGCATGACCTGTTCCCCGACGATCTGGAACGGATCGAAGAGAACATGATGAACGCCATCGAACGTCTGCCCGCCGTGGGAGAAGCCGGGATCAAGCGTGTGATCAACGGGCCGATGATCTGGTCACCGGACAGCAATGTGTTGATGGGTCCAGTGCCCGAGGTCGACGGGTATTTCTGCTGCAACGGCATCATCCCCGGCTTTTCGCAATCCGGTGGCATGGGCCTGATGGCGGCGCAATGGATCATCGAAGGCGAAACGCAGTACGACATGTTCGCTTGGGATATGGCTCGGTTCGATGACTGGGTGACGAAAGAGTTCACAATGGCCCGCGTTCAGGACCAGTACGCCCACCGGTTCGCCATTCACTTCCCCAACGAAGAGCGCAGCGCAGGTCGTCCGGCGCGTACGCGCCCTGTCTACGGCACGCAGGCTCAAATGGGTTCCGTCTTCGGCCTGAATGCTGGTTGGGAACATCCGCTATGGTTCGCAGACACTCCGGGCGCCAAAGACACCAATGGTTTTACGCGTCAGAACTGGTGGGGATCGGTTGGCGAGGAATGCCGTATGCTGCGTGACCGCGCAGGGATCATCGACATCTCGAACTTTGCCAAATATGTCTGCAAAGGCCCCGGGGCCGAGGGTTGGCTCAACGCAGTTTTCGCCAACACTATGCCCGAGGCTGTAGGTCGGTCCTGCCTGACGCCGCTGATCTCGAAACGCGGAGGAATCGCTGGGGACTTCACTGTAACCCGTGTGGCCGATGACGAATTCTGGATCATCGGATCCGGAATGGCCGAGCGGTATCACAAACGGTTCTTCAAACAGGTCCCCCTGCCAGATGGTACCACTTTCGAAAGCCGGACCGAGGCCGTGTGCGGGTTCAACGTCGCTGGCCCAAAATCGCGCGAGTTATTGCAGCGCCTGACCAATACCTCGCTGGCCACCGAGGATTTCCCCTTCATGCGATCCGCCAAAATCGAACTGGCCGGAATCGAAGTACTGGCCCTACGGGTCTCGTTCACGGGTGATCTGGGGTGGGAGGTTCACTGTGCCACCGAAGATCAGACCCGCCTGTATGACGCCATGCTTCAGGTCGGTCAGGAGTTTGGCGCAGGCCCAGTGGGAAGCCGAGCACTGATGTCGTTGCGGGTCGAAAAAGGATATGGCTCGTGGAGCCGCGAATACAGCCCCGAATACTGGCCGCATGAGGTTGGGCTGGGCCGTTTGTGCAAGTTCGGCAAGGACTTCCTGAACAAGAATGCCACCGAGGTCGTTTTGGCCAAGCCCGCCCGCGAACAGTTGGTCCTTCTGCATCTGGATGAGGCCGATACGACCGCGTCGAACGCCGACGCGACCGGAGGCGAGCCGATCTTCAAAGACGGACGGGGCATCGGTCGCGTGACCTCTGGGGCCTATGGCTATTCGGTCGGCATGTCACTGGCGCTCGGTTTTGTGATTGGTGCCAAACCGGAGGACGAGGTCGAGGTGATGGTGCTGGGACAACCGCACAAGGCGACCATTCTGTCCGAACCGCCCTTTGATCCAAAAGGCAAAATCCTGCGCGGCTAAAGGAACCGTGAACAGCCCCTGACCCGACGGGAGGCTGTTCACACACACCTCTGCGCTTATAGGCTGACCAAACCATTACGGTCGTTTTGGGAAGCGTGGGCGCACGGATAATCGCACTGATATGCTGATCGTCGGTGCCGGGTTTTCCGGCCTGATCATGGTGATTGAGGCCTGCAAACGCGGCATCCAAGACAGTGCAAACCTTGAAAAGCGGATGAGATCGGCGAGACGTGGCGTGAAAACACATATCCCGATGTTGCGTGCTATATCCCCTCGCATCTCTATTCCATGGCAACGCATCTGAACCCGGATTGGAGCCGGGCTTGTGCAGGTGGTGCCACGCCCGGAAGGCCCAATCGCACCCTGGATCTGCGCAAACACCTGACATCAAACTACAGGACCGGCTGCAAATGCAACCTCAGCTCCAACGGCTGGTACCCGGCACTGGCGCGCGAAATTGTAACGTTGATCCCACACGGGATGGCATCAATTGAGGACGATCAGATCCTGTCAGCGGACGGAAGCCGAACAAAGGCCGATATCCTCATCTGGGGAGCCGGGTTTCATGTGACAGATGTTGTTGAGCGCCTCGACATAACGGGATCCGATGGCCTGACATTGCGCCAGGCATGGTCGGACGGGATGAAAGCGCATCTGGGCACTGCCATCGCAGGTTTCCCCAATTTTTTCATCTTGCTCGGGCCACATACCGGCCTCGGTCACAACTCGGTTGTGCTGATGATCGAAGCACAGGTTCGCCACATCGGCCGAGTGCTGGACCAGATGAACCGCGACGGACTACTAATCATAGCACCCCGCCCGGACTACCAGGAAGCCTTCGAACAGGAGATGCGCGAACGGCACGAAGGCAGCGTATGGCAGGTGGGTGGCTGCGCCTCATGGTATCAGGATGCACAGGGCCGGAACACGACGCTTTGGCCCGGGACCGTTTCAGAGTATGAAAAGCGCATGGCGCAATCCGGGCTGGAACAATACCAACCTGCCCCTTCCTCAGGCGGAAAGTGATGAGATGACCACAATTCTAGTTATCGCCCTTCTGGTCGGCGGCTTCTTTGTCGGCATGAACCTGTGGACCCGGCGACTGACCCGGCAGGGGTTGCAGCGCGTCCCGCAACTTGGACAGATTGTCCCGGTGCGCGGCGGCAGCATTCATTACGTGGAAAAGGGCGACCCCACTAAGCAGACAGTCATCATGATCCACGGGCTTGCGGGGCAGCTGCAGCATTTCACCTATTCTCTGATGGACCTGTTGGCGGATGACTATCACGTCATCGCAGTCGACCGCCCTGGCTGCGGATACTCAACTCGCGATAGCGCCGATCTTGGGCGCCTGCCCGAACAGGCCCGCATGATTCAGGAGTTTCTGGACACCAAAGGCATTTCCAACGCCGTTCTAATCGGGCACTCATTGGGCGGGGCCGTATCGCTGGCCATGGCGTTGGAACACCCGGAGAAAACCAAAGCGCTCGCTTTGCTCGCCCCGTTGACGCAAAAGCTGTCGAATACGCCGCAAGTTTTCAAACCGCTGGAAATCCGTACCGAGTGGTTGCGCAACTTTATCGGCAACACGATCGCTGTCCCCATTTCGGCTAAGACCGCCCCGCATACATTGGGAGCCGTTTTCGATCCGGAACCCGCGCCAGATGACTTTCTGGACCGCGCCGGCGGTGCGCTGGGGTTGCGCCCTTCGGCCTTCATTACCGCGTCGCAGGATGTTGTCGGGGTGGATGAAAGTATCGGAGTCCAGGTAGACCGCTATACCGACCTGTCCGTACCCGGAGGCATTCTGTACGGGGCACAAGACACCATACTTTCACCCAACGCCAACGGTGCCCCCATGACCCGGTTTGGGCTGAGCGACGAAAAGATAGAAGGGTTGGGCCATATGATCCCGATCACCGCACCCGACGCCTGCGCGGCCTTCATTCGTAGAATTGCTGATACTGCTGGGGTCGCTGCACAACAGGCAACCAAAGCAGATTGATCGGGGCAAAAATAATCTCTGTAAGGCGGTGTTTCCCCCTTGACCCTTTCCGGCCCCTCGCTTAAATCGCCTCTCACTCATGGCGGAGTAGCTCAGTTGGTTAGAGCAGCGGAATCATAATCCGCGTGTCGGGGGTTCAAGTCCCTCCTCCGCTACCAAATTCCCATTCAAATTAGACCGTCGCAATCACAGGCCCAAACACTTCTTGTGATCTTGTCGCTGTGGCTGAATTGGGCTGCATCCCGGCATATCAGTTCCAACTCAGGAAACTCGTTAGTCGGACCTTGCATGGTCGAGATCTCAATTACTCTCCGAAACCATCCTCGCAAAGTTCAGTTACTTTATAAGGGCAGTAGTCATCGCCCCATCGTCGCTAACCTTCCCGCAATAGTTCGACAATTACTTCAAGTTCCGCGCGTCGCCTCGATGGATGCGGAAGGTTTATCACCAGCGACCGGCCTGTTTCGCAGGCTTGCGCCGATACACGCACCAAGTGCCCGGCCTTGAGCGCAGGTTCGATCAGACATCCATGCGCCATCAAGGCACCAGCTCCGGATTTCGCCTCTTCGACTGCAAGACCGTAAAGCGAATATTTCGGCCCTTTGTTAGGATCGCTGATAATTGTCCCCGTCTCCTCGGACCACCGCCGCCAGTCATCATGCCATGTCTGATCGTGCAGCAGCGGTGTGGATTCAAAGTCGAAACTCTCGGCCAGTTCCGGCGCGCAAACCGGGAAAATGACGTCCTCCGCGATTACAATTTGATCAGCCGCCCCGTCAGGTTCGGCAATGAAGACCGAAAGATCAAACAGATCACGTGATAGGCGAGGCGGTGTTTCCATGGCCGTTACCGAAAACTTCATGTCCGGCCAAGTGTTTCGGATTCGCCCCAAACGCGTCGGCAGCCAAAGTTGCGCGACCGAAGGCAGGGCGGCGATGTGGATCTCAACGCTCGGGCTCAGGTTCCGCAAGTTCTGCGTTGCGGCCGCAAGCTGATCGAAGGCCAGGGTGAAATCACCAGCCAGTTGGCGCCCGGGCGCGGTCAGCTCAACCCCTTGCGCGTTTCGCCGGAACAGAGGCACATCCGCCCACGCTTCAATTGTCTTTATATGTTGCGAAATCGCACCGGGAGTGACGCTCAGCTCTTCGGCAGCAGCTACGAAACTGCCCAGCCTTGCCGCAGCTTCAAAAGCGCGGAGTGCGTTAAGAGGTGGCCCTTTCGGGCGTCTTGGGAGAACAGCCATTGCCTTAGACTCAGTTTTTCTACGCCAAGAAATAGCAATTCTGATTTGCGATGTCGCCTCAATTGTTCAATCTGGTGACAAGCAGGAGGTCACAGACATGACAATCACACACCGAAACTGGGTCCCGGATCAGTGCGAAACTCGGGTTCAACAAATCGCCGTTAAGGCGTCTCAGGCCTCGTCTGATGAACTGATCAAATGGATCGATGATCTTGCGACCCGAAACCGCGAGATCCACGAGCGAGAGTGTTTCAACCTAAACCCCGCAACCAACGTGATGAACCCAAAGGCCGAGGCCCTGTTATCGTCGGGCATCGGGTCGCGGCCGTCGCTGGGCTATCCCGGCGACAAATATGAGATGGGGCTGGAGGCCATTGAAGAGATCGAAGTGATCACTGCCCAGCTCTGCGCCGAGGTCTTTGATGCCAAATTCGCCGAAATCCGGGTGCCATCGGGCGCGATTGCCAACCTTTATGGTTTTATGGCCACCTGCATACCTGGCGATACAATAATTGCGCCGCCAGCCTCGATCGGTGGGCACGTGACCCATCACTTAGCGGGCTGTGCCGGTCTCTTTGGTCTGCGCACGATTGAGGCGCCGATGGATGCTGACGGTTATACCGTCAATCTGGATCAGCTGCGCGCATTGGCTCTGAAAGAACGTCCCAAGCTGATCACTATCGGGGGCAGCCTCAACCTATTCGAACATCCCGTAAAAGAAGTCCGGCAGATCGCTGACGAGATCGGGGCCAAGGTCATGTTCGACGCCGCGCATCAATGCGGGATCATCGCAGGCAAAGCGTGGAGCAATCCACTGGCCGAGGGCGCGCATTTCATGACGATGAGCACTTACAAAAGTCTGGGCGGCCCCGCCGGTGGTTTGATCGTCTCCAATGACGCGGAGATTGCGCAAAAGCTCGATGCGATTGCCTTTCCGGGCATGACGGCAAACTTCGACGCGGCCAAGTCCGCAGCGTTGGCCGTAACAATGCTGGACTGGCGTGACTTCGGCCAACAATACGCGGCCGAAATGATCTCGACGGCGCAAGCGCTCGCGGAACGATTGGACGCTCGTGGCGTTCCCGTCTTTGCGGGTCGGGAAGGGTTTACCAAATCACACCAGTTTGCTGTGTTGGCAGAATCTTACGGCGGCGGGCAAGCGGCGTCCAAAACGTTGCGCCGCGCTGGGTTTCTTGCTTGCGGAATTGGACTGCCTGCACCCGAAGTAAAAGGGGACATGAACGGCCTTCGGTTTGGGACGCCTGAACTGGTTAGATGGGGGATGACGTCGCAGGACACTGATCGGTTGGCGGCATTGATCACTTCTGGATTGGCGGGCGCGGATGTCGCCGCCGAAGTTGCACAGTGGCGGGAGAGTTTTTCAGAACTGCATTTCGTGCACTGACAGCACATTGGGTGTCGTCCATGGCGCTGGCGGATCGAACCGCATGTTTGCGCCTTGTGCATCTTATATGGGCGCGGGCCGTCCGTTATGGCCCGCGTTTTGGCATTTCACATTGCCAGATCCGGTTGGTTCCGAGTTATCTCATACGTTCGGGTTTGACCGGATCGGGTCACCTGCAAGATCAACTTCTGGGCATTTTCGAACCGCTCGAAATACGCAAACCGAATATTCACCAGCGCTGTAATATCCTGGCACTGAATCAGGTAGTCGGCCAGAAAGTCGCTATGTTGATCTTGATCAGCAGACTCGTTGGTATTGTCCTGCCCCAATCCCTCACCCGTAAGGGTGACATTGGCTGACGCGGTAACGCATCCAGCCTCTTCCGGCAGCACAAACAAGCCCAAAGGTTTAGACAAGTCTGAGACCGCAACCGCCACCTGCGCGCGATCGTCATCGGTTTCGGCCGGGCCTGCAAAATCGATGATGTCTGCAGAAGGCACGTTGAGGGACAAAGTAAATGCCTGATCAGAAAAGGCGATATCCACATATCCCGTACCATGTTCATGGGCAGGGCCCTGCACCTGCGATAAAACAATCGCCGGCGTCAGTATCAAAGCAATGGCTGCACATTTCATAAACAAGGCACCACCCACCAAAGAATCACGTGAACCATTCTAGTGTGATTAAAAGCCCGTGCAATCGCGGCTTCGGACCACCTACCCCGCTAATTATGGGGTAAAGGGTGCGACATTTATTTCCGACAATAAGACTCAGGTTGACTTAACTTACTAATTCACTCAGCTTTTGGCGCATGCGCGTCGCTGAGGCGGCGCTAGTGAGTTTTTTCTGACAGGAAAGTGTCACCTCCATGACCAAATTTTTTGCCGCCACCAGCTTCTTGACCCTTGGGATCGCGACTGCAACATTTGCCGATGCCCCCGCGAAGATCGACGTTCTGACCACCTACGCGAACATCGCCGAAGCCAAATATGACGACAGCCTGATCGCGGCAAAGTCGCTGCAGGCCGCCGTAAACGCGCTGATTGCTGATCCGTCAGACGCCACACTCAACGCAGCACGCGCCGCTTGGGTTGCTGCACGTGTTCCTTACCAGCAAACCGAAGTTTACCGTTTCGGCAACGCGATCGTTGACGACTGGGAAGGCAAAGTAAACGCATGGCCGCTGGACGAAGGGCTAATCGACTATGTGGACGCAGCCTATGGCGGTCCGACTGACGAGAACGAGTTCGCCGCTTTGAACGTCATCGCCAACCCCAGCTTTGAGCTGTCGGGCAAAACCATCGACGCCAGCGAAATCACCCCGGAATTGCTGGGCGAAACCCTGCACGAAGCCGACGGGATCGAAGCGAATGTTGCCACAGGCTACCACGCAATCGAATTTCTGCTGTGGGGCCAGGATCTGAACGGCCATGGCGCGGGCGCAGGCGACCGTCCGTATTCCGATTACGTTCAGGGTGACGACTGCACCAACAGCAATTGCGACCGCCGTGCACAATACCTGAGTGCAGCGACTGACCTGCTGGTCAGCGATCTGGAATGGATGGCGGCACAATGGGCCGAGGGCGGCGAAGCTCGCGCAGCCCTGACTGCCGATGAAACCGCAGGCGTCAGCGCCATTCTGACCGGCATGGGTTCACTGTCTTACGGTGAGCAGGCGGGCGAACGCATGCGTCTTGGCCTGATGCTGAATGACCCCGAGGAAGAGCATGATTGCTTTTCGGACAACACCCATAACAGCCATTATTACGATGGGCTGGGTGTTCAGAACGTCTATCTCGGAAGCTACACCCGTATCGACGGCACCCCGGTCAGCGGCGCATCCTTGTCTGATCTGGTGATCGCCAGCGACCCATCTCTGGATGCCGAGATGAAGGTGAAACTGGCCAACACCATGCAGGCGCTGGGACGTCTGAAATCAACCGCGGAAGCCGGTTTTGCCTATGACCAGATGCTGGAACGTGGCAACGAGGGCGGCGAAGTGCTGATCATGGGCGGCGTAAACGGTCTGGTCGATCAGACCAAGACGATCGAGCGCATTGTGACCGTCTTGGAACTTGACCAAATCGCGTTCGAAGGTTCGGACAGTCTGGACAACCCAGACGCGGTTTTCCACTAAAACACCGGGCCTACACCCCAGGGAGGCGGCAGGTTCACGCCGCCTCCAAATCTTGTGAGGTACCTTTGATCTGTTGCCTCTGGACGTTTCCAAATTAACTTACTAATACAGTAAGAAATACAACTCAGAGCCCTGATTGCTATGATCGTATGCCACTGCACAAACATCTCGGATCACGATATCCGCGCAGCTATCGACTGGATGCGCACGTCTGATCCTTACACGGTCATTACCCCCGGTAAAATCTACCATGCTCTTGGAAAATCAGCAGATTGTGGCGGGTGCATGCCACTTTTCCTAGACTCGATGCGCTCCAGCGATAAGTTGGAGGTCCCGATGCAGCTTCGCGCACTTCGCAGCGAGGTAACACAGGAGAATGCAGATGAAGGGCGACCCCAAGGTCATAGAATATCTCAACAAATCTCTGCGGCATGAACTGACGGCAGTCAGTCAGTACTGGCTGCATTACCGCCTGCAAGAAGATTGGGGCCTCGGCCACATGGCCAAGAAAAGCCGCGAAGAATCCATCGAAGAAATGGGGCACGCGGACAAGCTGATCGAGAGAGTCATTTTCCTGGGTGGTCACCCGAATCTGCAACAGCTTGATCCTTTGCGCATTGGCCAGACACCAAAAGAGACGCTGGAATGCGATCTGGCGGCAGAGATCGACGCCCGGGCCTTGTACAAGGAAGCGCGCGAATACTGTCAGAGCGCTGGCGACTACGTCACTATGTCTCTGTTTGAAGGATTGCTGGCGGATGAGGAAGGGCATATCGATTTCCTCGAAACACAGCTGGACCTGTACGAAAGGATTGGCGAAGCCAATTATGCGCAACTCAACGCATCGAAAATGGACGAAGGCGCATAAGCTGTCGCTGGTGACGGTGGCCGCCCTTGCGGCCACCCAATCCCTGTCAGCCGAGCTGCGGGATTTTCACCTGAACTACCTTCCCAGAACCGAAGACGAACAAGCGAGGATTGCGCGGGTAACCGCCCCACCTGAAGATTTCAGCACACCGCAGCGCTTTGAAGAGTTGCCCGCTGGGGCTGCAACAGTCCGCGCGCGCACCGACGCAGATGCGTTTTCGCAGCCCTCGGGCAACCTGAGTTTTGAGCAGGAGCTGTACTTCAAAGTGGGCAACGGGCTGTTCAAGAAAATCTGGGTGTCATCTCCGTCATCCACACTGGCCTCGGATGGGTTGGGGCCGCTCTACAACGCACGATCCTGCCAGCGCTGTCACACCAAAGACGGGCGCGGGCATACGCCCAACGGGCCAGATGACAACGCGATTTCGATGTTCTTGCGCGTGTCCATCCCTGGCACACCCGAAGACGGGTACGCCGAGATCGAAGACTACATCGCCACCCTGCCCGAGCCGAATTACGGCGGGCAGATGCAGGATCTGGCCCTTCCCGGCCACCCAGCGGAATACAGGCTGGATATCACTTACGAGGACGTTCCCGTCACGTTGGCTGATGGGGAAACCATTACCTTGCGCCGCCCGACCTACGAGGCTGCGGATTTGGGCTATGGCCCGCTGCACCCCGACGCCATGATCAGCCCGCGCGTGGCCCCGCAGATGATTGGGCTGGGACTGCTCGAGGCGATCCCAGTTGAAGACCTGCTGGCGAATGCGGACCCCGAAGATGAGGATGGCGACGGGATTTCCGGCCGCCCCAACATCGTATGGGCGATTGAATACGGCGCGCCGATGGTGGGCCGGTTTGGCCACAAAGCAGGTATGCCCACGATCATGGAGCAATCCGCAGCGGCCTTTGCCGGGGATATCGGCATCTCCAGCCCGCTCTACCCGGCTCCGCATGGTGACTGCACAACTTCGCAGGTCGATTGCGTGAACGCACCGCATGGTGACGGCGACGACCGGACCTTCGAAATTGATCAGGTCGGCATGGATCTGGTCGCCTTCTACAGCCAAAATCTGGGTGTTCCGGCCCGGCGGGATATGGACGACCCTGAAGTGTTGCGCGGCAAGCAGGTGTTCCGCGACACTGGCTGTGCATCGTGTCACACACCCTCTTTCGTGACGCATCGCATGGAAGATCGCCCCGAGCATAGTTTTCAGCTGATTTGGCCTTACACGGACCTGCTGCTGCATGACATGGGCGAAGGGCTGGCCGACAACCGGCCCGAGGCGCGTGCAACGGGGCGGGAATGGCGTACGCCACCGCTTTGGGGGATTGGCATGACCCAGCAGGTGTCAGGACATACGCAGTTCCTGCATGACGGGCGCGCGCAGTCGCTTCTGGAAGCGATCCTGTGGCACGGCGGTGAGGCGCAGGTAGCGCGTGACTCTGTCGTCGAGATGCCAAAACCCGAACGCGATGCCCTTATCCGTTTTCTAGAAAGCCTTTGACCCATGCGTGCCATCGTACTTGCCCTTTCCCTGACATTGCCGCTGGGCGCCTATGCGCAAGAGCGCGACCCGATCCTGTCCGACGCCATCGAGGCGCACATCCTGCCCAGCTATGCCAGACTGACAGAGGCCACGGACGCATTGGCGGATGCGGCCCAGGCGGATTGCAACCCGACCTCAGCCAAGCTGCGCACTGCATACCACGCGGCGTTTGACGACTGGATTTCAGTCAGTCATCTGCGCTTTGGCCCATCTGAGGCAGAAGACCGCGCGTTTGCATTGACGTTTTGGCCTGACACCAAGGGCTTCACACCCAAAGCCCTGTCCGGCCTGATCGCTGCCGAAGACACAGCCATCCGGTCCCTCGACACGTTCGCGGAAACGTCCGTGGCCGGACGCGGGTTTTTTGCGCTGGAACTGATGCTCTACGATCCACGGTTTACCGACCAAGGCAGCGCCGAGTATCGCTGCGCGCTGATGCAGGCCATCACTGCCGATATCAACCGCAACGCGATGGCAATTGACGCGGATTGGGCAGGCTACGCGCTGGCATTGGCAAATCCGGGCAAAAACAGCCCATACCGGTCGGAAGACGAATCCATGCAAGAGCTTTACAAGGCCCTAATTACCGGTCTGGAGTTCACGGCCGAAACCCGCCTTGGCCGCCCGATGGGCACGTTCGACCGCCCCCGCCCAAAACGCGCCGAGGCGCGGCGTTCGGAGCGTTCACTGCGCCATGTGCAGCTGTCTCTGACCGCCTTGCGTGACCTTGCTGCGCGCCTGTCGGCAGATCATCCGGACATCGCGGCAGATCTGGACGGCGCATTCGCTGCAGCCATCGACCGTGCGCAGTCATTGGACGATCCGGCATTTGTCGCTGTGGCAACCCCGCAGGGACGGTTCCGCCTTGAGGCGTTACAGCAATCCATCAACGATATCCGCGCCATTGCCTCGACCGAGCTTGGCCCGACGTTGGGCATCAATGCCGGTTTCAACTCGCTGGACGGGGACTGAACCATGACCAACCGTCGACGCTTCCTAGCCGGTCTGGCCGCCTCCAGCCTTGCCCCCATGCGTGGATGGTCTGCTGTCGGTGCGCCGGATTACCTGGCCGCGGCGCTGTTCCCGGATGGGACTTATCGGCTGGCCGGGATGGACGCGGGTGGCGACATCCTGTTTGCCCTTCCGTTGCCCGCACGCGGGCACGCAGCGGCAGCCCATCCTCACCATGCGCAGGCGGTGGCCTTTGCACGCCGCCCGGGAACATTTGCAATCATCATCGACTGCGCGACGGGCACCCAGACCGCTTTGTTGGAGGCCCCCAAAGACCGCCATTTCTATGGCCACGGCGTGTTCTCAACCGATGGTACACGGCTGTTCACCACCGAAAACAACTATGAGACCGGTCAAGGTGTAATCGGCGTCTGGGACACCGACAGCTACGCCCGGCTAGGCGAGTTCGCCTCGGGCGGTGTCGGACCACATGACATGCGCCTCATGCCGGATGGCCGGACATTGGTTGTCGCAAATGGCGGGATCGAGACCCACCCTGAAACCGGAAGAACCAAGCTGAACCTGCCGGTGATGCAACCACGCCTGTCCTACCTGGACCAAAACGGGAGAGTTCTGGAGCAGGTAGAGCTGCCACAAGCCTTGCACAAGAACTCGATCCGCCACCTGGCCATGCGATCCGACAGTCTGGTCGGGTTCGCAATGCAATGGCAGGGCGATACATCGCAACACCCACCCCTGCTGGGCCTGCATCGCCGTGGTGAAAACCCTCGACTGCTTAGTGCCCCCGACGCCGACCAAAACACGCTACGTGGGTATGCGGGCAGTATCGCCTTTTCCGGTGACGGAGAAGCGGTCGCCATCACCTGCCCGCGCGGCAATGCCCTGCATCGTTTTCGCGTCGCAAACGGGCAGCTTGATGGCATTTTCCCATACGAGGACGTCTGCGGCCTGAGCACCGCACCAAACGGATTTGTGTTCACAACCGGAACCGGTGTCATCGGGAATTTGTCTACAGACAAGACCCAAATATCCGCCCGATTGGATTGCCAATGGGATAACCACCTGATCCCAATTCGCGCTACTGCATAAATTCGGCAAATCCCGTTCTATAGATTACACTTGGAAGAATCATATAGCTGCCGTATTGGCGGGCGCGAAACTGGCACCCTGACTTACAAGGATGGATTTGATTGAAACAGACGCCCGACGCACCACATTCCATCTACGGAGTTGAGAAATGGGGCAAAGGCCTCATCGAGGTGACAGAGCAGGGTGAAATCGGTCTGCGCAACCCGATGGCACCCGAGGCCAAGGCGATCAGCCTTCCCGGCATTCTAAGCGATCTGGACGAACGCGGCATCAAGGCCCCGATGATCCTGCGCGTCAGTTCTTATCTGGAACACGAGATTGTCCACATTAACGAGAGCTTTCGCGATGCGATTGCACGCACCGGCTACAAGGGCAGCTATCGCGGTGTCTTCCCGATCAAGGTGAACCAACAAGCGCAGGTAGTCGACCGGATTGTCGAGTTCGGCAAGAATTACAACTATGGGCTTGAGGCCGGGTCAAAGCCTGAACTGGTAGTGGCCTTGGCGCACCGTCTGGCCAGCGAGGCGCTGATTGTCTGCAACGGCGTCAAAGATGCCGAGTTCATTCAGTTGGCCATCCTCAGCCGCAAGATCGGGTTCAACACGGTCATTGTTCTGGAAAGCCCAAAAGAGGCTGACACAGTCATCCAGGTCTATAACGAACTGGGCATCGAACCCCTGATCGGCGTGCGGGTCAAACTGACCAACCAAATCAGCGGCAAGTGGGAAGAAAGCTCGGGTGATCGGTCGGCCTTTGGCATGAATACCGATCAGCTGGTCGCCACGGTGGACAAACTGAAAGCGGCGGGCCTGCTGCATTGTCTGAAGCTGCAGCATTCGCATCTGGGCAGCCAGGTGCAGGACGTCAACGATGTACGCCGCGCGGTGGGCGAGGCTTGCCGGTATTACACTGAACTGACACGCGAAGGCGTGCCGCTTACCCATCTGGACCTCGGCGGCGGTATGGGCGTGGACTATACGGGTGAGAAGAAGGCTGCCGAGAACTCAATCAACTACACGGTCGAGGAATATTGCGCCAATGTCGTGGAAACCGTCGCCTATGCGATGGATGAGGCAGAAGTGAACCACCCTACGCTGGTCACTGAAAGCGGCCGCGCCGTGGTGGCGACATCGTCGATGCTGGTGTTCAACGTGCTGGAAAGCACGCTTTACGATGCGCCCAACGGCCCTGAGGTAGAGGCTGATGATCACCATCTGGTCTCAGATCTGGCGGCAATCAACGGCTATCTCAGCAGCGACCGTCTGCAGGAATGCTGGAACGACGCGAATTTCTACCGCAACGAACTGCGCGCGCTGTTCCGCCGCGGCTATGTGGACCTGCGCCAGATGGCCCGAGCCGAACGGATCTATCTGTCGCTGATGGCCCGTCTCAAGGCGCTGGCCGCCAGCGATGATCTGGATACGGATGTGGATGATCAGCTTGAGAAAGTGGCCGATATCTATCACTGCAACTTCTCACTGTTCCAGTCGCTGCCTGATGTCTGGGCAATCGACCAGCTACACCCGATCGTGCCCCTGCAGGGCCTGAACCAAACGCCTGATCGTCGCGCGGTACTGTCCGACATCACCTGCGACAGCGATGGCAAGATTGATCGGTTCATCCTGGCCGACGGTGTCTCGCCCAGCTTGCCTGTGCATTCCCTGCCTGAAGACCAGGAATACCTCATGGGTGTTTTCTTTGTCGGGGCCTATCAGGAAACACTGGGCGATTTGCACAACCTGTTCGGCGACACCAATGTCGTCACCATCGACCTGCGCGCGGACGGCGGCTTTGACCTGCTGCACGAGCAAGAGGGCGACACGATCAGCCAGGTTCTGTCTTATGTCGAGTTCGACCCCAACGATTGTGTCGCCGCGTTCCGCAAAATGGTGGACGAGGCGATCTCGACCGGTACTCTACAAGCCAAGGACCGCAAAACCCTGATGAGCGCCTATCGAGACTCCATCAACGGCTACACCTATTACGAATAACCCCAGAGAGGAGATGACCCCCATGGGAACTTTGAGTGGCAAAACACTGGTTGTCGGCGCAGGCGGCGTATCGCACGCGGCCGTGCACAAGATGGCAATGAATTCGGATATCTTCACCGAAATCACTTTGGCCAGCCGCACGAAATCAAAATGCGACGCCATCGCGAAGGCAGTGAAAGATCGCGTGGGCGTTGACATCGCCACGGCGGAGCTGGACGCCTATAAGGTCGAAGATACCGTCAAGCTGATCAAGGAAACCGGGGCCGAACTGCTGGTGAACCTCGCCCTGCCCTATCAGGATCTGGTGCTGATGGATGCGTGTCTTGAGGCGGGCATTCATTATCTCGACACTGCGAACTATGAACCCGAAGACGTGGCCAAGTTCGAATACCACTGGCAATGGGCCTATCAGGACCGGTTCAAAGAGGCTGGCCTGACCGCCATCCTCGGCTCGGGCTTCGATCCGGGTGTAACCAGCGTGTTCGCCAAATGGCTGAAGAAACACAAGCTGGACACCATTCGCCAGATCGACGTTCTGGATGCCAATGGCGGTTCGAACGATCAGGAATTCGCCACCAACTTCAACCCTGAAATCAACCTGCGCGAAGTGCTGGCCGAAGTGCGCCACTGGGAAAACGGCGCATGGCATACCAGCCCGGCGATGACCACAAAAGTCGAATACGATTTCCCCGCCATCGGCCAGAAAAACATGTACCAGATGTATCACGAGGAATTGGAGTCGCTTACAACCCACTTCCCCGAGATTGAGCGCGCCCGCTTCTGGATGACCTTCGGCGACGCCTACATCACCCACGCCAAGGTGTTGGAGAATGTCGGCATGACCCGCATCGACCCGGTGATGCATAACGGCAAGGAAATCATTCCAATCCAGTTCCTGAAAACTCTGCTGCCCGATCCCGGCGATCTGGGTGCCGAAACCAAAGGCAAAGCCTGCATCGGCGACATTGCTACGGGTCAGGCCAAGGACGGCTCGGGCGAGAAGACCTATTACATCTACAACATCTGCGATCACGAAGAATGCTATGCAGAAGTCGGCAGCCAAGCTGTCAGCTACACTACCGGCGTCCCCGCCATGATCGGTGCGGCGCAGGTGCTGAAAGGCAACTGGTCCGAGCCCGGCGTGTGGAACATGGAACAGCTGGATCCGGACAACTTCATGGACATGCTGAACGAACACGGCTTGCCATGGCAGGTCCACGAACTCGACGGTCCGGTCGAGTTCTAATTTCATCTTTTCCAAAATACTCCGGGGGTCCGGGGGTAGAGCCCCCGGCCTCTCCACAATTCGGAGGCGCCGGACATGTCCGACATGATGACCACACAGGCCGGAGACGCCGGAGCCTTTCGCAGCTTTGACCTGAGCCGCGTGCCAAGCCCCTGCTTCGTGGTTGATGAAAAGGCCGTCGAGCGGAACCTGACCATTCTCGCCGATATTGGAACCCGATCCGGCGCACATGTGCTGAGCGCTCTCAAGGCATTCTCGATGTTCTCGCTCGCCCCGCTTGTCCGCCAACATCTTGGCGGCACATGCGCGTCCGGCATTTTCGAAGCACGGTTAGGTCGCGAAGAATATGGTGGCGAGGTCGCGACCTTCTGCGCCGGGTACAAGGACGCGGACATCGTTGAAATTCTGTCGCTGTCAGATCACGTCATATTCAACTCACCAGCGCAAAAAGACCGGTTTCTTGCCAAAGCTCGGAACGCTGGCGTTCAGGTCGGTCTGCGCATCAACCCGGAGCATTCCGAAGGCGAGATCCCAAAATATGACCCCTGTGCGCCCTGCTCTCGCCTTGGCACCCCAATCAGTCAGTTGACGACCGACGAACTGACCGGGGTTGATGGCCTGCACATGCACACGCTCTGCGAACAAGGGTTCGCGCCATTGCAACGCACTTGGGAAGCCGTCCTACCAAGACTCAAGCCCTTCCTCGGCCAACTCAAATGGCTGAACTTTGGAGGCGGCCATCATATCACGCGCGACGACTATAACCGCGATGGGCTGGTGGCGTTCATCAGGGACATCCGCGAGACATACGGCATCGAAGTCTATCTCGAACCCGGTGAGGCGGTCGCGCTGGACGCAGGTATCTTGGTCGGCGAAATCCTCGACCTGCCAACCAATGGCATGAACCTTGCAATCACCGATATCTCGGCAACCTGCCACATGCCTGACGTGATCGAAGCCCCCTATCGTCCCGCCCTGATGGATGAGGCCGAAGCAGGCCACACCTACCGTCTGGGCGGCCCCTCCTGTCTGGCCGGTGACGTGATCGGCGATTACACATGGGATCAGCCACTGGAAATCGGCCAACGCTTTGCCTTCCTGGATCAGGCCCACTATTCGATGGTCAAGACCAACACATTCAATGGCGTACCGCTGCCTACCATCGCGCTGTGGAACAGTGAAACGGACGAGCTGAAGATCATCAAGCAGTTCGGCTATGACGACTTTAAGGACAGACTCTCATGAGCATTTTCCTCGACAGTGAACTGACCGCATTTGAGCGCACTGAAGATGCCCGTTTTCGCGTGATCCCGGTGCCGCTGGAGCGCACGGTCTCTTACGGCTCGGGCACGGCCAAAGGGCCTGATGCCATCATCGAGGCCAGCAACGAGCTGGAACGCATCACCGGCCATGCTGAGCCTTGCGTCGAGGGGATTTTTACCGAAGAGCCGGTGGATTGCGACGCAGCCCTGTCCGAGATCATGGAGCGCCTTGCCCAGCGCACCGAAGCCGCTGTTCGCGCTGGCAGGGTTCCAGTGACTTTGGGTGGTGAGCATTCCCTCAGCTATGGCGCAGTGATGGGCGTGACCCGCGCGTTGGGTCAACCCATTGGCATCGTTCAGATCGACGCCCATGCTGACCTGCGCAACGCCTATCAGGGGGAAAAACACTCCCACGCTTCGGTCATGCATTTGCTGGCCGAGGAAGGTGTCCGGCTGGCCCAGTTCGGCGTGCGCGCCTTTTCGACCGAAGAAGCGCAAAGCCGCCTGAAAAACCACATCTTCCACGTGGATGCTGAAGAACTGGTCACCGGGAATATCCACGCTGTCGACCTTCCCGAGGATTTCCCCGAGCTGGTCTACGTCAGTTTTGACGTTGACGGTCTTGACCCCTCACAAATGCCGGCAACCGGCACCCCGGTTCCCGGCGGATTGGGGTATTATCAAGCGCTTCGACTGGTCGAGCACGCGCTGAAAGGCCGCAAATGCGTGGGCTTCGACGTGGTAGAGCTGGCCCCGAACGGCAATGCCGCCTGGGACTTCACCGCCGCGCAGATCGTTTATCGTCTGATGGCCGCCTGTTAACTCTCGGACGTTTCGTTCAGCTCCATATGGCCTTCGCCCTTGTTCAGGACGCGGCGCAGCATCGGTTCAAAGAACTCAAGCGGTTTGGTCGGATACTCGGGATCAAACGCCTTCTGATCGTATTCATGGCAGAAGTAACGGCAGTCCTCCCAATAGGGGTTGTCGCGGTACTTGTCGCGGGCGTTACGATCACCACCCAGGTGATGATTGTAGTAATAGCCTTGGAACACGCAGTGGTGTTTTAATATCCAGTGGGTTTTCTCGCTGACATAAGGTTTCATCATCGCAGCCGACAGCTCACCATGGTTATACGGTGACAAAATATCTCCGGTGTCATGGATCAGTGCAGCGACTACCAGTTCTTCATCTGCACCATCCTCATAGGCACGCGTCGCGGCCTGAAGGCTGTGCTGGTAACGATTGACCGGGTATGGTGTCCACGCCTCGTCCAGGGAACGGATCGCGTCCAAGATTCGGTCTGGAAGGGCGGCGTTGAACGCCTCTTCATACTCCATGACAGCGTCCCAATCGGCTTTGGTCGCCTCTTCAAAACTGGTCCAGGTGGGTTTGTGGCTTTTGTCCAGCATGATGTTTCCTCTGGCTGATCTCCTACGGCCAGCATATCCGAAGGCAAAAGCTGAAAAAAATGAATTGATTTTATCACTTCGATCAAAAAATACTTTCAATATGCAAATCAAAGCTCTTGAGACATTTTTGTGCGTTGCGGACACCGGTGGCTTCCATGCCGCTGCACGACACCTCAACATTACTCAGACAGCGGTCAGCGCCCGTATCAAATTGATCGAAGAGGAAACCGGAAAGCCCCTGTTCACTCGGGGCGCAGGCGGCACCAACCTGACAGAATTCGGACGGCAGTTTCGGCCCTATGCCGAGCAGATGTTGTCCTTGTGGTCCTTCGCCTCGCGCGATCTGCCGGGGCAGACACCGCACCGGATCGCCCTTCGCCTTGGCGCACAGCTCAGCGTTTGGGATCCATTGCTGGTCGATCTGGCCGTTCGCTATGAACAACGCCATGGCCAGCTATTACTGACCCTGAACTACGATCATGACCTCAACATGGTCGAGGCCGTGGCGACGCATGTATTGGATGCGGCACTGACCCACGAAAAACCATCTGATCGGCGTGTGCTGTATCACGAACTGGCGCCGGAACGTTTGTTGTTGGTCGAAACCCCTGGCGCCGGCAAAGACCCGGTTTTCGTCAATCTCGAGTTGGGCGAAATCTATCAGGATCACGTGCGGTCAGCAGCGCGCAAAGCGGCAGGTCAGACACTTTTTTTGGGCAATTGCATGATGGGCCTGCGCTATGTTTTGCAGCGCGGCGGCACGGGGTATTTCCCCGAATATGTTATTCGGGATCAATTGAACGAAGGCACCTTGGTGCCGGTTGCCGAAGCGATGGACCTGATGTTGCCGCTTTATCTGGTGACCCGACGGGACAGCGAGGCCTTCGACGACGTGATGGCCTGTCTGACCGAGCTGCGTGCGGCAAATTAAGCTTGAGACAAGGTTCCATTCGCCTCCCGTGATCGGGTGCGCAGCAATGGCCGCCCGGCGATCAACAGGAACACGCATGAAATCAAGACGCCGACAATCGCCGGAAGATAAAGCAAAATCCACAGGTTTGGATCATCAATCACGACCGGCGACACAAAACCCCTGACCCCCTCCAACAGGACCAAAATCGTGAAAGCTCCGAATATCTGCGGCCACAGGCCAAAGCGCGAAAAACTGCCCAGCATCAACGTTGAAAAACCAGCCATCGCCACCGCGATACAAATGGCGATCCATGAAAAACGCTGATGCAGTTCTTCGATCAGTTCCCCTTCCGAGAACTGCTCGGTCGCCAGAATACTATCCCGGCCCTGCAAAAGCTCGAGCGTTGGGATCGCCTCAAGACTGCGCATAGCGTTGGTGTCTGAATTTGTCAGTTCCGAGATGTCATACGAGGCATCCGCAAAAAGCGTCGAAGACAGCGTCCTGCCTTCTGGATTCAGGCGCAATGCGATCCCGTCCACCATCACCAGATGAATGCCGGAACCATTGTTGACCAGATAAGCCGTCTTGCTGGAATAGCTTACCGGGTCCTCTTCATTCCGACGGTCCGAAACAAAAACCTCGGACAAAGTGCCATCCAGATCAATTTTCCCAATATAAACCGTAACGCCTTGCGCGGGATGCAAAAATTCACCTTCATTCAAAAGCTGGGCGGTGACATCCCCTGCGACCTCGGCTTGGCGCTGTTCCAATTGCTCAACGGACGCGGGGCGCAGGAAGACGCTGATCGCGGCCATCATTAAGCCGGTTACGATGCCAAATACGAACACTGCGCGCGCCAATCTCCAGGGACTGGTCCCGGTGGCCAGCATCACTGTCATCTCGCTTTCACGGCTCAGGCGGTTGGTGGCATAGACGGCTGCAGCAAACACCGCCATTGGCATCACAGTGCGGATCAGGGTCGGCAGGGTCAGTGCGGTGAATTCCAGAAACACCATCGCGGGTTGGCCGCCGCTGATCACCCGATCAAACAGGCTGACGGAACGGGTAATCCAGAATACACCCACCAGAACCAAGGTGAAAAAGCCGAACAGAATCAGCAGTTGCCGCAGGAAGTAACCATCAAAGCGCGACATGAACCCTCTTCCGCCTGTCTGTTGTGGGCAGGACCATATGCCATTCTACTGGCGTAGGAAACCGGGATTGACCCTTTGACAGCAGGGCGCGGGAAGAACGATGTCTGGACAAAGTAAGACTGCGAACTTCACTCCCCAAAAACAAGGCAGGTAAAGGTTAAAATTCTTTATTTCTGAATTACTTAGAAGATCACGTAGTGATGGACACCCGTCACGACAACGACAGACGCGGCAATGACTACGACAGACGCATAGTCGGTTAGTTTGAACTTGCGCTTCTTAGGATGCATCGTCCATTCGGCCCACTTCTTTTGGTCTTCCGTCAGTTCCGAACCTTCACCATACGCCATCACTACTACCTCAAACTTGACATCGCTAAGTCGACAAACTTTCGCCAGTATTTTGACACAAACCGAATAAATCAAGTAAAAACACTGGGTTCTTACCGGGTTAACCTCACGGCGGGCTCGGCCCCTGGGCTCTGAAAAGCATTCATAAACATCCAACCTCTCGAAAATCCTCGCTCGTCTGACCATAGCGATCCGATAATTTTCCATGAAGCGGCCTGCAGTCGTTCGCCCCGACGAACGAGAGCAATTCACAAGGCTTCCACCGATTCTAGGTTTTCATTGGAGGAATGGCAGGGGCAGCAGGGTTCGAACCCGCGACCTACGGTTTTGGAGACCGTCGCTCTACCAACTGAGCTATACCCCTAAGGTGCGCATCAAATATGCCAGCCGCGCAGCGGACTCAAGAGGCTTTTTCAAATTCCGCGCGACTAATGCACCCGACAAACAAGTTGCGTGCAGCGTTTAGTTCTATAAGACACGGTTTGGTCAGTACGAGGGACCCAATCCGTGAGTATCCGCAAAAAGATCGCCGACAGCGAAGCCGTTTTGAACTGGGCCGCGCGCCGCATCGCGAGTTATATCCGGATAGTAAATCGCAACACCAAGTGGCAGCGCATCGGATACGAAGAACTGGACCAATTGGCCGAACAAGGTGAGCCGGTGATCGTGGTGCTGTGGCATCAGCGGCTGGCGCAGTCGCCGTATTTCTTCCCGCTGGACAAAGGGCGCATATGCTCGATCACTTCGTCTGCACGAGCAGGCAGCATGGTAGGTCGGGTGCAGAAACTATTCGGCATGGATACCATCGCCATGGCCAGCAAACACAAGAGCAACGTCGCCGTGTCGCGAGAGGTGTTCGGCAAGATTAAGAAAGGGGTTTCCATCGGCATCGCCGCCGACGGACCGCGCGGCCCCGAGCGTGTGCTGTCCACGGTGCCACTGGTCTGGGCGCGCACTTCGGGAAAACGGATCTTCGGAATCACCTATTCCGCACAATATGGCAGCGAAGCGGGTACATGGGATCGCCTGTTGATGCCCCGCCCCTGGCGGAACAAGGGCGTATTTCTGTGCCGCGAGTGGACTGAAACCGTGCCACGCAAAGCATCAGAAGAGCAAATCGAAGAGCTGCGGCAAAGCCTTGAACAGCACATGAACGACATCACCGCCGAGGCCGACCGTATGGTCGGACGTGAACCGTGGTCGCCAGAGGCCTAACCGCCCCGCAAACGTTGCATCAGGTAAATCTCGCTGCCCTCAGGGACCGGCTCAGTTAATCCGCTGGCGATGACGCGCCCGTCGATGGCGATGGATACGCCCGCATCAATCGGCGCCTGAAGCTGCGGGTGTAGCTTCACCAGTTCCCGCAATAGGTCGCCGGTGGTCTTGGCCTCAACCTCGACCACCTGCCGGCCCCCGGTTAAAGACCGGAGGCCGGACCAGAGGTGGACCTCAACCATTGTCCTTGAGCGCGGCCAGAATACGCGGCGGTGACATTGGCAGTTGCCGCATACGTACGCCCGCCGCGTGCGACACGGCATTGGCAATGGCAGCCAAGGGCGGCACGATGCCGGTCTCGCCGACGCCACGCACACCGAATGGGTGGCCGGGGTTTGGCACTTCGACGATCACCGTGTCGATCATCGGCAGGTCGCTGGCGACGGGAATACGGTAATCAAGGAAAATCGAGTTCTGCAGGCGACCATCCTCGCCATAGATGTACTCCTCGTTCAACGCCCAGCCGATGCCTTGCGCGGCACCGCCCTGATACTGGCCTTCCACATATGTCGGGTGAATCGCCTTCCCGGCATCCTGAATGACCGTGTAGCGGGTGATCGCAGTCTTGCCGGTTTCCGGATCAACCTCGGCATCAACGATGTGAGTGCCAAACGACACGCCTGCGCCTTCCGGGGTCGCTTCAAAATGGCCCGAGATCGGACCGCCGGTCGAACCCATATGGGCCGTGATATCGGCCAGCGGGCGTGGATCGAAGTCACCGGCGTTGGGGCCAGAGGGCACCGCACAGCCGTCTTCCCATTTGACTGCGTCCGTCGGAATTCCCCAGCTGGTCGCCGCACGTTCGCACAGTTTTTCGACCGCGTGTTTGGCTGCTTTGATGGTGGCCAGGCCAGAGGCGTAGGTCACGCGAGAGCCGTGGCTGACGTCGTTGTACCCAAGCGTCGCTGTATCGGCGATGGTCACCCGGATGTTCTCGTAGGGAATACCCAGAACCTCAGCCGCCATCAGCGCCATAGACGCCCGCGAGCCGCCGATATCGGGCGTACCAACCATCAACTGGGCCGAGCCGTCCTCGGACAGGGACAACGAAACCGAGGTCTCGCCGCCATGGTTGAACCAGAACCCACAGGAAATCCCGCGTCCCTGCCCCGGTTTCAGCGGCGCTGAATAGTGCGGATGCGCCTTTGCGGCTTCCAGCGTCTCAACCAGACCGATGCGCTCATACCGGGGACCATAGCTGGCCTTGGTGCCCTCATGCGCCGCATTTTTCAGGCGTACATCGACGGGATCAAGGTCCAGCTTTTTGCACAGTTCATCAATCACCGACTCAACGGCAAATGCCCCCATTGGGGCACCGGGCGCACGGTAGGCTGCCTGTTTCGGTCGGTTGGCCATAACGTCATAGCCAACCTGTTTGACGTTGGTCAGATTGTAAGGCGCAAAGGCACACATGGCGGTCATATCGCCCGGCGCACCCGGAAACGCGCCGCCTTGCAGGCGGAACACGCCCTGCGCGGCTGAGATGGTACCGTCCTTCTTCATGCCGATCTTGATGTCCATCGACGCCGACGAAGTGGGACCAGTTGCCCGGAACACTTCGGACCGGGTCATCACGAGTTTGACCGGGCGGTTGGCCTTACGGCTTAGCGCCAGCGCGACGGGTTCAATGAACACAGTCGTCTTGCCACCAAAGCCGCCGCCAATTTCGGACGCTGTTACGCGCAGCTGTGCGGTCTCAATCCCCAACAGCGCCGCGCAGGTTTTCTGCGCGATCCAGTGACCCTGGGTCGTGCACCACAGCTCGCCCTTGCCATCATTGCCCAGCATACCCAGGCAGGCATGCGGTTCGATGTAACCCTGATGGGTCGCTTCAGTGACAAAGCTGTCTTCGATGATCAGATCAGCTTCGGCAAAGCCGGCCTCGACATCGCCATGACCGCTTTCGTGGTACCGCACGACATTGGGGTGCATGCCCTCGGGCACCGAATAATCCGCGGCACCTTCACGAATGACCGGAGCATCCGAGGCCATCGCCTTGTCCACATCGGTGACGTGGGGCAACACCTCGTATTCGACCTCGATCAGCTTGAGCGCATCGCGCGCTGCCAAAGCGGATGTGGCCGCAATGGCCGCTACAGCGTGGCCGTCATACAGAGCCTTTTCGCCTGCCATGACGTTTTCCAGAACATTCCAGAATTCGCCTTCCAGGCCCGGTTTGAACGGGACGTCGGCAAAGTCCGCACGGGTCACGACGGCTTTGACGTCCTTGTGCGCCTCGGCCTTCGAGGTGTCGATTTTCACGATCCGCGCATGGGCATGGGGCGAGCGCAGGATCGCGCCATGCAGCATGCCCGGTGCCGAAATATCCGCCCCGAACTTTGCGCGGCCCGTAACTTTGTCCAACCCGTCAGGGCGGTTCGGGCGCGTGCCAACAAAAGTAAATTCAGATTTGCGATCGTCGAGTGCCATTACGAAGCCTCCCGCAGTTCTTCTGCCGTTTCCATGACGGCACGAATGATCTTGTCATAACCGGTGCAGCGGCACAGGTTACCTGCCAGCCAATACCGGGCTTCCTCTTCGGTCGGGTTGGGGTTCTTTTCCAGCAGCGACTTGGCCGCGACCAGAATACCCGGTGTGCAGATGCCGCACTGAAGCGCGGCGTGTTCGATGAACTTCTGCTGCAGCGGGTGCAGAACGTCGCCGTCTGCGATGCCCTCAACCGTTTCGATCTGCTTACCTTCGGCCTCAACGCCCAGCATCAGGCAGGAACAGACCAGACGCCCGTCGACCGAGACGGAACACGCGCCGCAGTCACCTGTACCACAGCCTTCTTTCGCTCCGGTCAGGTTCAGCTTGTCGCGCAAACAGTCCAATAGGGTTTCGCGCGGGTCGCAGAGGTATTCAACCGCGTCGCCGTTTACAGTGGTGGATACGTGGAACTTGCTCATGCTTGTTCTCCCTTCGCACGGGCATAGGCGATTTTCGCGGCGCGCTTGACCAGAACGCCAGCGACCTCGGTGCGGAACGCGATGGTGCCGCGCTTGTCGTCAATCGGGTTGCACGCAGCAGATGCGGCGGCAGCCAGCGCATCAAGCGCGGCCTCGTCCAGTGTACTGCCGATGATGGCCTTGGCACAGTCTTCGACCAACAGAACGGTCGGGGCCACTGCGCCCAGCGACACGCGGGCTTCGGTGACAGTGTCGCCGTCCAAACGTAGGTTTACACCTACGCCAACGACGGCAATGTCCATTTCGGTCCGTGGTATGAACCGCAAATATGCGTCGCCGCCATCTTCACCCCGTGCGGGAATGTGCACGGCCGAGACCAGCTCACCCTTGGACAGCGACGTTTTGCCGGGGCCGGTCGGAATTTCTTCGACAGCAACTTCGCGATCACCACTTGGGCCTGTCACGGTAACGGTCACTCCGGCGGCGACCATAGCAGGCACAGAATCGGCCGCAGGAGAGCCATTGCACAAGTTCCCGGTCAGCGTTGCGCGCCCCTGCACTTGGGTTGATCCGATCAGGTCCATCGCCTCAACTACGCCGGGCCAATCGCGGCCCAATTCGGAATGTTCGCTCATCTCGGCACCGGTGGCCGCGACGCCAATCGTCCAGCTGCCATCGGCATTGCTGATGATGTCGCTGACGCCGTCGATCTTTTTGATGTCGATCAGCGTGTCGGGGGTCACAAGTTCCGAGCGCAGCTGCACCAGAACATCGGTGCCTCCTGCCAGAAACCGGGTAATGCCCGTCGCATTCGCGGCCAGAGCCGACGCCTCGGCAAAGTTGGCGGGGCTGTGATAATCCATGAAAATACCTCGCACCTGTTGATCAGGATTCACTGGGGTTCGCGGGGGACGTTAGTGCAGCAACCCCACGGCGTCCATGGCTGGAACGACCAATTTTTGTGTTTATCGAAGTCGTTTTCAGACCTCAGATCAGAGGTCGAGTTCAATCACACCGTCAGGTTCAGCCGCGCGGCTTTGACACAAAATGATCGCGCCCTCGCGCTGTTTGTTGGACAGAACGAAATCACGATGCTCAATATCGCCGGAAACCACACCGCATTTGCAGACGCCACATATACCGTCGGCGCATTTCACATCCACATGAATACCCGCCTCGTTCAATACCTGAGCGGCATCTTTGTCTTCGGGGACGGTCAGTTCCCTGCCCGACTTCGCCAGCTTCAACGTGAAGGAGTGATTTTCATATTCCGGCTGTTCGGGCACCGAGAAATACTCCAGATGCCGCGCCTCTTCGGGGAAACCCTGTCGCTCAGCCGCCTGAATCACCCCGTCCATGTAGCGATCCGGTCCGCAGGTATAGACGTGCCGCCCTTGTTGATAACCCGACAGGACTGCATCCAGATCGGCGCGCGTTCCTTCATCCGAGAAATGAAAATGCACGTGGTCGGCCCAGGGCATCGCCGCCAGATCGTCCAAGTACCCGGCCCCAGCGCGGGTGCTGGCGGAATAGTGCAGCGCGAACGGCTTGCCGAGCGCATGCAACCGATGAGCAAATGCAATCATCGGGGTGATGCCGATCCCACCACCCATCAGGAAGGTCTTTGTTGCGGTTTCATCCAGTTCGAAATGGTTGATCGGTTTAGAGATGAAGACCTTGCGCCCCTCGCTGAAGATTCGATGCAACAGGGCCGAACCGCCGCGTCCTTCATCCTCGCGCAGAACGCCGATCTGATAGACTGACCCGTCCGATGGGTCCCCCGACATAGAATACTGACGCAGAAACTCAGGAGCGACCAGCACATCCAGATGCGCCCCGGCGGTCCAATCCGGTAAAGGCGCACCATTCAGGGCCGAGAATTCATACTTGGTCACATCCGCCGTCATCTTGTCGACTTTGGTCAACGCAACCCGCATCACCGGCGCATCGCCCGCGATCGAGTAACGATGCACGATCGACGTATCCCCTGCTGCCTTGCGATTTTTGTATTCTTCGGCTGACACCATCGCCTGATAGGCTGCAATCCCGGCCTCGCGGTCCATCGCAAAGGGATATGGCCACGGATGGGGGGCCAGATAGGCAGGATAGACGGCTAAGGTCTGATCTTCGAACTGCAGGTCCAGATCCGCTTGAAGGTCACGCCGGTTCAGCGGATGTTTCGTCGGGCGGTAAGCTCCATCCGCCTGCAATTCGATATCCCACCACCATTTCTTGGTGTCGTTCAAACCGCCATTACCCACGGCATCGTCCAGTTTCGCCAATGCCGGCGCGGCTTTCGGGATGTTCATCGCGGCCCAACGGAACGGGCGGTCCTTGAAGATACCCTCAAGGTTCCACGGGCACGTCTTCATGCAACGCCCACACATCGCACCGCCGGGTGTGGTCACACGATAGGTCGCGCATTTCTGGCTGTCGGATTTCCAGATCTCATAACCGTTGAACATGAGTTTCGGCCCCGCGGTGATTGCCCCCGAAGGGCATTCGCGCGCGCATTTGTTGCAGCTTTCGCAGAAAGTCTGCAGGCCAAAATCAATCGGTTTGTCGTGCTCCATCGGCATATCGGTTGTCACCGCGCCGGACTTGAGCCTTGGACCAAGGTAGGGGTTCAGGATGACCTCGCCAATCCGGCTGACCTCGCCCAATCCGGACAGCAGCAAAAGCGGCGGCTGAAGCACCTCGCCATCCATGACCGTATGCGCCTTGGCTTTGTAACCGAGGTTGCGGATCTGCTGCGCGATTACACCGCCCAGTAGCGAAAACCGCAGATAAGCGCGCATCGACTGGGCAACTGCGATCCAGTCATCGCCGCTGGACCCCTCCATCGTTTCATAGCCCTGGTCGATGATCATGCTGATGGCCTGATCGTGGGTCGGGTTGATCTCTTCTCCGGTCGCGTCGTGAGAGTACCACGCCCATTCCGGACAACGGCTGAGGCCCACGGCATCGCCTCCAATGAAATAGGTCGCGGCCTTGATATTCGCGGCATTTCGGGAGGGATCGGTCGGGCGCAAGCCATCCGCGCTGTCGCCATCCTGCAAAAGCACAAATGCGCCCAGTGAACGGCGTTGCGCGAAACTGGGGGCGGCCTTGCGCACATAGTGCCCCCCCCTGGCTGCATCTTGCAGCGGTTTGCCCATATCCCCGAATTGTGCGCGGGCAAACATGTCGGCGCGTTTGGGAACGCGGGCCACGTTTTCTTCGTCGATGTAGGTCGTCGGGTCCTCGACGCGCTTAAGTTTCTCGAACGGATGCGCCCCGTCCACGTAGCGTCGTTTGGCGTATGCATCCCGGTTCAGCGCGTTCTTGGCGAACCCTGTTCCCAACCACCACGCCGGACCCTGAGTGCGAAACCACGGTTGCTGCGCCATGGATTGCAGGGGTTGATCATGCGCAATCTCCATCTCGGTCGTAACAGCTGCCAGACCAAACCGTTTGCCTAGCCACGGCACAACGACATCACCATCCTCGACTGAGGCCAAACCAGCCGCCACCGCCAGCTTGCCCAGATCAACCTCAGAGGACATCGCGGTATGCGCCCGCGCATCGAACCCCAACAACCGGATATAATTGGCAATCACCACCGCGTTTTCGGTCGCCAGCAAACAAGAACGGTGATCCTGCGCGTCCATAATCCAATCAGAGCCGGGCTCATCCGGGTTCGGATCACGGTTGTGTTCATAGACAAAGACGATGGCGTGGCGGTGGGTGTCCATCGGCTTGGGCGCGGCCTCCATGCTTTCTTTCAGGTCAGCCATGATGACATCAATACCCGACGCCAGCGTCTTGGTCTGCCGGGTCTTCAGCGCATGGGCCAGACGATCTATGTCGGGGTTATGACGCGGCTGGGGCAGCATCGCCTCGGCAGGCAAAGGCCCACACCCCATCATCGACGCGTCATTGAAATAGCCAAAGGCCTTTAGGTGATGCGTACGCGCGCTCGGATCAGCCGGGATTTCAGAGGGCACTGCATTCACGAATCCATCACGAATAGCGTCCATCATCGCCTGAAACTCACCCATGGCGTTGACGATGCTTTCAGGCTGATCCGGCCGGTGAAAACTGAGCACGGGCATCGGCTGCGCGGCAGACAGGTCCGGTACAACGCTCTGACGTGCCAACCGCTCTAACGGATAAGGCCCCATGTGGACCGGCCGGTTCTTGTCCGAGAAAAAGCGGATCCCCATCGTGCGCCTCCTGATTTCTAAGTCTCACCTAATGTGGCGTGGACAGTAAATCCATTCATGAATAATCATAAGCGGTATGAGCAAAATTGATTTCATGGATCTGGACGGCAAAGTCCTGAGGGTCTTTCTGACCATTCTCGAAGAAAATTCAGTGTCCAAGGCCGCAGATCGGCTTGGCGTGACACAATCGGCCATCAGCCACACCCTGTCCAAACTTCGGTTGGTTCTGGGCGATCCGTTATTCATCAGATCAGGGCAGGGTCTGACCCCTACTGAGCGCGCCTTGTCCCTGAAAGACCCTGTGCAGCAAGTTCTGGACAATATGCACGCGCTGACCGAGGACCGCCCATTCGACCCCCAATCCGAAGAGATGATCTTTCACATCGCCACAAATGACATGCCGAGGGAGTTGATTTTCCCGCAATTGCTGCAAAAGGTTCGGGTCGAAGGCGTGCGGCTGGGGTTGGGGTTTATCCCCTCAGGTGTTCCAGTCCCCGAGCTGCTGCGCAGCGATCGGTGTCAATTGATGCTGACGCCTTTGCCGCCGGATGGACCGGACATCTTTCAAAAGCGCATCCTCAGCAGCCCGTTGATGATCTACTATGATGGCACGCGACGATCTCCTCCGGACAGTTGGGAAACCTATTGTGAAACCGAACATGTCGAAGTGCGCTTTGCGGATGGCCGCAGCTCGCGTGCTGTTATGCGGGGTGTCGATCAAAACCAGATCAGGCCACCTACGGTTACCCTGCCGCATTTCAATGCCATTACCTCATTTGTGAAAGGCGGCGACCTGATTTCCACCGATACCGCGTTGATGAAACACGGGCCACTACATGCGTTGGATTGTGCGCCTCTGCCCTTCGCGTGCGACCCTGTCTCGATCTACATGGTCTGGCACCAAAGATCTTCCAACGACCCGGCACATCGCTGGTTGCGAGATAGGATCGAAGCCATCGCAGCGACGCTTCAGGATTGAGACAGCAACCAGTCTTTCATCACTGCGACCAGCGCGGGTTGACGTGGCTGTTTGGGTGTCACGATGTAAAAGCCCAAGTCCTCGACCAGCTCGTCCGGGATCGGGCGCACCAACTGACCGGCGGCCAACTGGGCAGAAACAAGCGGTTCGTTAGCGAGCGCAACACCCTGCCCCGACACGGCTGCGTCGATGGCAAGGCTGGTCTGGCTGAAACTCATCATCTTCGGCTTGCCGGTGATCCCTGCCCGCTGCAGAAACAAAGGCCACAGCCCATGGGTGTCATTTAACAGAGTGTGCTTTGTCAGGTCAGCAGGATGCGCAATCCTGGCCGCCATCTCAGGACCGCAAACCGGAACGAATGTTGTAGAAAACAGAGGCACTGCGACCACCCCCGGCCCAAAAGGCGCGCGCCCTTGCCGAACAGCAATGTCGACACCGTCCCCCTGGAAATCCGCCAGCCGTTCCCGCGCGTCGACCTGCACGGCAATATCAGGGTGGTGCCGCGTAAAGTCCTGAAGACGGGGAACCAGCCATTTCGAGGCAAAGCTGGGCGTGACTGAGATAGTAATTTGTCTGTCCCCAGAAAGATCCTCGACGGCCTCTTCGATCAGTCGGAAGGCCCGGCGCAAGGGCGCATGGAACCTGCGCCCGGCCTCGGTCAGCGCAAGGCCACGTGGCAAGCGGTCAAAGAGCGTCACAGCCAATCGTGCCTCAAGCCCGCGCACCTGTTGCGCGACAGCACCTTGGGTGACGCCCAGGTCCTCGGCAGCCAAGCGAAAGTTCAGATGCCGCGCCGAAGCTTCGAAGGCCCGCAAAGCGTTCAGAGGGGGAAGAGCCGCCATCGTAGCATCCTGTAGTTTTTCTACACCATAAGGCCAGCAGAACTGATTGGTCAATCAGATCGCCAAAGCGCATCTTCATGCCATCAATGAATGGAGAAATCACATGACCAAAGTGGCGCTGATAACAGCAGGCGGCAGCGGAATGGGTGCGGATTCAGCCCGACGTCTGGCCGCAGATGGATTTAAGGTCGGCATCCTGTCGTCTTCTGGCAAGGGTGAGGCACTGGCGCACGAACTGGGTGGCGTTGGTGTGACCGGGTCAAACCAGTCGACGGATGATCTGCAAAAACTGGTCGATACCGCGATGACTCATTGGGGGCGCATCGACGTGCTGGTCAACTCGGCCGGTCACGGACCGCGCGCGCCAGTGCTGGAGCTGACGGACGAGGATTGGCACACCGGAATGGACGTCTATTTCCTGAACGCCGTCAGACCGACCCGGCTGGTGACACCAATTATGCAGAAGCAAGGTGGTGGATCGATCATAAACATTTCAACCTTCGCCGCATTCGAGCCCGACCCTGTCTTCCCAACCTCGGGCGTGTTCCGCGCAGGTTTGGCCGCTTTCACCAAGCTGTTCTCGGATCATTACGCGGCCGACAACATCCGGATGAACAACGTCCTGCCAGGGTTCATCGACAGCCTGCCAGAGAAAGAGGAATTCCGCACGCGCATCCCGATGGGCCGCTATGGACGCAGCTATGACGAGATCGCCTCGGTCGTGGCGATGCTTGCGTCAGAAGGCGGCGGCTATATCACCGGTCAGAACATCCGGGTGGATGGCGGCATCACCCGCGCGGTCTGAGGTCAGAACCGCGCTTTGACAAAATGGGTCAGCGCCGCACCGGTTTCAAAATAGGCGCGGCGCAGCCCTATCCACTTTTCCTGATGCTCGGTGACTGCGGGCACCGGCAAAAGGCTTGGGTCGTCCTGCAACAGACTTTGGGCAACAAGGCGGCCAAAGACGGTGCCTGGTCCGATCCCACGCCCCGAAAACCCATGAACGGACAGAGCATTGGGACCGATCTGCGTAATCTTCGGGATGTGGTCTGACGTCATGGCGATGCGGCCATGCCACCCTTCGACCAATCGCTGATCGGCCAGTTGCGGATACAGCTGTGCCAGTTTGCGCTTGATCCACGTTTTATGAATCCCGCCGCCTGCCTGATCCAGATCACCCATGGCACCGATGATAAACCGCCCCTCTTGATCCATTCGGAACGAGGTCATGATCAGGTCTGTGTCCCAGCACCCCTCATCCCCCGGCAAAACACTAGCGCGCAGATTATCGGACAATGGAGCCGTGGCATATTGGAAATAATAGACTGGCACATAAGCGGGGGCCGATGCGGTCAGATCACGGTGATAGGCATTGGTCGCCTGAATGACCCATTTGGCGCGCACTGTGCGCCGAGCAGTCTTCAACACCCAGATTCCATCCATCTGCTGCATGGACAGAACCGGATCTTGCGTGGAAACCAACGCGCCAGCCTCAACCCCGGCACGCGCCAATCCGCGCACATATGCCAATGGCTGGATGGTTCCGGCGCGCGGATCGAACAGGGCGCCACCAAAGGCCGCACTGCCAGTGCGCTGCGCTGTCAGTTCTGCAGACAGCAACTCAACCGGTGCGCCAGCAGCGCTGAGTTGCGCGTGGCGGACCTGCAGATCCCGGAGACCCGCAGCCGAATGCGCACAGTGCAGAGTTCCGTTGCGCACAGGTTCACAGTCTATCCCATGCTGGTCGATCAGGCTGAACACCTCTGATGGAGCAGCAGCCAGAAGGTCAACCAGCCGATCCCCAACTATGTCACCCAGATGCGCGCGAATCTCAGCGGGCGGCAACCACAGCCCCGCATTCGCCAGCCCGACATTGCGGCCCGATCCGCCGTGGCCGATGTCATGCGCCTCAAGCAGACAGACCGAGGCACCAGCCTTGGCTGCAGTCAGGGCCGCAGAACAGCCGGTGTACCCACCACCGATCACCGCCAGATCAACAGTGATATCACCGGTTGAAACACTGGGTTCGACAAGTTCACGGCATGTGTTCAGCCAAAGGGACTGGTTGTGGTCGCTCACGTCGCGCTCCTTGAAATTGCGCGGATCATTAGGGCAGTGTCAGCCGGTTGCAAGCGCTCTTTGATCCTCGCGCCCCATCGCGATCAGGAAGGGTTGCGCATCCTGTTTCGCTTGAAAATCAGCCTTGTTACCCATGCCACGCCAGTTCGCCAGAACAAGGGATTGCGCCACTGCGCCACCTAAGGTCGCGCCGGGGCCGGTAACAATGAACAGGTCTGGCGCGAACTCATGCGCGGCGGTCTGGATCGCACGGGTAAAGTCATAGGGTTCGGTCACTTGGTGGCCCAGGGTATAATCCCAAAGCGCATGCGTATCCGTCGCACCCGGCCACCAAACCTTTCCGCGACCGTCGATCAGGGGCCGTTCAGGCTGTCGGAACAAATCCGCGCCCAAGAGCGTACGCCCTTCGGTAGCGACCGGTGCCTGCAAGGAAGTGTGAAACGCGGCATGGTTTGGCAAGCGCATCGGGAAACGGTCCTGCACGTTGGGTTGTGACGCCTCGAAAGCCTTCAGCCCCATCTCATTGCCTGCCAGAACCAGCATTCCGCCCAGATCAATGGACAAAGCAAGGTCATAACCGTCCATCGCATTGATGCGTTTCAAATCCGCCAGCAGCTCTGCCTTGCGAACAGCGTCGTTCGCCCAACCGTCGTCGGCAAAGGGGTAAACCAATTGACCGCCGATCAGGTGATCCTGCATCAGTGTTCCCATCGTGTTCACTACGCGGAACCCGTCGTCAGGCGACAACGCCCCGGAAGCGGCCAGCGCAATATACCACCCCATCGAGTTCCCGGTGACCGCGACCACCTCGATATCATCGGCCAGCGATTGCGCGTCTGCCAGCGAAGCTGCGTAGATGAGCGGTGAAGCAATATCGCCTTTTGAATACTTGGAAACTGTGAACCGCGCTGCGCCATCCAATGCGGTAACGGCCTCTTGCCCTGCTTCGGCACGTATCGCGTCGAAGCCCCGAAACATCGCAGTCTGCTGCGCGTGGTGGCGATGCAGATAGCCAAGCTCGGGCTTGTTGTATGTACCCCGACCAGGGCAGATGACGACGGCTGTGCGAGTCATGAGCGGCCACCCGTCAGTTTAAGCGCGGCGGTGATAATCCCGTCCCTCGATGGCAGCGGAGCGGCATAGGCGGGACCAGTTGCGATAAAACAATCTTCGGCCACGACGCGCGCGCTAGGGGTAGAGGGACTGTTTTCAGTGAAAAAGGTCATCAGCCCCTCAGACTGGCTGCCCGTCCGGCGGCACTCGTCGACGATCAAGACGTGTTTGCAACCCTTTGTGGCCTGACGCAGAGCCTCAATTGGGAGAGGTGCCAGCCAGCGCATGTCGATGATACGGGTTTTCACGCCTGCTGCCTCCAACTCGGGCAGAGCCTGTTTCGACAGGTAATGCCCGTTTCCATAAGTGACGATGGCCAGATCTTTACCCTCGCCATGCACGCCCACCTCACCCAGCGCGATACTCTGGTCAGGCGACGGATACGTCGTCATCCAGCCTGCGTCCTGTGCATCGTGCAGATCGCGCATCGGATAAAGCGCAATAGGTTCCAGAAAGACCACGACCCGCTGTTCTTCGCGCGCCAGCCGTACGCATTCGCGCAGCATCTTCGCCGCATCCGCGCCTGTCGATGGACAGGCAATGATCACGCCGGGAATATCGCGCAGGACAGCCAGCGAGTTGTCATTGTGGAAATGACCGCCGAACCCTTTCTGATAGCCAAGCCCCGCAATGCGTAGAACCATCGGGTTGGTGAACTGCCCGTTCGAGAAAAAGGGCAGCGTCGCGGCTTCGCCTCTGATCTGGTCCTCGGCATTGTGCAGATAAGCGAGGAACTGGATTTCGGGGATCGGGACAAACCCGTTATGCCCCATGCCAATGGCCAGTCCCAGAATGGACTGCTCATCCAACAGCGTGTCGATCACCCGGTCCGGGCCAAAGCGTTGTTGCAGTTTCTGGGTCACGCCATAGACGCCGCCCTTGCGGCCGACATCTTCGCCCATGCAAACGACCTCGCCGTGTTCCAGCATCAGATCGGTCAGCGCCCAGTTGATCAGACGGCTCATGGGTTGCGGATCATCCATTGCCCGCGTGTCGCCGCCAAAGGCCTTGTCGCGCGCTTCGGCGCTGGGACCGTTAGTGGGCTTACAAACCCGTTTTGGCGGGATCAGGCTGGCCATAACCTCAGAGGCGGTGGTCAGGTGCGGACGGGTTGCGGCCTCCGCCGCGATGCGATCAGTACGGGCGCAGGTGTCTTCGTAGATTTTCAACGCCTGTTCCGGCGCCAACGCCCCGGCCTGTTCCAGCAAGCGCACCGAGTGCAGCAGGGGATCGTTGGCCTCATCCGCCTCAACCTCGGACTTCGGCAGGTACGTGGTCGGCACATCTGCGCCCGCATGGCCGTAAAGACGCACAGTTTTTAGATGCAGGAAGGCCGGTTTTCGGCGGGTACGGACATACTCGGCGGCGTCTTGCGCCACCGCGAAGGTCTCATAGATATCCAGACCGTTGGCCTGAAAATACTTGATCCCAGGGCGATGCTCCATCGACGCCTGTATCCAGCCCTTGGGCGTTTTGACCGAGATTCCGATCCCATTATCTTCACACACAAACAACAGCGGCAGAGGTGTCGACTGCACGCTGGTCCAGCCTGCGGTGTTGATCGCGCCCTGCGCGGTGGAGTGGTTGGCCGAGGCGTCCCCGAAGGAACACATCGCAATCCCGTCCAAGGGCAGTTCACGGTGTTCAGGATCGTGTCGCCGCGCGGCGCCTAGCGAATAAGCAGCGCCCACCGCCTTGGGCAAGTGGCTGGCGATCGTCGAGGTTTGCGGCGGGATCGTCAACGCTTTGGACCCCAGTACCTTATGCCGCCCGCCCGAGGTCGGATCCTCTTTCGAACAGGCAAAACTCAGCAGCATGTCCCACGCGATCTGCTGGCCCGGCATCTGCTCGGCCCTGGCGATCTGAAATGCGGCATCCCGGTAGTGAAGAAAGGCGATATCGGTCGGGCGCAAGGCATGCGCCACGGCGGCCATCCCCTCGTGGCCGGATGAACCGATGGTATAAAACCCTTGCCCCGCCTTCTGCATGGCCCGGCTGGTCCGGTCCAACGCACGGCTAAGGACCTGTGACCGGTACAGCGACACCGCATCGGTCTTACTCAACCCCTGCCGCGGCTTTGCTCCGTCGGGAAAGTCGCGATTGGCGACCCGGGTCAGGAAATTCTCGTGAACGATCTGGGCGCGATCCATTGGGTGTCTTCCGGAGTTATTTGTTTACAATTTGGCGGTAGCGTCCGCGATACGGCGCATACCTTCTTGCAGGCTTTCAGTGGCATAGGCAAAAGAAAGCCGCAAATGCCCCGGCATCCCAAACGCACGCCCCGGCACCAGCGCCACACCCGCCTCATCCAGCAGAAAGCGACAGAATTCATGGTCTGTGGCCATTTTCGCATGAGTTTTAGGAAAGACGTAAAACGCGCCATCCGGAACGGCACATTCCAGACCAGCGGCGTTTAGCCCTTCGACAACGAGATCGCGGCGCGCTCGCATTGCCCGACGGCGGTCCGCCAGCAGGTCTTGCGGCCCGGTGATGGCCTCCAATGCTGCAGCCTGGGCAATCGAACACGCCCCTGACGTGATTTGCCCCTGCACAGCAACCATCGCCTTGATCAACTCAGCAGGGCCAATTCCCCACCCGATGCGCCAGCCGGTCATGGAATAGGCCTTGGACACGCCGTTTACGATCAAGGTTCGTTCCGCCAGTACGGGAACGGCCTGCACAAAGGGCGTGAAAGGCACAAAAGACAGGTGTTGATAAATCTCGTCAGAAATCACCCAGACCTGAGGATAGTTTTGCAATACCGCGCCCAGCGCCTGCAATTCCGCCTTGGAATAGACCGCGCCAGTTGGATTGGACGGGGAATTCAGCAGTAGCCAACGCGTGCGCGGGGTGATCGCTGCCTCCAACTGATCCGGCGTCAGTTTGAATTTCTGCGTCGCCGGACAGCTGACGACTACGGGGACACCGCCAGCCAAACTGACCATATCCGCATAGCTTGTCCAGAATGGAGCAGCCATAATCACTTCATCGCCGGGGTTCAGAGTTGCCATCATTGCGCAGGACAAAACCTGCTTGGCACCCGTCGAAACGATTACATTTTCGGGGCGCGCGCCAGCCTCAATCGCAATCGCTGATCGCAAGGCGGGCGTTCCTGCCGTTGCGGGGTATCGCGTCTGCCCGTCAATAGCTGCGCGGTGGGCCGCCTCAACAATATGCGACGGCGTCGGAAAATCAGACTCACCAGTGCTGAGCGCAATCACGTCGGCACCCTGCGCCCGAAGGCGCGCGGCCTGTTCGGAAATGCGAACGATCTCTGACAGCTCAATGCCATCCAACCGTTCGGCAGGCCGAAACTCTTGAATACTTGTCGTTAGGGTCATTGGTCCACATCCACGCTGGAGTCTACGCCTCTGTATCGGGCTGGCGCACGGCAATTGCCAGTGATATTCCGTGTGAAAGGTATGAGGATTTATCATATGATTGCGCCCCGTCGATTCCTACCCTCGATCCCCTCTCTTCTGGCGCTGGAGGCGGTTGATCGCCTCGGCAGCGCCTCGGCTGCAGCCGAAGAGTTGTCGCTGACCCAAAGCGCGATCAGCCGACAGCTGAAGTCCATGGAGGACCAACTGGGCGTCGCGCTCATTCAGCGCAACCAGATGCGATTGCACCTGACCCCCGCCGCAAAAGACTATGTTCAGGTGGCGCGCACAGCGCTGAACCAGATTGCGCAAGCGTCACTGAAACTGAAGGCCAACCCAACCGGCGGGTCGCTGAACCTGTCCATCCTGCCCGCCTTTGGAATGCACTGGCTGGCACCACGCCTGCAAGATTTTGCCCGTCGCCACCCCGAGGTGACCGTGAACCTGAGCACATGCCTCAAGCCGTTTGATTTCGAGACCGAACATTTTGATGCCGCCATCCACTTCGGCCAAAAGAACTGGCCGGGCGTCAACTACCTGCCGATCATGCGTGAAGACGTGGTTCCAGTTTGCGCGCCGGGCCTGTTGCCCGATCAGGAGCAGGACTTGAGCTGGCTTATGACAGCCCCTCTGCTGCATCTAGAGACCCGACCAGACGCTTGGGAGCGATGGTTTACGGCACAAGGGCGTGACACATCAGGGATGCGGGGAATGCTGTTCGATCAGTTCTCGACCATGGTGCAGGCCGCGATCCACGGGTTGGGAGCGGCGCTATTGCCCAGCTATCTGATCGAAGACGAGCTGAAAACCGAAAGGTTGGTTCCAGCATGGAACGGCCCTCACATCAGCCTTGGGCAGTTCTTTCTGGTCTGGCCACAGTCTCGACCGGAATCCGAACCGCTACGGTCATTTCGGATATGGCTGCAAGGTCAGGTTGGCCCATTCTGATCCAAAACTGCGCAGCCTCCGGCTTTGCGTCCTGCGGACGGCAGAGGGGTCGGGCAGGTGCGGGCTGCGCCCGCACCTGCCCGACCCAACGGGAGAAGACGTTTTCCAAAAACGTTGGCGACAGGCGGGAGCCTTTTGGGTGCGTTACTTGTCCAGCGAACGGGCGATCAGTTCCTTCATGATCTCGTTGGTACCGCCATAGATCATCTGCACCCGCGCATCCGCATAAAGCCGGGCGATCGGGTATTCCATCATGAACCCGTAACCACCGAACAACTGAAGGCATTCGTGCATGATCTCGTTCTGCACTTCCGAACCCCAGTATTTCACCATCGAGGCCGTCGCCGCATCCAACGTGCCCGCCTCAAGTTGTGCGATGCAGTCATTGACGAAACTGCGCAGAACTTCGGCCTTGGTTTTGCACTCGGCCAATTTGAAACGCGTGTTCTGAAAGTCCATAACGCGCTGGCCAAACGCCTTGCGTTCCTGCGTATAACGCACCGTCTCGGCAATTGCGAAATCGATCGCTCCCAGCGCCATGATGCCGATAGTCAAGCGTTCCCAGGGCAGTTGCTTCATCATCTGATAGAAGCCCTGGCCTTCTTCTGGTCCGATCAGGTTCGTCATCGGAACCTTGACGTCTTCAAAGAACAGCTCGGCCGTATCGTTGGCCTTCATCCCCAGTTTCTTGAGGTTACGGCCCCGGCGAAATCCTTCTGCGCCTTCGGTTTCTACGGCGATCAGAGAAACGCCCTTGGATCCTTGCGATTTATCCGTCTTTGCGGCCACCAGGACCAAATCGGCGGATTGGCCGTTGGTGATAAAGATCTTGGACCCGTTCAGGCGATAGGAATTTCCGTCCTTGTCTGCGGTGGTGCGAACGGACTGAACGTCCGAACCTGTTCCCGGCTCGGTCATAGCCAAAGCGCCAACCATTTCACCCGATGCCAAACGGGGCAGCCATTTGTGTTTTTGATCCTCGCTGCCATAGGCGTTCAGGTAGTGGACAACAATCGACTGAATTCCAAAGCCCCAACCCGAGTCACCGCGTGCCGCTTGCCCGTACATCGTGACCGCGTCGAACCCGATCCCGCCGCCAACACCACCATATTCCTCGGCAATAGCGCCGGCCATCAGCCCCATGTCCCCGGCCTTGTTCCAGAATTCGCGATCGACCATGCCGTTTTGGTTCCAGCGTTCGATATTGGGCACAAGTTCGTCGTCCATGAACCGGTTTGCCATTTCGGCAAACATCTGATGTTCGTCAGTGACCCAGTTGGCGGTTGGCTTGAATAGCGACATGTAGGCTTCTCCCAAATCGAATTTCGATAAGGGTAGCGTTGGGCACCGCGCAAACCAACCCATCCGCCGGATTGCTACGCAACGTCTTTTTCGTACAAGACCTTACGTTCACAGGTTTAAACCCGGTCAGGCTAGGGCATTATCCAGCAGAACCTGTGCCGCTGCCTTTGCATCTCGCGCAGGATCGCAGCTTTTTACCAGGACCGCCGTGACGATTGCGCCCTCTTGCAAGAGCAGCAATTGGCATCCCAATGCATCGGGATCACGTGCGCCTGCTTTTCGGGCCAAATCGGTGAGAAACTCGAGCATCAGATGCTTGTGTTCTGCTGCCTGCACATGGATCGGGTGATCTTGTTCCTGATACTCTGCGCCCGCTTTGATGAACATGCATCCGCGAAAGCTGTCCTCCTGAAACCATTCGCCCAGCACATCGAAACTGGCGATCAGCCGTTCGGCCGGTGTATCGGCTAGCTCATCTACCCGTTGCAGGAACCATTTGCGAAAGTTCTCATCCCGCAACTGTAAAGCCGCCAGGATCAGCTCTTCCTTGGTACGGAAATGTTTGTACATCGACGTTTTCGACACGCCCGTCTCGACCACCAACTTGTCCATGCCGGTGACGTGAAATCCGTCACGATAGAAGACCTGCAATGCCTTGCGGACCAGCTCGTCACGTTTGTTCGGGCGCATCTGTCAGCTCCTGTATGTACTGATCGGTACATAATGCACCGCAGCGATGGCTGCAACAGACACAGCCTAACCTGCTGTTTTCACTTACTCCCCTTAGGAGACTCAAATGCAGGGTCAAATAAATCCAACTCAACACTTGAAAAAGGTTACCGATCTGTACACACTCGAGACACAGTGTACCGATCAGTAAACTCAGGAGCGAACAAATGAGACCCCGCACCAGACCTCTCTCGCACCAGTACATCCCCCTTCTTTTGACCATCGCCTTGATGGCGGCTTCTCTGACTTGAAAGACCCGCGCATGAACCGTCCTCCGCTGCCCCCGTTCACCCTGGAAACCGCAACGCAAAAAGTGCGATTGGCGGAAAACGCCTGGAACAGCCGTAATGCGGATGTCGTGACCCCCGCCTATACCGAAGACAGCCAGTGGCGAAATCGGGCAGAATTCCTAAGCGGCCATTCAGACATCCATGCCTTTCTGACACGCAAGTGGCACAAGGAACTGGACTATCGGTTGATCAAAGAGCTGTGGGCCTTTTCCGGTGACCGCATTGCGGTTCGCTATGCTTATGAATGGCGTGACGACAGCGGCCAGTGGTTTCGGTCTTATGGCAACGAAAACTGGCAATTTGCCGAAGATGGTCGAATGGCCGAACGCCACGCATCGCTGAACGACCTGCCGATTGCGGAAACCGAACGTCTGTTTTTCTGGCCGCAAGGCCCCCGTCCCGACGATCACCCCGGCCTGTCCGATCTGGGACTTTGAAAGGACATCTCATGCCCCGCGCCTTTTCCGAACTGACCTTCACCCCTGCCGTCCGCGCCCATCAGGAACGGATGGGGTCTGCCAAGACCTATGCCAAATTCATCAAAAGTGGCCCGCAACAAGGCCACGAAATCGGCGAGCCTGAAAAGGCCTTTATCGAAGCGCGGGACGGGTTCTATCAGTCCACCGTGTCCGAAACGGGTTGGCCATATGTGCAATACCGTGGCGGACCGACCGGGTTTCTCAAAGTTCTGGAACCGCAGACAATCGGTTATGCCGACTTTTCGGGCAACAAACAGTATATCTCGCGCGGTAATCTGGATGGAAATGACCGGGTTGCAATGATCCTGATGGATTACGCCAATAGGCGACGCCTGAAAATCCTTGGCCGGGTCGCGTTCACCGAGGGCGAAGATGCAACAACCAGCCTATATCCTGACGGCGCCGATGCCCCGGCTGAACGTGCCGTCATCATCCGGGTCGAAGCGCTGGATTGGAACTGCCCGCGCCACATCACGCCCCGCTTTACCGAGGCCGAGCTTCGCCCACATCTGAACTCGCTAGGGCAGCAATTGGCGCAACTTCAGGCCGAAAACGACAGGTTGAAGCAAGAGCTGGCAAAACAGTCCTGACCCAACAACGCCTGATGAACCTCTCGAACCAGGACTTTGCCCATGTCGCGATCTTCATTGAATATGGCCGGTTTCATTCTTGTAGGCATTGCGCTGACCACAGCCGCCGTGTCGCTTGCGTTCTTTGCCTCCCCCGAGGCCGTCAGATCGCCGCCGCCGGAAACCTACAACTCTCTCTTGTTAGAAATGTTTGCGAACAGGTGACGCCGACGCGCGGGTTGCAGAAAGAAAATCCGCGAAACCTCTTGACCTTCCCGTGACTGGAACCCCCATTTGGAGGGCAAATAACACATCGGGACGAGTCGCATGGCTACGCCGCAAACAACACAACTCAAAATCTCGGGCATGTCCTGCGCGTCCTGCGTGGGGCGTGTAGAAGCCGCATTGCAATCGGTGCCAGAAGTGACCGACGCCTCGGTCAACTTTGCGACCGAAACGGCGCAGGTCACACATACCGGGCCGATCAACGCACTGACTGACGCCCTGAGCAACGCCGGGTACCCGGCGGCCAGCAAGCAGACGACCCTGAAAATTGGCGGGATGACCTGCGCCTCGTGCGTGGCAAAGATCGAGAACGCGTTGACCGCTGATCCTGCGGTCGTCGACGCACAAGTCAATCTTGCGACCGAAACCGCTGTGGTCACGTTTATCGACGGGGCCACAGACCCGCAAAAGCTGGCCAGTTTGTCTGAGGCAGCCGGATACCCTGCGCGCGTGGCAGACAGCATGACGGCTGACCAAACAGACCACGCGAAATCCGACGAAGCGCATGCGCTGACCCGCGCGACGATCTTAGCGGCGGTATTGGCACTGCCTGTATTCATTCTGGAAATGGGCGGGCATATGATCCCGGCCTTCCATCATTGGGTCCAGGCTACGATCGGCACGCAAACCAGCCACCTCATCCAGTTCGCACTGACCTCGGCCATTCTGATTGGCCCCGGGCGCGTGTTCTATGCCAAGGGGATCCCGTCGCTGATGCGCGGATCGCCCGATATGAACGCGCTGGTCGCTTTGGGAACGGGGGCCGCCTATTTGTTTTCCGTCACCGCAACCTTCGCCCCGCAGATTCTGCCGCAGGGTAGCGCCAATGTGTATTTCGAGGCCGCCTCTGTCATCGTAGTTCTCATACTGCTGGGTCGGGTCATGGAAGCGCGCGCCAAAGGCCGGACCGGGGCCGCGATCCGCAAGCTGGTTGGGTTGCAGCCCAAAACGGCACGGGTCGAACAGGACGGAAATTTCATTGATCGCCCCATCGCCGACATAACAGTAGGCGATACCCTGCAGATCCGCCCAGGCGAACGGGTTCCCGTGGATGCCGAGGTTCTGGACGGCACCTCTTATGTGGATGAAAGCATGATCACGGGCGAACCGGTGCCGGTGGGCAAGTCGCCATCGGATCAGGTCGTTGGCGGTACGGTGAATGGCACCGGAGCGCTGCGGGTACGCGCAACGCGCGTTGGTGCCGATACGGTGTTGGCGCAGGTCATCCACCTGGTCGAACAAGCACAAGGGGCGAAGCTGCCGATCCAAGGGCTGGTCGACCGGATTACTGCGCGATTTGTGCCCGTTGTGATAGCCGTTGCGCTGCTGACGATTGCCGTTTGGTTGTTCGTTGGCCCAGAACCGGCATTGCCATTGGCGCTGGTCGCCGGTGTCTCGGTTCTGATTATCGCCTGCCCCTGCGCCATGGGCCTTGCGACACCAACCTCGATCATGGTCGGCACCGGCCGCGCGGCAGAATTGGGTGTGCTGTTCCGCAAAGGCGATGCGTTGCAGCAGTTGCAGCAAGCCAAGGTGGTCGCACTGGACAAGACCGGAACACTCACGTTGGGTCGGCCGGAACTGGAGAGTCTTACGACTGCAAACGGCTTTGACCGCGACAGTGTTCTGCGTTTGGCGGCCGCCGTCGAGGCAAGGTCAGAGCATCCCGTTGCCACTGCCATCACTCGTGCCGGACCATCTGAATTGCCCAAGGTATCAGAATTTGAGTCTCTCACGGGGTTGGGAGTTCGGGCTGTGGTCGAGGGGCATAAGTTGCTGATCGGCTCGGCCAGATTGATGGAGCAGAACGACATAACCGTCACGGACCTGATGGCAGAGGCCAACCAGCGCGCCGAAGAAGGCGCAACCCCTTTGTTTGTCGCCATCGACGGTCAGGCCGCTGCAATGCTTGCGGTCGCGGACCCGATCAAGCCCGGCACTGTGCAGGCGCTTGGGCGGTTGCACGAGATGGGGCTGACCTTGGCGATGGTGACAGGCGACAACGCCCGGACGGCGCAGGCGCTGGCGGACAAGCTGGGCATTGATCATGTCACGGCCGAGGTACTGCCCGATGGCAAGCTGGCCGCGATCAATGCGCTGCGCGAAACGTTCGGCTCATTGGCCTTTGTCGGGGATGGCATCAACGATGCCCCGGCACTGGCTTCGGCGGATATCGGCATCGCCATCGGAACCGGCACAGACGTAGCGATTGAAACTGCCGATGTGGTGCTGATGTCGGGCGATCTGCGCGGCGTCGCAAACGCCGTCGAGATCAGCCGCAGGACCATGCGCAACATCAAGCAGAACCTGGGCTGGGCATTTGGCTATAACATCTTGCTTATTCCGGTTGCCGCAGGTGTTCTTTACCCGTTTGGCGGCCATCTGCTGTCCCCCGCCCTCGCGGCTGGGGCCATGGCATTGTCCAGCGTCTTTGTCGTCTCGAATGCGCTGCGCTTACGGCGCGTCCGAGCCAGCCTGCCTGACACCCCGCAAGGCCATTCAACGCAAACGGTGACCTCATGAATATCGGCGATGTATCAAACCAGACCGGCCTGCCCGCCAAGACAATCCGGTACTACGAAGATATCGGTCTGGTGAAACCGCTACGCGATGGCAACGGATACCGCAGGTTTCGCAGTAAGGACGTGCACAAGTTAAATTTCCTGGGTCGCGCCCGCGCCTTGGGGTTCACAATCGAGGATTGCCGGACGCTGATGGCATTGTACGAGGACGAAACCCGTGCCAGCGCCGATGTCAAAAAGGTGGCCCGCGCGCATATGGCTCAGATCGAAGCCAAGATCGCTGACCTGAACGCCATGCGGGATACTCTGAGCCATCTGATCGACGCTTGCGCAGGGGACGACAGGCCCGATTGCCCGATCCTGCAGGATTTGGGCGGCAAAGCGTGACGCGGGGTTGCCCTTTGGACGCAGCTTTGCTTTGTCTCTGCTAAACAATCCGGCCCGCTGAAAAAGGCAGGTACCGGACAGCAGAGAGGATCTCCAAATGGCAAAAGTCGCGTTTCTGGGTCTGGGCGTCATGGGCTATCCCATGGCCGGTCACTTGCAGGCCGCAGGTCATGAGGTGACCGTTTACAACCGCACCGCCACTAAGGCCGAAGCTTGGGTCGCCCAACATGGTGGCGCCATGGCGACGACGCCCCGAGAGGCCGCGCAGGGTGCAGATTTCGTCATGGCCTGTGTCGGTAACGACGACGACCTACGGATGGTTTGTACAGGTGAAGACGGCGCATTCAGCGGCATGTCCAATGGGGCGACCTTTGTTGATCACACCACTGTTTCCGCCATGGTGACGCGCGAGTTGTACGAAGCTGGACAAACACAAGGCATCGCTTTTGTGGACGCTCCGATCTCGGGCGGTCAGGCAGGGGCAGAAAACGCGGTTCTGTCAATTATGTGCGGTGGGGATCAGGCGGCGTATGACGCGGCTGAACCGATCATGCAGGTCTATTCCAAGATTTGCCGTCGCATCGGCGACAGCGGCGCAGGTCAGATGACCAAGATGTGCAACCAGATCGCTATTGCCGGTCTGGTGCAGGGCCTCAGCGAAGCGCTGCACTTTGCCGAGAAGGCGGGCCTTGATGGCCGCGCAGTCGTTGAAGTTATCAGTCAGGGCGCCGCAGGCAGTTGGCAGATGGCAAACCGATATGAAACGATGCTGGATGACCATTTCGAACATGGGTTTGCGGTGGACTGGATGCGTAAGGATCTTGGCATCTGTCTGGATACGGCCAATGAAACGGGGGCTTCACTGCCTGTGACCGCTCTGGTCGATCAGTTTTACAAGGACGTTCAGAAATTGGGCGGCGGACGCTGGGACACGTCCTCGCTGATCAAACGCCTGCGCGCGCTGGATTAAAGGACCGTCGCACTGATGACCGAGTTGACCGAATTCTGGGCCCGCGCCCTGCGCACCCATTGGGGGCTTGAGGCCGAACTGAACCGGCTGGACGGCGAATATGACCTCAACTTTCTGGTCAAGGCCACCAATGGCCAGGACTACGTGCTGAAAGTCATGCGCGCGGGTTGCGAGGCAGAGTTCATTGACCTGCAGATCAAGGCGTTGAAACACATCGCCGCCGAGGCACCGGGACTGCCCTTTCCCAGTGTTTTTCCGGATATCAACGGCACGCTATTGCCGGAAATCTCTGATAAAGAAGGGCAACCCCGACTGGTTTGGTTGCTCGAATGCCTGCCCGGCCAATGCTATGCCAAGACTGCGCCGAAATCCGAGGAACTGATCCTGAAACTGGGCCGCGTTCTGGGGGCAACCGACCGGGCACTGGAACGGTTTACTCATGACGGGCTGCACCGCGCGGACTTCAAATGGGATCTGACACAAGCGGGCTGGATTTCGGACAAGCTGGATGCCATTGCCTATCCTGCACGGCGGGCGATGTTGTCAGAGATTTGCGTTGAATTCGATGCCATCTCGGGCCCTCTGGCTGGATTGTCAAAACAAGCCATCCACAATGATGCCAACGACTACAACATATTGGTCGACGGTGAACTGGGTCAGCGGCAAACCGTCTCTGGCTTGATCGATCTTGGTGATATGTGCGCCGCACCGCGTATCTGCGATCTGGCAATTGCCGGGGCGTATATCGTTCTGGACCACCCAAAACCCGAGCGGGCATTGACGGCGTTGGTGCGTGGTTATCACGCCGCCAATCGCCTGCGTGCTGACGAGGTCGATCTGATCTGGCCGCTGCTGCGGATGCGGCTGGCCGTGTCCGTGGTGAACTCGACCTTGATGGCCGCGGACAATCCGGACGATCCTTATGTAACTATCAGTCAGGCCCCTGCGTGGCGCTTCCTAGAGAACGATACGATGAATGGCGGCTTGATGTCCGCCCGGCTGCGCGCGGCCTGCGGGTTGCCGGTGACCGACGGAGCTGAACGCATCCACGCTTATCTGGCCGAGCATCGCGGTCAATTCGCGCAGATGTTCGAGCAGGACCTGAGCGATGTTCCGATGGGATCGCTGTCGGTTGAAAACTCGACCTGGCCCCAGAACCCGTTCCACATGCCGCTAGACGAAGCCGCGCGCGTGGGCGAAGAGTTCGGAGAAGGCCTCTGGCTGGGCTATTACAACGAACCGCGCCTGATCTATGCCGAGCCTGCGTTCCGCAAAGGACCGTGGAAGGCCTCTGACAGGCGAACGGTGCATTTGGCCGTAGACGTATTCGCCCCTGACGGAACTGTTTTGCATGCACCGATGAGTGGCCGGGTCGAGGCAGTCGAAAACCGCGATACGCATCTGGATTATGGCGGCGTAGTGATCCTGCACCATGAAACACCCGAGGGCGATCCGTTCTATACGCTCTACGGTCATCTCGACCCTGAGGTCTGTGACCGGCTGAAACCAGGCGATCCGGTCGCGCAGGGTGCGGCCTTTGCACGGCTGGGGGACGCCACGCAGAATGGCGGCTGGGCCCCGCATGTGCATTTCCAACTGGCCCTGACAACTGACGGGATGCAGAACGACTGGCCCGGTGTCGGCGATCCTGATGAAATGGAGTTGTGGCACGCCGTTTGCCCGAACCCGGCGGCGCTGTTGAACCTGCCGGACGACAAAGTGTTCTATCGCCCGACCGACAAGCAGGCGATCCTGCAAGGGCGGCATGACCATTTCGGTGGCAACCTTAGCCTGACCTATGATGATCCGGTCATGCTGGTCCGCGGTTGGAAGCATCATCTGTTCGACGAATGGGGGCGCCCCTATCTGGACGCCTATAACAACGTCCCCCATGTGGGCCACGCGCATCCGCGCATTCAAGTAGTCGCAGCAGATCAGCTTAAGCGGATGAATTCGAACACTCGCTACCTGCACCCGGCGCAGACAGCCTTCGCTGACAAAATCCTGTCCAAGCTACCAGATCATTTTGAGGTCTGCTTTTTCGTCAACTCGGGCACCGAGGCAAACGAGCTAGCCTTGCGTCTGGCGCGCGCGCATACCGGGGCCAAAGGCATCGTAACGCCTGACCACGGGTACCACGGCAATACGAATGCGGCGGTGGCGATCTCTGCCTACAAGTTCAACAAACCGGGCGGGATTGGTCAGGCCGATTGGGTCGAACTGGTCGAGGTTGCAGACGACTTCCGGGGCTCATTCAAGCGCGATGATCCTGACCGGGTACAGAAATTCGCCGATCTTGTGGATCCGGCTATTGCCGCGCTACAAGATAAAGGCCAAGGGTTGGCCGGCTTCATCGCCGAGACCTTCCCTTCGGTTGGCGGCCAGATCATCCCACCCAAAGGGTATCTGCCAGCCGTCTACGAAAAAATCCGCGCGGCCGGCGGGGTTTGTATCGCTGATGAGGTACAGACGGGTCTCGGTCGCCTTGGTGGCTACTATTTCGGCTTTGAACACCAGGGTGCGTTGCCGGATATCGTTGTCATGGGCAAACCCATCGGAAACGGGCATCCGTTGGGCGTACTGGTCACGACCAAAGCCATCGCCGACAGTTTCAACAACGGGATCGAGTTCTTTTCGACTTTTGGCGGTTCAACCTTGTCCTGCCGGATCGGCAAAGAGGTGCTGGACATCGTCGATGACGAAGGCCTTCAGGACAACGCACGTGTCATGGGTGGGCAGCTGATGGATGGGCTCCGACAAATCGAGGCTGATTTCACCTGTGTCGGTGACGTGCGCGGCATGGGCTTGTTTCTTGGTGTGGAGCTGATCAATCCAGACGGATCCGAGGGCACCGAAATCTGCAGTTACGTCAAGAACCGGATGCGCGATCACCGTATCCTGATCGGCAGCGAAGGACCCAAGGACAACATCCTGAAAGTCCGCCCTCCTTTAACCATCGAGGCGGAAGACGTCGACATGATCCTTTGGACCCTGCGCGAGGTTTTGTCCGAAGTCGGTGACTTTGCCCCTGCCCCGACTTGCGATCATGATCATCATCACGCGGGCTGCGGGTGCTGCTGAAACAACAAAACCCCGGCTCGCCAGAGTCGGGGTTTTGAAGCCGCCTGCCGCTTAATGCAGCACGGCCGAGGGGGTTTTGTGCCCGGTTGTCGGCAAGGGTACTGACGCAGTCATCCGACGCAGCACCATACCCATCTCTTCGGACAGTGACGCCAGTGCCGGGGCAAAGTCTGGTCGAACGATCAGCGTTGCCATCATCATCGCGTCTTCACGCGCCCCTTCCGAGGCGGCAGCAATCATCTGGGCGAAACAGTTTTCATCTGCACCAAGGCAGGAACAGCCAAGACCATGCCGCACCAACGGGCGACGGCCGTGATGGGCACACAGCCCGCACAAACGATCCAGCGTCATCATTGCCGCCCGCCCCTGATCCAGACCAAGCGCAATTTCGAAATCGCTTGCAGCATCCGCACGGGCCTCGGGACTTTCGGTCCACAATCGCAGATACATCACAGCACCGGCTTCGATTGGGCTGAGGTCGGACAGACGCCCAACCGCAGCGCCACCGCGCGAGGAATGCGTGCTCATTTTGTCAGGATCAGCTTGCCGGCGCGTGTGATACGCAAGGTATATAGTTGATCGCCCAGTTCGATATGGGCCAGGTTGCCACCCTTGGTCAGATCTTCGGCCTTGTGTGCCGGAAGCATGGACACCGCATAGGACTGGCTGGGATTCGGGGTCTGCACATTCATCAGGACAACTCCAGTAGGTTCTCGGGCGAAGGGCCTTAATTTGTTCGCGCTTTCAACAATATGGCTGACCCGAACTGGGTTGGCTGAGGGGGTCTTTCCGTTAATCTGATTAATTTAGTCAGGTATGTCAACCCTATTCGATGGAAACCGCGGATGTGGGGTGATTGCGCAAGGATTTTATGCAGGTTAGGTCTGGCTCACGCGCATTAACCGACGGGGAAACCGATGACGGCAACAATCATGTTCGACCTGGACGGAACGCTGGTGGACAGTCTTCCGGACATTGCAGCGGCCGCCAACCGGACATTGCTGGATATCGGCATCGCCCCGTTGCCGGAAAGCACGATCAAACAATTTGTGGGCAACGGCCTGCCAAAACTGGTCGAACGCATGATCCGCCATCACGACCTGCCGATCGAACAGCATAGCGAATTGACCAAACTCACACTCGCCCATTACTCTGCCGCCTCCAGCGACAAAACAATCCCTTACCCAGGCGTCCCGCAAGCTCTGACGCAACTGCGCGAATTGGGCTGCGTTCTGGGCGTATGCACAAACAAACCTGAGGCACCCGCACGTCATATTCTGGACGCACTGGATCTGGCGCATCACTTCGAAACAGTGTTTGGCGGCGACACGCTACCCGTTCGCAAACCAGACCCCGCGCACCTTGAGGCAAGCTTCAACGCGGTCGCCAACGCCGGACCCCGGCTCTATGTCGGAGACAGCGAAGTGGATGCCGAAACTGCGCGTCGTGCAAACGTGCCCTTTCTTTTGTTTTCGGAAGGCTACCGAAAAACCCCGGTGGAAGAGATCCCACACAGGTTCAGCTATGATGACACCCTTAAACTACCCGCGCTCGTCCTGGAGGCATTGCAGGGATAGGGGAGAAATTTGCTGGCAGGGGGATTGGGGAAGGCGGTTGAGGGGCCGGCCGAGGGGGTAAGTAGCCAGCCCCTCATCGGGGAAAAGTGGTATTGTCCGCAGTAACTCTTTGGATGATTTAACGTTAACGAATCGACCTGCCTTCAGGAATTGGGGGTTTCCCGTAGGCGGATTTAACTAATTGAAATTAATTGCATTTTTGTGACAAAAAAATATGAAAAATCGAAAATGCACGTTTCGGCACACGGCTGACCCCAAGAATCCTCCGCCTATGGGGCGAAGAACCCTACTCTGATCGAGATCTGCCACTGAAAATTGGACAGGCCTTCCTCAGAAAACGATCCGCGCCCGTAGGCCTATCAGCATGACGCTAGATTGCGCCGGGTTCAGCAATGGGTTTTCGGTGAATTGAAAAGACGGTGTGATCTGCAGCCCCGGTGAGATCGAGAACCGGTAGAACGTTTCAAGCGTGAACTGATCCCCATCAACGCCGCGCGCTTCGGCCCAGTTCAGCCCCAGCCCGGCAAGGTCCGTATTACGACCGTAATAACCCACCCCCGCAGAAACAGAGCGTTCATACAACGCAGCAGTTCCTTTGGCCGCTCCGGCGCGAAGAAAGGGCATCCATTTGTTGTCGACAAACCACGCAGCGGAAAAGGCAGCGCCATAATCCTCGGCGCGGCTGCCATCATCGGCCGCGTCAGCGTGCCAAAGCGTCAAGTGAACGTTGTCAAAATAGATGCGGTCAAAGCTGGACGTGTATCCAAGCTCTAACGATTTGAAGAGATTGCCGTTATTGAACACGTCAAAATTCGGGTCCGAGGGATCTGCATTGGCGTCAGCGACACTGGCCACGGCGTACAGATTGCTGCTCAGCTTCAAACCACCGGCGATTCCCAACCCCGGATTTGGGGCATTGATCGTCGGGTTCGTGTTGAAGGCAAGGTTCTGAAACCCGCTATAGGGGCTAACCAGGCCGTAAATATCGACGAAATCGGTGACATCAATCTGACCAACCTGCAATGTCCATGCACCATCATCCGCCCTTTGCGTCCAGAACAAGTTGGTCAGCAACAAACCACTGTCGTTGAATGCAGTACCTGTGATGGACAATGCGCCGCCATCCAGCCCCAAAAACTGTGGGGCAACATCCGTATAGCTATGGCGATGCTCGACTTTGAACGTCAAAGAACCACGATCGGTCGCTTGCCAGTTTCCGTAGAACCGCGCGATGCCGCTTGCCGCATCGCCAGTTCCTAAATCGGCATTCGTGGATTGACCCAATGCCAGATAATCGAAATTAAAACGAAACCCACCCTTGGCCAGCCGGTCCTTCCACCCGAACCATCGCGGGACGACGTTGCGCGGAAAATCCGAGCGGTACTGCGGATCCGCCAGGCCATCACCGGGTTCCAGTTCGGCCTCAACGGATGAAGGTCCGGACAGCCCCTGAGCGTCAGCGCCGCCCGCGCATACAAAAAACAAAAGGGCGGCATTCGACAGTCGTGTCATTCGGGCGTCTCAACGCCCCCGGTTTTGCGATTGCCTGCCGCGCGAAGGCGATCGGCAACGCTTTGGGTCCACTCTAGGCGGTCACCGCGGGTTTCCAATGTCTCGGCATTATCGGCATCCAATTGAAAGGTCGCGCGCATGGGCATCAACCCATCTACAACCATCATGCTTTGATCCGACGGATCAATGGTAAGTGTCCCGGTCAACCGCACAGGCTCGTGAAAATAACTGGGGGTCCAGTCCCCGTTCAACCGTACCCGGATCATCTGGTTTGGAGGCGGCGGAGGCATGTGGCTGCACATTCCCCGTTCCGGCACCAGATAGACCACAGGCCGACCATCCGCATCTGCCGGTGCCGGAATTGCGAACCCGGCCAAAGTGACCGTCTGACCATCGAATTTCTGATTACCCGCGGTCGCAGCCATTTTGCGTCGCTCGGTCACGACCTGCCGCTGATCCAGCAACCAGTCGACATTAACTCCACTCTCTACGAGGGCGTCTTCAGTCTCGGTCAGAAGCTCCTGCCATTCGTGCCGTTCCTCTGCGGTTCCAACATCCTGCTGCAGCCTGCCGCGCATTCGGACCACGAAAAGGACGTCGTCAAACTGTTCTGGATTGAGGTCACGGTACGGGTCCTCAAAGGTTTGAACCGATGGGTCCGGCAGATCAGACCAGTCAAGTGCGACGCCCGGCGCCGCCGTTGCGATAGGACTGGTCAGGGCCAGTGCAATCAAGGTAGCAATCCCATACAAAGCTCTCATTTACGGTCCCCGTCACATCGCCCAGTTCTGCGCATCCACCGTAAATCAGTCCAACGTGTTTTTGTAGATGACACCGTCTTTCATGATCAAGCGGATGGTTTCCGGACTTTCCGGCCGTGGTTCAGCTCCAAACCATTGATCCCCAGTTCCCACGACCGAGAAGTCCTCGAGCGGGTTACCATCGATCAGCAGAATATCGGCATAGGCGCCTTCTTCGATCACGCCCAGTTTTCCAGCGGTATATGGGTTCATGAAATCACCAGACAGCGCAACAGCTTCACCACCGATTGAGGTCAGTGTCACCATGGATGTATGGGCACCGAAAAATTCATTGTTCAGGTGTTTTTCATAAGCGATCTGAATGTTGCAGGCCTCGACCGAGCCGACACAGTCGGTCTGGAACCCGCGCTTCACCGGACATTCTTTCATGTTGTCGATATAGCCCGCAAAAGTAGCGGATGCAGACTTGGCCTTGGCAAGGCTGGCGGGCACGTTCGCCACCGCAGGAATGTCAAGCAAGCCCGGATCAAAAGCGGTCAGGTTTGTTGTAATGTAAGCGCCCTTCTCGTTCATGACCTCGGCGATTTCGCAGTCAAAAGAGAACCCGTGTTCGATGGACATCACTCCGGCGTCCAGGGCACTCAGGATCGCCTCCTTGCGATAAGAATGCGCCATGACATAGCTGCCATATTCGTTTGCGACCTGTACAGCGGCCTCAATTTCTTCGCGGGACCCGGCAAGCAATTGCCACGGGTCAAACGCCGAAACGACACCGCCGGATTGCATGAATTTCAACTGCGTGGCGCCCATGCGGAAATTGTTGCGCGCGTATTTGTAGACATCATCAACGCCGCTCACTTCCTGTGCCATGTTCAACCGGCCCATGTTTGTTTCCGAACCGGGAGGCGCTGTGAAATTGGCAAAGTCGGCGTGCCCCCCGCGCGTTCCTATGAAAGCACCAGAGGGAAAGTAGCGGGGACCATCGATTTGGCCCGCGTCAATTGCTCGGCGAAGCCCACCATTGGCACCGCCAGCGTCCCTGACAGTGGTAAATCCTTGCATGAGATACATTTCAGCCATCCGCGCGCCGTGAATGGCAAAGTCTTCCCAGGTTGTGTTGGCCTCCATAGCCGGCAGGGTCGGCCCCATCAGCATAAGATGCGCATGAAGTTCGATGAAACCAGGGGACAAAGTACGCCCACCGCCGTCAACAACGGTCGCATTCGGCGCGTCTATTGGGTCGGTTGAGACGGATTTGATCAGGTTGCCCTCAACCAGCACACTGGCGTTTTCGATACGCTGTTCATTCACGCCATCAAACACGTGAACATTGGTGAATAGTGTTTGTGGCGCCTCAGCATCCTGAGCTGTCGCAGACAGGCCAAGAAAGCTGAATGCCGTAATAAACGCGGTCGAAAGAAGGGGATTACGTGATCTGTCCATAAGTAACCTCAAAATATTCGAATATAAATTACTATAGATTGGATTCACTACGGCCGGTTGCCACTTTTTCTTGTGATTGTTCGAATATGGCGCAAAAATTGGCCACCAGCTCGGCTCCGAAAGGTGAATACATGCCCATCAACACCATTGCCCAGGGGCAAAGCGAAGGTTTTATTCGGCTCGCCTTGGCAGCGCCGTTTCTGCACTATCTCACCGAACGCCGAATTAGCCCACAACCAGCTTTGGATCAGGTGGGCATTCAGGCCGAGCTCCTTTCTGATCCATCCGTTTATGTGCATTCAGAATTGGTTTACGGGCTGCTCAACGCCTTTTCGGACCTAGCCGGCGACCGTTATCTTGGGCTGCATGTGGGCGAGTCTTTTGACTTGCATGGGTGGCCGCCCTTTTCGCAGGCCCGACATTCATCCAAAACACTCTTTGAGTTCTTTGCCCGCTTTGTGCGGCTTGTTCCGCAAGAATCCAGCTCAGTACGCCACAGGCTGATTGTCGATGCGGACAAAGCAACCTATCGGATAGAACGGCAGCAGGAACCGGCAGTGCCTCCGGTACAAGTCACAGGATTTGGTGCCGCGATCTACGTGCGTCTGCTGCAAGCCGTAGTTGCGAATTCCTGGGACCCATCGGTAGTCCGGTGGGAAAGCCGCTATATCAACGGGGTGCCGCTTGGCTACAAGGGCATCGAGATCGGACTTGGAACCGATTCCGGGATGCAATTCAGTTTTCCGGTAGACTGGCTTTTCAAATCTCAATCATCCGACACCGCGGCCGAACCGGAAATGGATGCCTGCCAACAAGAAGAAATCACAGTGGTCGCAGCCATACGGTCAGTATTGCGCGACAAATTGGACGAAGTTGACCTGAGCCCACCAATTGTGGCCCGCCTGCTGGGCCTGAAGCCAGATCGGCTACTGAGGGCGCTTCAACAACAGGGCACGACCCTGCCCCGCGAGGTCAAACGCCTCAAGGTCGACGTCGCCAAGGAACTTCTGAGCTGCGAAAGCAAGACGATCAGCGAAATCAGCCTAATGCTGGGATATTCGGACAAGTCTCACTTCACCCGGTTTTTTCGCGGTCAGACCGGCGTAACGCCGACCCGGTTCCGGACGGGTAAGTCTCCCGCTCAATTCTGATCGTTAAAGATCTGGTCTTTTGGATCGTTTTTGATCTGCCTGGATTTTTTGTTAACGGTTTTATGATTTGAACCTACGACCTTCAGGTTATGAGCCTGACGAGGTGAGGACGTTAAGCAATTGATTCGTGGGATCATTTGCAGTCTGGCTGTGGTGTTTTTTATTATCTGACGCTGGTTGCGGGAGCAGGATATGGACTTTGGCGAACCCTGGCCACTTTAGGAGGGTCTTTGCCCGTGACAACGTTGATATGGCCGTCGCTTGAAGCGCTCTGATTGCAAAAACACCACAAATAAAAACTCATAGTAATCGCGAGCGATTGCTATCTATCCATCTAATTTTCCATCATTATTTTGCCGCTCAACGAAGCTCTTAAAAGGATGAAGAATTTATATGACTCGTGTTGCCGCACTCGCTTTCTCAACTCTCATATACACACTTCCCGCTCACGCGATTGAAACAAAACGGCTGAATGACATAGACGACGTAGTTAACGCGTTTGGAGACGCAACAGTCTGTGGCTCCGAAGTTGAGTTCCGCGCTGTTGAAGGTGAGAACATTATTGAATTGGCGTCTGATAGCTGGGAAACAACCTATGTTGCGTTTCCAGTGTTAGGTTCATGTGAACACGCAGCTTTTGAGCCAATAATAGTTCGGGCAGAGCACGAGCGGGACTTCCTTGTATATGTAGACTTACACGCCACGGCGGAGTTGGATTTTCAGGACTTCCCCCATAGTGCCATCTCAAGTGTAGAAGCTATTGCTCCCAATAGAATTCGAATTGTCGGAATGAAACACGTTGACGGTGATCCAAGTTGCTGCCCAACAGGAAGCTTCGAAGAGATATATCGTTGGAAATCAGATGGAATTTGGCAGACTGAGTAGATCCATTCAGCGCTTTCAAGCAGGAGCCGTCCTCTACGATGCGCAGAGCTCGCCATTTAGGCGGGCTCCTCTTTGGCTACATTGAACGGCATCCAAACCCACTCCGTCAAAGTCCATTGGCAAGGAACCTTAGGCTTGTAGGCCCCTGTATCGCTTGTAGGACTATTTTAGATAATAGCCGATCTCCTCTTGCAGATCGGCTATACGTCTAAGGGTGAGACGAGCGCTACACCGCGAAATTGTCGCAGCACGACCTGACATCACGGCACCAAATGAAACGGCTAACTCACAAGTTGTGTCTCTGGTTGAAATCCATGCACGTTGAGATTGTCTTAGCAGTTCTTCTTGCCCGGAATAGGCCGTTCCTTCATAGTCACGTTCTAAAGCCTTAGTCTTGATCAGCGCTATTTGGTAGTAATCATTCAAAAGTTGATCAGCCTGGCGAAAAAACTCATGCTCACAACTACGATAATCCAATGCATTGTCATCCGCAGTATTTAGGCATCGAAGCTCCTCTTCTTCTGCACATTCCTCAAACCTTTCAGAAGACAGATCGCAGTTAGCCAAGTGAAGATACTCACTTGGTTCAAATGCGGATGTGATGTTCGGCATCATTAGACAAAAAGCGAAAGCAGTCAGACAAAATTTCATAAGCTCACCATAGTATTAACTTCCTTAGCCCTCTCCCAAGAAAATGGGGCGACATAATGGCTCCAGATAAACAGAGGAAAGAAAACCGAGTTTGTATCGCGAACAGAAGTTGGCATCCCTTTTTGGCACACCGATCCTGACAGACTTGCGGCTAAAATCCGTTCCAATTTTGGAAGGTGCTTAGTTTCCTCGGGAAGGCTTGATGGTCCGCGACGAGTTCGGCCAATTCCTCAACCAGATTCAGCATCTGAGGCATATGGAAGAAATCAAAGATGTCTTGTTGCAGGCTTACTCTGGTGGAGCAATCACGCGCATGACCAAGGAGCCACAGATTGTCATCCAAGATCACGCCTTCTCGAACTTGGGCATCAATGTTGGCGACACGTTCAGCGATCAGATTGGTGCTGAATCTCTGGTAGATGGTTTCGCACAACGCTTTAATTTCATTCACGCCGACCGGGACCCCAAGCGGCTCACTCAGGACTTTCCTATCTATTTCGAGAACTGGGACTGTCCAGCCATCCAAAGCCGCTAACTTCACAATAGGATCTGCTTCTCTATTCGCCCCGAACCATGGCTAACTGACGGCGGAACTCAGCGTCTGGGGTAGCTTGCTTCCAAAAATTGATGAACCGCGCCACAACTTGTAAGTTCCCAGCCTCGTAATGACCGTCACTGTCTATGCGATCCAGAGATGGCCGAAGCTGATCGTCCGGGCCGGCAGCCTGCAATATCAATCCTGTAATGGCGCAACGGTGGCCCGTTTCTTCAAGCAGTTCATTCAGATGGCTAATAAGCGTCTCCTTGGAAAGCCTGAGGTCCTTGTTCTTGACAGTTCGATCAATTATCTGGCCATTCGATTGCCTTACAGTCTTTTCCGCCTGATCCGCCATTCGCCAAACTGCCTTGAACCAATCATCTTTGTAATGACCGGTGTTTTGCCGTTCGAGCTTACCCACCCACCAGAGCGCGTCCAGAGTCCACAAGTCAACACCATGATCTTGTGCAAGGTCGATCAGCTTAGCATTGATCAGCTCGTATTTTTCGCCCTTGCTGGCTCCACTTGGAAAGGCTGGCCAAAGGCCACGCTCGCGCATTTCTGGCTCACTGGTTCCGTTCCAAACCCCATAACGATCAGGATAGGCCACAAGCAATATGGATGTTAGAGTTGCATTACCTACCCCATCGATCTGTGCTTCGGCGGCATCAAACCGCTGAGACAGAGGTAGGGTTTCATCGACCAGAATACTCACAGCTTCCCGCAGGTTCTCCATGTCTTCTGCAGCCGGGCGACCGAGGCGCTCCAGCCCTGACCAATGGTGATTGTGCTTGATGCTTAGGAAGTCGAGGTAGTCTTGCTTGGTCAGGTTGGCCGGATCGCGGAAGAGTTGCCCAAAACGACTGAGCACGCCATCACGCTTGACAATAGAGTTGCGGATTTCAGGTAGGCTAAGGGCTTTCTTTGTATCAAATATCATTGGCTCAAATATCCAGGGTTAGATCGATCTTTTCGGGTCTGAAGCGCGAATAGAAGTGGCACCTGTTAGGCCATCAACAGTTAGTCGCACAAATCAAGGATCGGTTCTATTTTGGGCTGTCCGGAATTAATATCTTTGCTTATCGCAACTGCGTTAATCTTGGACAAAGAGTCACGAATACTCGGATCCAACAGACCATAATTCAGGAAAAAAAGCGGGCACTTTTGCCAAGCTCGACTACTTTTTCCAACCAACCACTCTGGGGATGGATCTGTAACAATTGTCGCGCAAGAATTTGCCAGGAGTAACTCGATGGTGATGGAAAAGTTTTTCCGGCTCCATTTTTCAGAAGGTGGCACAACAGACAGCATCGCCATTTTCTCATTGGCACGGCCACTTCCCAGTTTTTCAAGGGATCTTCTCGTCAACGCGCCGAAGGGGAGAACTAAGAGTGCGTTCAGCCCTTCGGTCGCCAAGAGATCCGCCAAACTTTCACTCGTCGCATTGTTTAGAGTCAATGCAATGTCCACGTCGCGCTGCGTGTTCGAAAACGCCTTTGCGATTGAAGTTATTGCAGCTATTTCTCGCTCTCCTGGTGCGCGAGAAGGGATCAGCGCAATCCACTTTCTTGAGAGCGGCGCTGTGTTGCCTTTATAGAACGCTGGCGACGCCGCTCCGATGTCCGCCTGTATTTGCTCTGGCAGAATTGAGAACCCAATCTGATTTGCACGCGCGATTTCTTCCTCAGTCGGGTCTGTATTCGCAGAATGACCAGCTATTCGAGACGCGGAAGGCCCGAAAACTTTGATATGCGCTTGTAAGTCACTTAAAGCGCCCTTGATCATTTTGGAAACTTTCTTCCAGTCCAGGCCACCGTTGCCGCATCCAAGAGCAGGTAGAGCAACAGTCACAGCCCCTTGTTCTTGAAGATATTCCCGCAGCGCAACTAAGCCACTCTCGATGTCTTCATAGCGGGAATGATCTCGCCAATCACGCTTAGTTGGAAAATTGACGACCCAATCTCCCGTAAGCGATTTCCAAACATACATCTCTCCAGGCCGAATGTTGCCCAATTTACATTCCGCTTGATATGCTTTGAACATCTCCGGGCTGCGACGTTTGAAGGCAAGCGCCACTCCAGCTCCCATTGCGCCGACACAATTCACTGTGTTGACGCGAATATCAGCCTCGGTGGCGAACATGTCGCCTTCAACAAATTCAATCATTTCGCTTCAATCGCCGCCAAAGTTCGGGCATACATATCATCTGCTTTCGCTTGATCCCAGAAAAAGCCTAAAGTTGTTGCGTCAGCTTTCCCGAGCATGAACAGGAGCTTCAGTTCTTCTTCGCTGCCAGCCACCTTTACAATTTGTGCTTCAAGCCTGCCTCGCCCCAACACATCCCCGACAAGATCGTGGTAACATACAAGCTTTGCAATCAGCTTGGCATTCTTCAATTTGATTGTCTCGACTTCTTCAGTGAAAATTCGGGCTATCATCGGCATAGCCCCCACTGGATGATCCGGGTCATTCTTTTGAAGGCAGTCACCTGTCTCTTTGTGCAACCATCGCGCCCGTGGACCCTTGCCAATGTCATGGAGATATGCGGCCAGTTCGGCCAATCCTTTTTGACGGTTATCGAGGTCTTGAAACTCAGGCAAATCCAATAAGGTCTCGACAACTTGCTGTGTGTGCACATCAACAGTCTCACTATGAACCTTATTGACCGTTTCCAGACCGACAAGTTCCGAAGTCTCTTGAACACATCCGAAATTCTCTCGGATGGCTTCCAGAAGGGCCTCAGGTCCCTTAAATGTCGCTGTTTCGGCATTGGCACCGATGTGCTCTTCAAAATACTCGCAGGCAGCGGAATACACTGAAGCGATTCCCTTTGGGCCTGTCACAAGGCTTTGCCCCTTTTTGTCTGCCTCCGTGAAGTTCGTGAAATAGTGCCACCGAGGTGAACCGTGAAATCCAATTTCAGGAAAATCATCGACCCCCTTTGTTAGCTCTATTACTTTCTCTTTCGCCTCCTCGTTCCAAACGACACAGGTTGAGGCCGCAGAAAGTGGGACGTGTTGAAAAACCAAAGCTTCAGCCATTCTCTGTTGGCGTAGGGTTGGCGTAGCACTCGACCACTTGTTAGAGTCGATTTCGGCCCAATTGAGCTGATCTAAATCTGCAGGGTCCGCGTAAAAGTTGGGCGGTGCGGCAGTATTAGCCGAGGCATCGGTAAACACCGAATTTGGTTGGTCTAAAATCGAGATTGGGAATTCAAAGTATAGGATGTCGCTCTGATCAATATTTTTTTTGTGAATTACCCCAAGCAGCATTGGGCTTCTTGAACCAAAATAAAATGGAACATAGTCATGAACTACTCCCCCTGGGCCGCAGGGAACACACATGAGTGATCTACGAGCCTGTATCCCCACCTCAGCAATCGACTGGACACCCGTCGGAAAATCTGGGTGACCGTTGGCCAGGAGCCCCGTTGCTAACAATCCAGGTAAATTGTCGATGTGGGTAAAATGGTAAAAACGCCTATTCGAAAACTGCGGTGGGATGGGCATGGCTACAACCTGTTGTGGATAATTCCACTCTCATCTCCCTTTTGAAGGGTGGTTTCAAGCGCCTTCTTGCTCCATAAATCATGGCCTTGCTTGAGAGGCGCTACCCTCCATTCCTTGGCTGGCTACAGGAGCAGGAATTGAGGTTTTGCGAACCAGTGACCTGAGCCCCAAGTTTCTTCCACCTCACGGAGAGTCCTTGGGTTTGGTTTGATGGTCTTTCGCGACCGGTTTTCCATGTTTGTTTTCTCAGTAAATTCTCTCGGCGTCAGGTTTGGCACCTCAACATTTCCAGTATGAGAAATGCACGACACCCCCAACCTTTTGAGGAGGGAAATTTACCCTCCCCTCCCAACAATAACAACTTCTGACTGGGCAGCGATCAGTGCCGTGCTCATGTTTTTTTCCTATACCCTCAAAGCCCTATCAGGTGTCATTTCTTCATTTCGGGATTTCTATATTTCAAGCTTCCGCAGATACTTTTGGCTTTATTTCAGACACATAAGAGTAATTCTCTGCGTCATTTGCAGCCTTTGTACAAACCTTTGCAGCCAGATATTTTTCCTTGCAGCTTTTCCTGCAGAGATCGCAGGCAAGGCTCGCAATTATGCAGAAAATTACTGCCATTCGTTTCTTCCGTCGTGCGAAGACCACCACTTCCTTTCTGTCACGAAAGGAGCAGTAAATTGACATCACCACAGCACAAATTCCGGATCTCAGCTTACGTCGCAGAGGTCATCAAAATGTATCGGTTTTCGCCACCAACTGCGAAGCTGCTTTATGCACTCATATTTCTACAAGATCAGACCGAAGAGTCGTGGCCGACCATATTGTTTGATGGTGACAAGCCGATGGAGCACTTCGTTTTCATCACTCAACTCAGGGAACTTTGCTTTCCCGCCAAGACCGGGTCAAGTCGGTTCTTACCCAAGCCCGTCTCTGAATTGGCAGCAATATCTGAAATTTTCGATGCCCTTGAGATCTCCAGGAATGGTCGTTTCCTGACGTGGAAATTTACCGAGGGTTTTTTTCACACAATGTCCGACATGGATATTTACGCTCTCATCGATGCAAGCGAGATCGGTCACTGCCAGCGCAAATTTGATGGTGCGCTTCTGGCGCAGATTGCGTTGCATCGAAAGAAGCGCGTGCCGGAATTCAGCCTGATCCGCCCAAACAAAGGCTTCGAAAGCGGTCCTAAGGCGGTGATGCCCTCCCTCATTCCCGGAGAGATCAAACGTCAGTTGCGCCCCTCACTTCAAAATTGGTCCGACATAACAGGCATCTCGTTTGCCGTGTTGCTTGTCCAAGCAGGAATTCGTCCCGGCTATACTGATATCGTTATCAGAATGCGTCACAAAGACACCAAGTGGCCCAATGGGCGATTCATGAAACACCCACCAGGATCTCTTCTATGGGCTGTTGAACCGACGGCCCAGGAAGCACATTGACAGCAGATCGGGTTCCTTTTTTGGCGTCGGACAAAAGCGCGTTTTGAGCCCCATCGGTCCGGCCTTTACCTCCCCGGAGGGGCCCGCCTTTTTTCTCCCGCAGAAAAAAAGGGTTAGCGGGTTAACCAATTTTTTCAAAACCGCACAACAGACCTACCTGCACTCTATGACGGATAAAAAAGGAAAGGTCGGAGCGGTCCGACAGGCAGCTTTGAAATGGCCGGACTTTGCAGCGATGGAGCGACATGGCAAGAGAGATGATCGGAGTGGTAAGCAACGCAGCATCCGCGATGAAACTGCGCTCGTCTGGAACACGCTGGATCTGAAAGCTGCGCGCGAAATCCACATGTCGGGAGTGGCACAACAGGGGAAGACCGCTGCTCTTCATGTGATTTGCCAGTTTCCAACCGAATTGGTGAAAGCTAATGAGCATGGGCAATATGAGATGCTCATCCATTCCGTTCAGTTTGTGAACAAGTTTCATGGCGGTCGTGCCGTCTTTGCAGCCCGAATCGACAGAGATGAGACCGGCAGACATGTTGTCGATGTTTTTGCGATGCCAACCTATGAGCGCGCTTACAAAGATGGCCGAACCGCAATGCGCGCAAGTGTCTCGAAGTTCACAAAAGCAGAAGCCAAGCGGCGTTACGGCAAAGATGACAGACGTTCTCAGGGAAGTGCGCTTCAAGACGCCTGGTTCGAGTATTTGCGGGATGAGCTGGGCCTGAAGGTGCAACGTCCAGAACGCAAGAAGACAACGGCGAAGGATCGGGTAGAGCCTGAGATCTATGGGCTTCTCCAGGATCGAAAGAAAGTGGCGGCAGATACGCAGAAAGCGGCGCGTTTGGTCAAAGGAGCGGAGCGCCTGGCGGCCAGAACAGGGCGTGCTTTTTCTCGTTCTGCCGGGCGACTACATCGAGAAATTCAGGATTTTATTAGCGAGGAACAAAGGTAAAAATGGCACTTGTTTTTGGACGATTTGATAAAGCACCTGCTGAGGTGAGAGAAGCATTGCTTGATTTTGTAGCCGGAAAAACAAAAGAGGATCGACAGGCAACAGCAATGACTGTTTTTGAGGCCGCGGCTGACAAGGCACCAGACATTACATCGAAGGACCTGACCCGCGTTGTTCGAGCGCTGCTCCAGGAGGGAATTATCCTTGGCTTCATCGGAAAAGACGTTGATGCCATGCATCTGTCTTTGCACTTCCTTCACCTAATTACGCCGCGCCCTGGTTGGAATGGACTGCCTAATAGCTCCGATAGAAACCTGACTTTGGCTGAAATGAGCGCTCTACATGTTGCTGATGATCAGCGCCAGAACAGCCACCATCGGCGAAACTTCAACCGCTGAACTTCGGCCTCAGCCGACCCGGCCCGGTGTTCCGCCGCCTCGGCTCTCTGACGCAATTTCTTGACCACCGTCGCGATGTTCTCTTGTCCTCCGGCCTCCTCCGCGAGGCGCAGAAGGCTTTCATGAAGCCAGTCCTTCTTGAACCCTGCCTCCTTCTTTCGCTGCACGAACTCGCGCTGTCGCTCCTTCGCGGTCTTGGCCTCTTTGACCGCTTCGCCTGTCTTGATTTTCGGGGGGAGAAGATCACTGGCCCTCAAGGAAAGCACGCCATCTGACAGTTTCATTCTTGCATCGGTGAGTTCGATCTGTGTCAGCCTTCCCTCATGGATTGCAGCTTCAATTTCTGGCTCCATGTGAATGATTTGCGCGGTCATTATTTTATCTCCGTTAGAATAACGCGTTTGGCTAACGGGAGATGGGGCGAATTTATTCACTTCCAAAGCAGATTGGTTTTTTCTTTCGCATTGAGACTTACGGGTGCACGATATGGATTGAACAGCTTCGAAAGCAGGTCACCTTCGTTAGGGCGGAAGGTGGCCTCCTAATGAATCGATGCAGGGGTTCCGATCAGAAGTTGCCATCAGCGGCGGGTATTCAGGCGCTTAGACACAACCGCTGCGCCAGCACCCCATTCGCTTTACAAGATTCTTCCTGGGCAAAACGCCCGCACCGCCACGGACGGCGCGGGCTTCCGCATGCCTATACTTCAGGTTTCAAAGCTCTTTCGTGCTGCTGTTTTCAGTGTCCCAGCCGAAGGAGAACCGAATGAACCTCTCGAAGATGATAGACCTGATCGCTGAAGTTGCCGCAAAACAAGGGTCCCAAGAGGGAAACTCGAACGAGGAAGCTCCAGATGCAGTGTTCCCTATCATATTGGAATCGCTTGGCGTTCCAAGAGAGCTTTTCACCTTAGGCGAGATTTTTTGCTCTTGAAGCTCACTCACAAAGTTGAGCATGTTTGGCGAACATTAACTGGAGCCACTTCATGCAACAGCCGCGCGCTGCCCTTTACGCCCGCTATTCCACAGACATGCAAAACCCGAAGTCCGTTGATGACCAATTTCGGGAATGTAGGCAATACGCGGAACGCCAAGGCTGGGCGGTCGTAGAGACATTCGCGGATCGTGGCATCTCAGGTGCAACCAGAGACCGACCGGAGTATCAAAGACTGCTTGCTGCGGTCCGTGATCGGAAGTTCGATATTGTATTGATCGAACACATTGATCGACTGGGACGAGATTTGGAGCTGGTCTCAGCGTTCTACAAGGCCGCGACTCATGCAGATACGGAACTGCATCACATCGGTCGCAAATTTGGCATAATGGATATCGGAATATTCTCCAGCATTGCTGCCCTGTTCCTCGAGGATCTCGGGAGAAAAACACGCAGGGGGATAGCGGGGCGAGTTGCCCAGGGCAACAGCGGCGGCGGTCTATCTTATGGCTACCGAGTGGCAAGAAAAGCGAGCGGGGAGGCTATCACAGGAAAACTGGAGGTCGTTGATGAACATGCTGCAATCATCCGGAGGGTATTCCGCGAATACGCTGATGGAAAATCCCCTCAAAAAATTGCGGAAGGTCTCAACCGAGATGGTATTCCAGCCCCAAGAGGGCGCGGCGACGGATCGGGGCACTGGAAGCAAAACACGCTTAATGGAAACCGCGAACGCGCGACTGGGATCCTGAACAACGAACTGTATGTTGGCCGCTACCTCTGGGGTCGGCTTCGCTATTCCAAACATCCGGAAACAGGAAAGCGCGTCTCTCGGCCGGCTCCCCGAGAGGATTGGCTGCTCGCTGAAATGCCAGAGCTTCGCATTCTCGACCAAAATCTCTGGCTTGCAGTTAAGGAACGTCAGGACAGCCTCGCACGGAAGCGTTCAAAGCGTAGCCCTACTGACACCAAAGGACTGTCTGCATCACAGGCGCTGCGTCGGCGAAAGTATCTACTGTCTGACCTGCTTCGGTGCGCACAGTGCAGCGGCAAGCTGACAGTCGCAGGCTCAGCAAAGACACGGCGCTATAATTGCGCCAATGCGAAAGAGAAAGGATCATCGGTCTGCAAAGGCATGCCAGGCCTGAAGGAAAACCTTGCCGCAAAGACCATCCTAAGCAGCCTGCGGGAACACTTGATGCAGGATGAAGCGTTCCAGGAATTCAAAACGCATTATCTCCGTCACCTACAACACCAGGAGAAGGATAACGGGGAGGCTCTCCGTCTGCATGACCAAAAGACCAAGGAGCTTGAGAAGAAGATCTTCAACCTGATGGACGCCATTGAGAATGGCCAGCATTCGAGCGTGATTGTTGAGCGTCTGAATTCATATGATCAGGAACTCAAAACGCTGCAAGGGACTCGAGCTCGGCTGGTTCCCAAACCCATTGAGCTTCCGGATGATATGCCGTCACTGTATCGCAGATATATCGACGACTTGGTGGCAACCCTGACAGACGAAGGAGTGGCGGGCAGAGCAAGTGATGAGCTGCACGAGCTCTTGGATTGTGTCGTCGTTTCATACAATCATGACGCCAAGAACCATGTCCTGGATATGCAGGGCAATCTGGTCGCCATGCTCAACAAGGCAAAGCCCGCCGATGAGGCGGGCATTGTTTCCGACGAGAGTTCGCTAAAGTTGGTTGCGGGAGTAGGATTTGAACCTACGACCTTCAGGTTATGAGCCTGACGAGCTACCGGGCTGCTCCATCCCGCG